>CAIJTR010000060.1 GCA_903823665.1 uncultured Rhodospirillales bacterium
CCGGTGCAATCTGGTCGGCGCTAAGTTGCTCTAGAGTCATATGTTTCTAGAGCACGAACTTTCGACCAGATGATTCCATCTGGTCGAAACGTGCTCTAGGCGACGCCCAGGGCCACCAGACCGGCATAAGCGGCGGCGCCAAAACCGAGCAGGGCTGCGATATAGGTCAGCGGTTTGGTTTTGGTGACCAGCGAGACTGAGGCCAGCACGATGGAGATTTGCAGGCCGCCGGTGGCGCGTTCGAAATGGTGGTAGGCGTGGAAGGCTTCGTCTCGCTCAAGCTTTTCCGCGTCCGCCTTGGCTGCGAGCTGCTTGCTGCCTTCGCCGCTTTTGGCATCGTCTGCCATCCGGTCTGCCTCGGCGCGGAGCGCTGCGATCCGGCTGCGAGTGGTGTCCGTCTGTTCCGGCAGGCTTGAGATGACATCTGCCGAGGTGCTGTAGGTGGTGCGGCGGACGTTCTTGCCCTGCATGAAGGCGTAGGTGTCGCTGACGGATATGTGGTGCGTGAGATAGGCATTCTGTGCTGCCTTCTCGCCCATATCCGAGAGTGCCAGACAGGCAGCGAGGGCTGCGATGAGGATCGCCACGTTGCGCGGGCCGTTGCCGGCACCCTCTTCCTCGCCGTGATGGGCCTGGTGATGGGCGTGCTCTAGGCCGGATTTGGCCTGTTCGATGGTGTCGGACATGGTGGCCCCCGGCTGTTGCAGCCAGCTTATAGCATGGCCTGCACGTATGAGTCGCGCCGGTGCTTGGTCGATGTTACGACTTTATGACACTGACCGAGTCGATGTGGTGGGCGCGACAGGGATTGAACCTGTGACCTCTCCCGTGTGAAGGGAATGCTCTACCGCTGAGCTACGCGCCCGCACCGGGGAGGCGGCGTATTAGGTTTTGTGGCTGTGGGTGTCAAGCAGCGACAGCGCAGTGAAGCAGCGCTGCAGCCGGCAAGGGGCGGGATCAGAATGCGGGTTATCGTGATGGGCGTGCTGGGCGGGCTTGCGGCGCATGTGGCGCTGGCAGAGCCAGCGGCGGGCAGTGCTGCGATACCGGCAGCGGTGATGCGCGGCAGTGCCGAGGTGAGTTATCGCGGCTATGTGGCAGGTTTGCATGTGACCAACATGCGGGTGGGAGCCGAGCTCGGGCCGCAGGGTTATAAGGTGGGCATTGATTTCCATGTGGTTGGCATGGCGGGAACCCTGCTGCGGGCGCAGAACATGGCGTTGACCCAGGGCGGCTGGGACGGCAACAGGGCGGCACCGAAATCATACGAGAGCCAGGGTCAGTTTCGCGGCGCGCCACGTAAGATGCAGATCGAGTATCCGGATGGCCAACCGCATATCGTCGCCAGCATTTTGCCGGTGAGTGAGCCGCGCGAGCCGGTTCCTGAGGCGCTGCAGAAGGACACCATGGATGACCTCAGCGCCATTGCCCATCTGCTGCGCGCGGTTGCCATGACGGGGCGGTGTGAGGGGAAGGTGCAGTTGTATGATGGCCTTCGCGCCTCGGTTATTTCGGCGGTGACGGTGGGGATGGAGACGTTGCCGTTGGAGAGCCGGTCGAGCTTTTCCGGTCAGGCGTTGCGATGCGATCTGGAGGGTCGGCAGATTGCGGGTTTCCCGAAGGATGCTGGGCCGGACGACATGCTGCGGCGGGTGCAGCATTCCTCGGTTTGGATGGCACCGCTGGTGCCGGGAATGCCGCCGGTTCCGGTGCTGATGTCCATTGAGGTGCGGCTTTTGGGCCATATGACGATCTACGTGACCGACGCCCATGAGGGTGTGCGGATTGCGGAGTTCACCCCGAGGCCGGCGAAGTGAAAAGCGGGCTGCCGCCGCAATATCCGGCAGCCCATCTCATATCAGGCACGGCGGCGGCGTAGCACCACGATACCAAGCCCCACCAGACCAACCGCAAGGATTGGCATGGCACCGGGCTCCGGCACGGCAAAGACCGCGACGCAGCCGGTGGTGCAACCGGGGATGGCGGTGGTGGCACCGGTTGCCACGAACACCTCGCCCGAGACCGGATCGACCGCGACGGAATGGTCGTTCGATCCGATGGCCAGCGTCTGCACGGCCAGGGTGTTGCCGTCGATCACCCCCAACACCGGGCCGCCGGGCTGGAAGCGGGCGGCCTCGAAGAACACGTTGCGGGTTGCGTCATACGAGACCTGATCACCGCCGGCGATGCCCGCCACCAGCGTGAGGCTACCGGTACCGGTGGGGTCGAGCACAACGCTGTGGCCTACGGTGCCGTCACTGCAAGCAACCAGCATCGCAGCCCCAGCCCCTTGTGCGACCCCGGTGGGAGAGCAGCCACCGGTGAGGCCCATTGCGTTGAAGTCGTAGGTGTGCAGCAGGTTGCCGGTGGTGGCATCCAGCTCGATCACGCCGCCGGCCCCCGTGCCTGCCGCGTTGAACGCCGGCACCGCCACGAAGAAGGTGCCGCGCGCGGTGTTGAAGATGGTTGCTTCCACGCCGTTGCTGCCGACATTCGGATAGCCGCCGGTGCCATCGAGCAGGATGCTGCGGATGACGGCACCGGTGGCGTTGTTGACCAGTGTGACGAAGCCGGGGTTGGAGGCATTGTTGGCCGTCAGAATGGTGTTGGCGGTGGGCGCGTAGGCCACGCCGTCAACGCGGTTGGGCGGGGTGGGCGTGCCGCTCACGGCGGTGGACGTAATGCGCGGGCTGCCCACCACCGTGGTGCCGTTGCTGGCGAGGTTGAAGCTGAACAGAGTGCTCGGCCCGTTGCCTGCGATCAGCAGCTTGCCACCGCTGACGTTGGAGATGCTGATGCCGTTTGGCCCGGCATTGTCATTGCTGGGCGTGGCACCGGCGAACAGCCCGGACCCGATGCGCTCGACGTAGGTGTTGCTGGCGGCCGAGAACACGTCGATGCCGTTGTTCGACCGGTCGGTGAGGTAATAGAGCTGGGTGGATTGATCAAACGTTGCCAGATCATAGCCGCTGAAGGCCACGCCGGGGATGACGAGCGTCTGCTGATAGACATAATTCGATGCGGCCTGAGCCGGTGAGAAGACGGCGCTCGCGGCGACTACGGTGCCCAGCAGCACCGCGTGAATGGTGGAACGCGTTTTCGGCAGCATGAAACGATGGGCCATTAAAGCACCTCCCTCCTGAGATTTTCTTCAGGTTACGTTCACGCTGTTGCCGGCCGCGCGCGCCGTCAAGTCACAAACCCGGCATTGGCTGCTGAGGCGGTGATTTTAAAATGGATAATTGAAATAACAAAACGTTTAATTTATTGACAAACGCATGTCGTCCATGCTTTATCCTCGCCAATGTCCTCTCGCCCTGATTCCCCGTCACCGTTGAGCCTGATTGCGCAAATTGGCGCGGTGGGCGGAGCTGTGCCCGGGTGGGATGCGATGGTTTGGTTGGTTCGGATGCTGATGGGGCTGGGTGTTCCGGTCTCTGAGGACAGTGTTTGGCCGGCTTTCATGGCGCTGATGCGGGAGATGGCCGAGGGCGAGTTCCCGCTGCGAGGTTGCGAGGTGACGCATTGGAGCGTTCAGCGCGGTCTGGCGCGGACGGATTTCGTCCGGATCTGCATCAAGGGCGCTGTTGGCACCTCGGGGATTCAGGACGGGATCACCATCACGATGGTGTACCTCCATGAGGAAAACGCGACGCTGCTGGCGTGGGTGCAGGGTGTGCGACCGGCGTGGGGCCGAGCTGTGGTGTTGCGTGCTGACGTCGCAAAACGGGTTTTGGGCTTCGGGGAAACTTGCGCCTAATTCGTTGCGATATCGTAACGTAATTGACGTCCTTTGGGTTTCTCTCTCGTCATTGCGAGCCGCCGCTTGGCGGCGTGGCAATCCACAGTTGCGCCGCTTGACGATCTGGATTGCCACGGAGCGAAGGCGCTCCTCGCAATGACGGGGGGTGGTGGGTTATTCCCCGGTCTCAGCCATGCTCTGAAACTCCGCCTCGCTGATCGTGCGCACGCCGAGTTCGGTGGCTTTGCGGGCTTTGGAGCCGGCGTCGGTGCCGAGGACGACGAGGTCGGTTTTTTTCGACACGCTGTCGGTGACCTTGGCCCCCAGCCGTTCCGCCAGGGCCTTGGCCTCGGGGCGGGCGAGCGTGGTGAGGGTGCCGGTGAAGACGATGGTTTTGCCCGATAGCGGCGAGGCGCTGGCCTGGGCTGCTTCGGCATCGGCGATGCGCAACTCGGCAGCGAGCGCGTCCATGGTGGCGACGTTGCGGGGTTCGGCGAAGAACTCGGCGAGCTCGGTGGCGATGGCGGGGCCGATGCGCAGGATGCTGCCGAGATCGGAGCGGGCTTCGGAGCCGATAACGACTGCGTTCAGCATCTGGGCGCGCCAGTTGGTGAAGCTGCCATAGTGGCGGGCGAGGAGCTTGGCGTTGGCCTCGCCGATGCGGCGGATGCCAAGGCCGAAGATGAAGCGGGCGAGTGAGATGTCGCGCCGTGTCTCGATGGCCTGGATGAGATTGCGGGCGGAGAGCGCCCCCCACCCCTCGCGGGCGGCGATTTCAGATTCGCGCGTAGCGAGGTGGAAGATGTCGGCGGGGGTTTGGATCAGCCTGTCGGCGAAGAATTCGCGCATGGTTTTATCGCCGAGACCTTCGATGTCGAAAGCACCGCGAGAGGCTAAGTGGATGAGGCGTTCTTCGGTTTGGGCGGCGCAGATCAGCCCACCGGTGCAGCGGCGGACGACTTCGCCGGCGGGGCGGACGGCGAGGCTGTTGCAGACCGGGCAGTGGGTGAGTGGTGTGAAGGGCTTTGCATCAACGGGGCGGCGCTCCGGCACGATGCCGATGATCTGCGGAATGACGTCTCCAGCGCGTTGCAGGATAACGGTGTCGCCGATGCGGATATCCTTGCGCGCGATTTCGTCTTCGTTGTGCAGGGTGGCGCGGGTGACGATGACGCCGCCGACGTTGACGGCGGTCAGCGCCGCGACGGGGGTGAGGGCACCGGTGCGGCCAACCTGGATGAGGATGTCTTCCAGTGTGGTGGTGGCGCGCTCGGCTGGGAATTTCCAGGCGATGGCCCAGCGGGGGGTGCGACCGACGAAGCCGAGGCGGGATTGCAGGTCGAGCGCGTTGATTTTGTAGACCACACCGTCAATGTCGTAGGGCAGCGCTGCGCGTTCGAGGCCGATTTTGTCCTGAAAGGCGGCGGCTTCGGCTGCGGTTTCAAGGCGGGTGGAGAGCGGGTTGACGGTGAAGCCCCAGGCTATCAGCTGCTCCAGATAGTCCCAGTGTGTGGCTGCGACTGGTGCCGAGGCGTCGCCCATCGCATAGGCGAACAGGCGCAGTTTCCGTTGCGCGGTGATGGTGGGGTCGAGTTGGCGCAAGCTGCCCGCAGCGGCATTGCGGGGATTGGCGAAAACCTTGTCCCCGGCTGCCTCCTGCGCTGCGTTGAGGGCGAGGAAATCGGCCTTGGAGAGAAAAATCTCGCCTCGAATTTCGATCCTGTCGGGGTGAGGAGCGGGCAGGGTTGTGGGAATGCTGGTGATGGTGCGGATGTTGGCGGTGACGTCTTCACCTTCCGTGCCGTCACCGCGCGTTGCCGCGTGCAGGAGTTGGCCGCGGGTGTAGGTGAGAGAGATCGACAGGCCGTCGATTTTGGGTTCGGCGACGAAGCCGGTGATGGGGGCGGTGAGGCCGAGGAAACGCCCAGCGCGGTCGGCGAATTCGGTGAAATCGTCCGCGTTGAAGGCGTTGTCGAGCGAGAGCATGGGAACGAGGTGGCGGATTTTGCCGAAGCCTTGGGCGGGTGCGCCACCGATGCGGCGGCTTGGGCTGTCGGCGCGGATCAGTGACGGAAAAGCGGCCTCGATCTCGGCATTGCGGCGGCGGATGGCATCGTATTCGGCGTCGCTGACGATGGGGGCGTCTTGCTCGTGATAGGCGCGGTCATATTCCCCGAGGAGGGCTGCGAGGCGGGCGAGTTCGGCCTCGGCTTCTTCGGGTGTCGTGGGAAGTTCGGTCATGGCGTGCCCATCAGGCTGTCGGCGGCAGCGCGGGCGGCTTCGGTGACGGTCTCCCCGGCCAGCATGCGGGCGATTTCCTCGCGGCGGTCGGCACCGTGCAAGGGCTCCACGCGGGTTTCGGCGCGACCGGAGCCGGTGGATTTGGCAACGCGCAGATGGGCGGCCCCGCGCGCGGCGACCTGGGGGGAGTGGGTGACGAGCAAGACCTGCACGTTCTCGGCCACCCGTGCCAGTCGTTCGCCGACGGCTGCTGCCGTGGCCCCGCCAATGCCGCTGTCTACCTCGTCGAACACCAGCGTGGGGACGGTTGAGCCGCCGGCGAGGACGACCTTCAGCGCCAGCATGAGGCGGGAGAGTTCACCACCGGAGGCGATTTTTGCAAGCGGGCCGGGCGTTTGGCCGGGGTTGGTGGAGATCAGGAATCGCACCTGATCGGCACCGGAGGCGTTCCAGCCAGTCTCGAGTTGTGATAGTATTTCTACCACGAAGCGGGCGCGGTCGAGTTTGAGTGGTGGCAATTCGACGGCGATGGCGCGTTCCAACTTTCTCGCGGCTTCCGTGCGGGCTTTGGTGAGGCGACCGCAGGCGGCCACGAATTTCGCACGGGCGGCGCTGGCTTTCAGCGTCAGCGTGTCGATCTCGGCGGTGCCGGTTTCGAGGGCGGCGAGGCGGTTGCGGAGGGACTCGGCATGGGCGGGGAGGTCGGCCACCAATACGTTGTGCTTGCGGGCGGCGGCGCGCAGGGAGAACAGGCGCTCCTCGGCGGCTTCAAGCAGGCGGGGATCGGCGTCCGCACTGTCGGCGAGGCGAGCGAGGAGGGTTTCAGCCTCGGCCAGTGCCTCCTCGGCACGTTCAAGGGCGGCCATGGCGGGGGCTGCCGGGTTGTCCGCTTCGGCGGTCGGGGCGAGGCGGGAGAGGGCGCGGCTGGCGGCGCGAAGGGCGGCACCGGGGCTGCCGCTGCGGCGATCGCGTGGGGTGAGTTCGGAGATGGCGGCTGCAATGGCTTCGGCGCGACGCTCGCCCTGCTGTAGTCGCTGGCGTTCGATGGCGAGTTTTTCCTCCTCACCGGGTTGGGGGGCGAGGATGCCCAGTTCGCCGGTGGCGTGGCGCAGCCATTCCTCGTCCCGTTGGGCTGCGGCGATGGCTTCCTCGGCCTCGCGCAATGCCGTGACAGCGTCTCGCCAATGCCGGAACGCAGTGCTGGTTTCGGCGCGCAAAGCGGGGGGGACGGCGTAGGCGTCGAGCAGGGCGGTGTGACCGGCGGGGTCAGCGAGGCCCATCTGATCGCCTTGGCCCTGCACCTCGACCAGCAATGCGCCGATGCGGCGAAGCAGGGTGGCACCGACGGGCTGGTCATTGGCGAAGGCGCGGGATTTGCCGTCCCTCGAGACAGTACGGCGCAGCACGATATCGCCGTCACCGTCGATGCCGTGTTCGGCGAGTAAGGCGAGGGCGGGATGGCCGAAGGGGGGCGAGAACAGCGCCGCAACGCTCGCCTGTTCGGCACCCTGGCGCACCAGACCGGCCTCGCTGCGGGCACCTAGGGCGAGACCGAGGCTGTCGAGAAGGATGGATTTGCCGGCCCCGGTTTCACCGGTGAGCACCGTGAGGCCGGAGTCAAAGCTGAGGTCCAGCTTTTCGATCAGCACCACATCGCGGATCGATAGGCTGCTCAGCATTGGCGGCGGTCAGAAGATCGAGGGAAGATTGCGCTTGAAGAAGCCTGGCTTCTCATCCGACTCGGTGGTGCCGTGCACCTGCTCTCCCTGCACCTGCCCGGTCGCGATGAGGTCGTTGTAGCTGTTCTCATACCACTCGCTGCCGGGATAGTTGTGGCCGAGGACAGCGGCGGTTTTGCGAGCCTGATCGGGCAGGCCGAGCTTCAGATAGATCTCAGTGAGCCGGTGCAGTGCCTCGGGCACGTGGTTTGTGGTCTGGTAATCATCCACCACTCGTTGAAAGCGCCCTATGGCGGCGGTGTAGAGGTGTTGCTTCTCATAGTAACGGCCAACCTCCATCTCCTTGCCAGCAAGGTGATCGCGGGCAAGGTCGATCTTGAGGCGAGCATCGCGGCCATAGGAACTGTCGGGGAAGCGGGTGACGACTTCCTGAAGCGCGGTCATGGCATCCTGTGTGCCTTTCTGGTCACGCTGGATATCGGCAATCTGCTCGTAATAACACAAGGCACGAAGATAATAGGCATAGGCGATATCACGGTTCGACGGATGCAACTGGATAAAGCGGTCAAGAACGCTGATCGCGTCGGTATAGTGATTGCGCAGATACTCGGTGTAGCCCTGCATCAGCTGCGAGTTCACCGCAAAGCTAGAATACGGGTAGGTCTGCTCCAACCCGTCGAACTGCTTCACGGCCACGTCGTAATTCTTGCCGTTCAGCGCGTCGATACCCTTGCTGTAGATCTGCTCGGGGGGAACATTCGTCAGATCGACCGGCTTCTGCTCTGGCTCGAACAGCGAACAGCCGCCCAGTGCCAAGAGCATCAGCATAACAGGGACGGGACGTGGCAGGAACAAGTCGATCACCGGGCGGCTATGGAGCGCGGTCTATAGCACAGTGTGGCTGTAGGCGAAGCCCCGCCGATGAAGCGTTGTCGTGTGATCAGGCTGCTGCCGAAAGCGGCTGCCAGATCGGATTGCTCGCAGTATCGTCGACGACCAAACGCCAGTTGGCGTCGTCGGCGAACAACGCCAGCAGAAGCTGGTTGTTCAGCGCATGACCTGTCCGATTTGCCACGAATCGGGCGCAGAGTGGGCTGCCGGCCAATGCCAGATCGCCTACTGCATCGAGCAGCTTGTGACGAACGAACTCGTCAGATACGCGCAGGCCGGTTGGGTTCAGCACCCTGGCACCATCAACGACTATTGCATTGTTCAAGCTGCCGCCGAGTGCGAGGCCGGCGGCGCGCAGGGCTTCCACTTCGTGGGCCTGCGTGAAGGTGCGGCAATAAGACAGTTCAGTGCGGAAGGTTTCTGGCGAGAAATGTATCGAAAGGGCCTGCTTGCCGATGGCGGCAGCGTCAAAATCAATCGACAGCGCCATGTCAAAGCCATCAACATATGGCCGAAGCTCAGCGAAAGCTGCGCCGTTTTCGACGCGAACTGTACGCAGAACTTCGATACGCGCAGTGCTCGCATCCTGTTCTACGATGCCCGCACAGTCGATCAAAAAAACGAAACTGGCGGCCGAACCGTCAAGGATCGGCACTTCCGGCCCATCAACCTCAATAAGTAGATTGTCGATACCGCAACCTGCCAAGGCCGCAAGGAGATGCTCGACGGTGCTCACCCGGCACTCGCGGCGCACCGGATCGCCAATGACCGTGCAAAGCCGAGTGTCGACGACGTGATCGTGCCGCGCGGGGATATCAATGGCACCAAGAGTTGGGTCGAGATCGATGCGGCGGAACGTGATGCCATTACCAGCAGGGAGGGGCACTAGATTGAGCCGGATCTTTTTGCCGCTGTGCAAACCCACGCCCACGCACCCAATCGACGAAGCGATCGTGCGCTGCGTGCGGGAGGTGGTTTGCAGAGTAAGGCCGTGAGGCATACCGTCCATCGAGTCTTTTCCCCGAGGGCACCTGATCCGAGCAGACCTGGAGCCGTTTGTTACCGGACCGATAGCGGCGCGTCCGATGATGACAACTTAAGGGTGCTTGACGGCTCGGGCCAGTCAATCATTATTTCCAAATATTTCGACGCAAGTCATTGATTGTAAAATACTTTGGATATCACATGGCGTTACATACAGACATATTCGCGCTGCGCTGCAACGTCGCAAAAACAACCCCTGCTGTCCCCTAGTTATGGGACAACAGGGGGCCTGTTAGCCACGCCAAGGATTTACGATTGGCGGCGAAGGAATGCAGGGATCTCAATGCCAATTTCGTCCCCACCGGACGGGCGGACATGCGCCCGTGCCTGCTCAGGTTCGCGTGATGGCGATGCATATTGCGGCTCGGCGCGCGGAGTGGGCTGCTCAGATTGGGTTTCTGTCATGTGACCACGAATGGCACCAGTCACGATACCAAACAGGCTCTTGCGCTGGCTAGGAGCGGCAGAAGGCTCCGCCACTATTGCCGGACGTACCGCCTGTGGCTTTGGCTCCGCTGCACGAGGGGTGGAGCGGGGTGGGGGGGCCTGTGGCCGGAGCGGCTGCTTTAGATGGGCCGGAATAGCGCGTGGCGGCAGCGGCGGTTCGTCCAGATCAAACCCAGCGGTAGGGTTAATTTCCGTTAGGCTGGAAACAGACAAGTTTGGCTCTGGCTGAAGCAGCGCACTGGGACGTACTGGTGACTGCACCACGCGGGACATCGGAGCCGCTACAGGTGACGGTGCCGCATTCGGTTGGCTGATTGCGCGATTGGGTGCAGCCGGTGCCGCACGAACAACTTGCTCGCGTGCAACGGCCGGTGCCAGGCTACGTGGTGCCGGCATGGCATTGCCCTGCGGTGCCTGCGTGACGTTGGCCTGAACCTGCTGGTTTGCCTGATGCTGTGCAACGGCATTCGCCATCGGCATCACGCTGCCGCCACCAACGGCAACCAGGGTGGGACGCTCCACATGCTTGGTGAGGGCGTTCTCGATGCCCGTGGCCACAACCGATACGCGGATGCGACCATTCAGCGTTTCGTCGATGGCCGAGCCGAAGATGATGTTCGCCTCGTCGTCCACTTCCTGGCGGATGCGGTTGGCGGCTTCATCAACCTCGAACAGCGTGAGGTCTTCACCACCGGTGATGTTGATGAGAAGGCCGCGTGCACCGGACATCGACGTGTCCTCAAGCAGCGGATTGGAGATGGCAAGCTCGGCAGCGCGCAGTGCACGGCCTTCACCGTCAGCCTCGCCCGTGCCCATCATCGCCTTGCCCATTTCCGCCATGACGGTGCGGATATCTGCGAAATCGAGGTTCACCATGCCAGGTGCAACCATCAGATCAGTCACGCCGCGCACACCCATATAGAGCACGTTGTCGGCCATCTTGAACGCTTCCTTGAAGCCAGTGCGTTCATTCGACAGACGGAACAGGTTTTGGTTGGGAATGACAATCAGCGTGTCAACCCATTGCTGCAGCTCGTCTATTCCTTGCTCAGCAGCACGCGCGCGGCGAGCACCCTCAAACGTAAAGGGTTTGGTCACAACGCCAACCGTCAGGATGCCGCGCTCACGAGCCATGCGTGCGATCACCGGTGCAGCTCCCGTACCAGTGCCGCCGCCCATGCCTGCGGTGATGAACACCATATGAGCGCCATCAAGGTGACGATACACCTCATCCATCGCTTCTTCGGCAGCAGCACGACCGATTTCCGGCTTTGCTCCTGCACCAAGGCCCTGGGTCAGATGCGGCCCAAGCTGAATGCGCCGATCCGCGCGCGCATTTTGCAGCGACTGCGCATCAGTGTTTGCAACGACAAAGTCCACGCCCTTCAGGTCGAGCGAAATCATGGTGTTCACAGCATTTGTGCCACCGCCACCGACCCCGATGACTGTGATACGCGGCGTGAAATCTGTATGCATCTGCTGCGGAATGGTCAGGTTCAAGGTCACGGGGTTTCTCCTCCCAGAGAGATCGTTTCTACGTGGCATTTCCGATTCGTCAGCATTCCTACGTGCGATCACGCAAAAAATTGACGATCCGGCGCAATATTCCGCCGGGGCGATCAGAATCGATATCGATGTCCATGGCCGTGCGGCCCTCTCCCGAGGCCCACGAAAGCAGGCCGACGGAAGTGGCAAACGCAGGGCCCGCGGCCGACTCGGGCAGGCCTCGGAGTGATGTTGGGCGACCCACACGAACCTGACGGTCAAGGATCGTGGCAGCCATTTCGCGAACGCCTTGCAACTGGCTGGCACCGCCGGTCAGCACCACGCGATGGCCTGCTATTGAGCCGAAGCCTTCGAGTCGTTCACGCACCATCTCGAATGTCTCTTCGAGCCTTGGGATGATGATGCCCACCACCGCCTTACGCGGCACCTTGGCAATCTGATGTTCGGCCTCACCGACGAGCTTCACCGGAAGCATCTCACGCTCGTCGTCGGGGCTCGATTGTGCGCTGCCGAACAATGTTTTCAGGCGTTCAGCATGCGCAACGGGCGTTGAGAGCAGACGGGCGATGTCGTTGGTCACATGCTGTCCACCAATCGGCAACTGACACGTGTGCAGCAACTGGCCCTCAGCGAACACCGCCATGCCTGTCGTGCCGCCGCCCATGTCGAGCACTGTGGCACCAAGCTGCTTTTCGTCTTCCACTAATGTGGCAATACCCGCAGCCATCGGCGCAGATACCAGCGCGGTGATGCCAAGATCGCAACGCTGCAAACAGGCCTGCAGAGTGCGCAGTGCGCTGTGCGTAGCGTCGATGACATGCATACGGGCACTCAATGTATCGCAAAACAGCCCTCGCGGATCGTCAACGCCCATTGTATCGTCCGCCGCGAAATTCAGCGGCATGGCGTGGATGATCTGACGACCGTCGGAAGCGGCGCGGGCGCGGCCTTCCAGCAGTACGCGACGCACGTCCATTTCTGTCACCGCGCGCCCGCCAACCGGCCAGCGCACGTTGAACAGGCGGCTTTCCGGCTGGCCACAAGAGAGATTTACCGTGACGGCGCGAAGCCGCGTATCAGCCATTTCCTCCGCAGCCCCAACGGCTGCACGAATGGCACGTTCGGCCTGCTCGATATCCACGATGCCACCTGCGCGAACACCCTGGCCACGTTGCCAGCCGAAACCAAGCACGCGCGGCGTTCCATCTGATTCGACCCGGCCGATGATGCACGCGATCTTTGTTGTTCCGATATCAAGAATTCCGAACGGCCCAGACGGACGTGGTCCCCCGCGCGGACGGGCGCGTGGCTCTGGTTGATCTGGCAAAATCTGGTTGGCGGAGCGTGTGGCACTGCCGGGTGAGATGGCGTTCATGTGGCCTTCCTCGACGGTGTGGCAGGAGCGGGGGCATGGGCAGCGTTCTCATGAGCCTGGCCGCATGGCCCCTCGACCATGGAGCGAATGCGCAAACGATCTGGCAAACGCAGGTCGATTTCCTGTAGCGGCCGATCAAGGATTGCTTTGCTGGTCTGCAATTCTGCCAATTTTGCCAGGGCTGGCACTTCGGCACCCTCGGGCAGTTGAACATTTGCACCGCTGTTCATGCACAAATCCCAACGGCGCTCGCCGACACGCACAGCAGCCACCAGATGGCTTGTTATAACCGGATAGGCTTCCATCGATTTCAACAGCGACGCGGCTTCCACGTCCGCACCAATACCCACCACCAGCGGAAGCTTGTCGGCAAAATCTGAGATGTTGCTATCAGTGACGTTTTTGCCGGCCTGATCAATGAGCGTGAATTTGCCCTGGTTCTGCCAAACCGCGAACGGTCTGCGCTCGTTCAGCACCACATGAATTGTGCCTGGCAACACACGTTCAACGATAGCGGAGCGAACCCAGGGAATAGCCTCCAAACGCGCACGGGCATCGGAAACAGAAAAGCCTAGAATGGGCGACCCAACTTTGGCATCAAGCGCCGCGTTCAGTAGCTTCTGCGGTGTTTTTTCCTGCCCTTCGATGCTGATGGTTTGAATAGTGAGACCAATGCCAGCTGTGGCCATTCCCGCACGATCGCGCATGGGCGCACCATGGCCAAACGAGTTGGCGGCGACTGCGATACCGATCAAGACGATGACGGCAGCGGATGCGAATACCGTGGGCCGCAGCAATTTGCGTTGCCTGCGCAGCATCAGCTTCCAGCGATTGGGCCGGTCCGGCAAAGCGGTTTGCACCACACGAGGTTTCACGCGCGGCATGATGCAGCCTCCACCATCCAGCGACACAGAGCTGGGAACTCGATACCAATATGCGCCGCCTGCTCAGGCAGCAGTGACGTGGGGGTTAATCCGGGCTGGGTGTTGACTTCCAGCAGCACAAGCCGGCCTGGTTCGCCGATGGTGTCGTCATACCGGAAATCAGCGCGGCTCGCCCCGGCGCACCCGAGCGCACGATGTGCCGCAAGAGCCACGCGCATAGCCTCTGCGGTAACATCAGGATGGATGTCTGCCGGAATGACATGACGCGAGCCGCCATCAGCGTATTTTGCTTCGTAGTCGTAAAACTTATGGCTGGCGATAATCTCCGTCACGGCCAAGGCACGGTCACCCATCACGCCCACCGTCAGTTCTCGGCCGGGGATGAATTCTTCGACCATTGCCGTGGTTCCAAAGCGCCAGCCGCTGGCGACGGCGGCCCTGCGATTATCGCCGTCGCGAATGATCTCAACCCCGACCGATGATCCCTCGTTCAGCGGCTTGATGACATAGGGCACCGGGTAGGGATCAGCATCGATGAGGCTTTTCACGTCATGGATGCCACCGGGGGCTATGGGCAATCCAGCACTGGCGAAAATCGCCTTGGCCATTGCCTTGTCCATCGCCAGTGCGGAGGCACGAATGCCAGAATGGGTGTAGGGGATGTTGAGCCAATCAAGCACACCTTGAATGGCACCGTCTTCGCCAAACCGGCCGTGCAGGGCGTTGAACACCACATCTGGCTTGGGTGTGAGGGCGGCGATGGTGGTGCGAAGATCAGGCCCAACATCGATCGGTGTGACATCGTAGCCGGTAGCGATGAGCGCCTGGATCACCTGCTTTCCGCTGGACATGCTGACCTCGCGTTCGGCCGAAATTCCACCATAAAGGACTGCCACGCGGATCATGCCGGCTGCTCCTGACGCTGAGGCACGCCAAGCCTGCGAATTTCCCAGTGTAGTTCAACGCCTGTGGCTGCTAGCACGCGGGCGCGGACATCTTCGCCGAGGCCTTCGACATCGCCAGCGGTTGCGTTGCCGGTGTTTAGCAGGAAGTTGCAGTGCTTCTCTGAGACTTGCGCCCCGCCACGGACCAAACCGCGACAGCCCGCACCGTCGATCAGCTCCCACGCCTTCATGCCCGGCGGGTTGCGAAAGGTGGAGCCACCGGTGCGGGCACGGACAGGCTGCGTCGCCTCACGGTTCGTACGAATCTCGGCCATACGCGCGGCGATTGTGGACGGAAGCGTGGGGTGCGCGCGAAACCGCGCACGAACCACGATGCCACCAGCCGGAAGGCTTGCGTGGCGATAGGCGAAGGCAAGTTTTGCGGCGCTCAACGTGACCAACTCACCTGAGCGGGTCACCATCTCTGCCCAATCGAGGCACCCAGCCACATCGCCGCCATAGGCACCGGCGTTCATTGCGACTGCCCCGCCGATGGTGCCGGGAATGCCGGAGAGGAACTCCAACCCACCCAGGCCAGCGGTTGCTGCATGTTCTGCCACCGTAAGGTCGAGCGCCGCCGCACCTGCCACAATGCCGTCAGCCTCGACCGCAATCTCGTTGAACCCGCGTGCAAGCCTGATCACCACACCGTGGACGCCGCCATCACGCACAATCAGGTTTGAAGCGGCACCAATCACGGTGACCGGCACCTCATGCGGCAGTGCTGCAAGGAACGCCGCAAGGTCCGCCATATCCGCGGGCCGTACCAGCGCCTCCGCCGGGCCGCCCACGCGAAACCACGTCGTCGCTGCCAGATCAGCTCCCGCTTGCAGGCGGCCGCGCAGAGGAGGCAGCATCGAGATCATCGTTTTGGGGCCTGCAATGCGGCCAATTGTGCAGGAAGTGCCGCCGCCCAATGGGTGATGTTGCCTGCACCGAGGCAGATCACGAAATCGCCGGGTTTGGCGATGGCATGGATCATTTCGGCAAGGTGCTCTGGCCCTGGCAGCGGCACCACACTGCGATGGCCGCGCGCGCGCATACCCTCGATCAGCGCATCACGGTTAACGCCCGCGATGGGTGCCTCACCAGCTGCGTAGACATCTGACACGATCACGGTGCCTGCGTCGTTCATGCAGGTGCAGAACTCGGTGAACAACGAGGCGAGGCGGGAGTAGCGATGTGGCTGCATGACCGCGATCACGTCACGCGCACCGGCCTGACGTGCGGCCTTCAGCACGGCCATGATTTCCACCGGGTGATGGCCGTAATCATCGATGACGGTGATGCCGCCGCTTTCACCGGTTTTGGTGAAGCGCCTCTGCACACCGCGAAAGTTGAGGAACGCGCTGCGCAATGTTGCGTCGTCGATCTCCATCTCGATGCCGATGGTGATGGCGGCGAGCGCGTTCGAGACGTTGTGCGCGCCGAGCATTGGAAGACGAAACGGCCCCATGCGGCGAGTCCGGCCACGGGCACGATCGGCAACCTCGACCTCAAACGTTGCCCCCATGCGGTCCATCACGAGGCGGTCGGCACGCACATCGGCTTGTGGCGAGAATCCGTATGTGATCACGCGGCGATCAGACAGCCGTGGGATCATCTGCTGCACCGCCGGGTGGTCGATGCACAGCACGGCAAAGCCATAGAACGGAATGTTCTGCACGAACTGATCAAACCCAGCCGTCATCGCCTCGGCGGTGCCCCAATGGTCGAGATGCTCGGGGTCGATGTTGGTGACAACCGCGATGGTGGCGGGCAGACGCAGGAAGCTGCCATCTGATTCATCGGCTTCCACAACCATCCACTCGCCGGCCCCCATGCGGGTGTTGGAGCCATAGGCGTTGATGATGCCGCCGTTGATGACGGTGGGATCGAGATGCGCTGCTTCGAGAACGCTGGCCACTAGACTGGTGGTTGTGGTTTTGCCATGTGTGCCGCCCACCGCGATGGCCCACCGCAACCGCATCAATTCGCCAAGCATTTCTGCACGGCGTACGACGGGAATAAGCCGAGTTCGGGCGGCGCGCACTTCGGGGTTTTCGGGCTTCACAGCGGTTGAGATCACAACCACCCGTGCATCACGCAGATTGGCCTCGTCATGGCCCACCGCCACGTGAATGCCCGCCTCGCGCAGGCGAAGCACGTTTGCGCTCTCGGCGATATCGCTGCCCTGCACGGTATAGCCCAGCGTGTGCAGCACCTCAGCGATGCCGGACATACCGATGCCGCCAATGCCGACGAAGTGAATGGCACCAATTGTGAGAGGAAGCGCCCTCATGCTGCGTTCCCCGCATTTTTGATGGTGTGTTCGACAAGATCGGCAAGCTGGCTGGTCGCATCTAGCCGCGCGAAGGAAGCAGATGCACTCGCCATTGGGCGAAGTTCACCGGCATCACGGATCAGCGGAGCCAGAAAATCAGCAAGATCAGCACCATCGAAAATCGACTGATGCATCATCCACGCTCCACCCGCATTGGCCAACGCCAGCGCATTGGCGCGCTGATGGTCGTCAATGGCACTGGGGAGCGGCACCAATATGGCGGGCCTGCCGATGGCTGCGAGCTCGGCCACGGTTGAGGCCCCCGCGCGGGCAATCACAAGATGGGCTGCTTCAAGCAGTACGTCTACATTCGGAAAGAAGGTGCTCAGATCAGCATTGATGCCGATCTCATGATAAGCTTTGCGAGCCGCGTCCAGATCCTCAGCGCGACATTGCTGCGTGATCCGCAACCGCCCAAGCAATTCAGCGGGGAGGCGCGCAATGGCATCTGGCAGCGTGGTGCTGAACACACGCGCACCCAGCGAGCCGCCGAGGACGAGCAGGCGGAACTCATTTTCGCTGGAATCGTAACCTTGCCCGGCGCGCGCCGTGATGGCGTGGCGCACCGGGTTGCCGGTGGTAACCTTCCGAGCGCTGGCCGGAAGCTTTAATGTCTTGTCAAAGCTCAAGGCTAAGGCATCACAAAACCCTGAAAGGGCGCGGTTGGCGCGACCGAGCACGGCGTTTTGCTCGTGCAGGATGACGCGCGGGCGGCGGCCAAGGCTGCGCGAGGCCAGCACTGGGGCCACAGTCGGATATCCGCCAAAACCCACAATCGCATCTGGCCGAAGCTTGCGCAGAATAGATCGAGCCTGCAGCGTCCCGCTTGCCAAAGCGCCAGCGCTGCGCATGGCCTTTCCCAGGCCTCGCCCTGCGATGCCGGCACCGCTCAGCACAAAACGCTCGCTCTGCGCGAACACCGCCGACCGCTCACCACCGGAGCGGGCGTCGGTCATCAGCGCCACGGTGCGGCCGCGCGCAATCAACTCGGCAGCCAGTGCCTCCGCGGGGAAGAAATGCCCGCCCGTGCCGCCAGCTGCGATGATGATCGGTCCGCTCACAGCAACTCGCTCGATCCGCCGCGCCGCGTCAGCGCCAACAACATACCGATGCCTAGTGCTATCGCCATCACCGAGGAGCCGCCATAGGAAATGAACGGCAGCGTCATCCCCTTGGTGGGGATCAGATGAAGGGTCGAGGCCATATTCACACAGGCCTGCAGGCCGAAGCTCGCCACCAGCCCGGTGGCGGCCAGCACGGTGAATAGATCGCCCTCCGACAGCAGGCGCAGCAGCCCGCGAATGACGATGAACGCAAACACCCCGATCACCAGCGTGCAGATCACCAGCCCGAACTCCTCGCCCATCACGGCAAAGACGAAATCCGCGTGGGCGTCGGGCAGCGCGTCCTTCACAATGCCCTCACCAGGGCCGCGCCCCAGCAGGCCACCGCTGCCGAAAGCTTCCAGGGCGCGATCAATCTGGAAATGATCGCCCTTGCCCTGGAAGAAATCAAGAATGCGGGTGTGGAAATGCGGCAGGGTGAAGAACGCGGCCACACCGCCGACGCCGATCAGGGCGGCCCCAACTGCGATCCAGGTGAGGTTCAGGCCGATCACGAAGAGCTGTGTCAGAAACACCACCGTCACCACGGCGAGCATCCCTATATCCGGCTGCGATTTCAGCAGTAGGGCGATCAGCGCGTAGATGCCAAGCGCCACTGGCAGGCCGGGCACGCCCAGCATGCGCTTGCCATCGGCCAGCAGCCAGGCGGTGACAACAGCAAAGCACGGCTTTAAAAACTCGCTCGGCTGGACAGACAATCCCGGCAGCGCGATCCAGCGTGTGGCACCCTTGATGTTCGGCCCGATCACGAGGGTGGCCGCCGTCAGCAGCAGCGCCACGCCACAGCCTGCAATCGACAGCCGCCGCACACCACGCGGGGAGAGCAGGGATACGGCCACGACAATCAGCCCGGCAATCGCGAGAAACGCCACCTGCTTGAAGATGAAGCTGTCCCGCGCCTGACCGATCCGCTCCGCCACTGCCGGGGACGCGGCAAGCATCATCACATAGCCGAAGCCGATCAGTGTCGCGATCGCCATCAGGGTCCAGCGATCAACCGACCACCACCAGCGGCCCAGAAGCGAGGTATCGGCGCGCGACAATGCGGGCATTATGCAAGACCTTTGGCAAGAGCGCGGAACTGGTCGCCGCGCTGGTCAAACCCGGTGAACTGATCCCAACTGGCACAGGCGGGGGAAAGCAGAACCACGTCCGGGCTAGGGTCGGCACCGAGCGCAAATAGGGCTGCCTGACGCACCGCGGTTTCGAGCGTTCCAACGATGCTATGCAGCACTTGATGATGAGCCAGTGTCTCCGCCAGCACCGTTGCGTCGCGGCCGATGAGAAAGGCGTGCGCGATGCGCGGGAAATATTCGGCCAGCGTTTCGATGCCGCCTTCTTTCGCTGAACCACCCGCAATCCAAACAATGTTATCGTAGCAGGAAAGTGCCTTGGCGGTGCTGTCGGCGTTGGTCGCCTTGCTGTCATTGATCCAGTCAACGCCAGCGATGTTGGCCACCAGTTCCTGCCGGTGCGGCAGACCAGGATAGGTTAGGATACCCTCTTCAATCGCTTCATCCGAAACGCCAAGCGCGCGAGCCATTGCGGTCGCTGCGGAGACATTCTGCGCGTTGTGCAGGCCGGGCAGGGTGCGACCTTTGGCAATTGGCGCATCATGCTCGCTGATGCGGATCGCACGCAGCAGGCTGTTCGCCATGTCGAGAGAATACGCGTCATCAATGCCGATCACAGCCGTGTCGGTGTTGGTCTGACGCGCAAAGATCTGCCGCTTGGCATGGGCGTAGCCTGCCATGTCGCCATGGCGATCGAGGTGATCTGGACTGAGATTGAGCATGCAGGCGACATGAAACCGCAGAGTGGCGATTCGTTCCAACATATAGCTGGACATCTCCAGCACATACACGCCATCGTCACTCAACAATTGCAATGAAAGTGCGGCGGTACCAAGATTTGCACCGGCCTCGTTCGGCACTCCTGCCGTTGTCAGAATATGTGCCAACAATGCCGTGGTGGTTGATTTGCCGTTGGTGCCGGTAATGCCTGCAAACCGTGCCTTTGAGCCGGCAGCGCGCACGGCAACATAAAGCAGCTCCGCATCGCAAATGATCGGCACTCGTGCTGCGCGCGCGGCCTCAGCAATCGGGTGCGGCTTTGGCAACGCATGCGGAATGCCCGGTGAAAGGACCAGCGCGGTCAGGCCATTCAAAACTGGTTCGGCCACAACCAAACCCTCGGCAGCCTCGCGTGCTGCGGGCTTGTCGTCCCACACCGTCACCTCGGCACCCATCGCCACCAGTGCGCGTGCAGCCGGCAATCCTGCTTTCCCGAGGCCCACTACCGCGTAGCGATGGCCCGCCAGCAGATATGCTGGGAAGCTGCTCATCTGATCTTCAACGTGGCGAGCCCGATGAGGGCGAGGATGACGGAGACGATCCAGAAACGGATCACAATGGTGGGCTCGGCCCAGCCCTTCTTCTCGAAATGGTGATGCAGCGGTGCCATCAGAAATACCCTCCTGCCGGTCCGCTTGAACCAGAACACCTGGATGACGACTGAAAGCGTCTCCACCACGAAGAGGCCGCCCACAATGGCGAGCACGATCTCATGCTTGGTCGCCACCGCCACCGCACCCAATGCGCCACCCAGTGCCAGGCTGCCGGTGTCACCCATGAACACGCGGGCAGGGGGCGCGTTGAACCACAGAAAGCCCAGCCCCGCACCGATGATCGAGGAGCAGAACACGCTGAGTTCGCCCACGCCCGGCACTTCGCGGATGCGCAGATATTCAGCGAACACGTGGTTTCCAACAAGGTAGGCGATCAGCGCGAACACACCGGCAGCAATGATGGTCGGCACGATTGCCAAACCGTCAAGACCGTCGGTGAGGTTGACCGCGTTAGAAGCGCCGATCATCACAAAACCGGCAACCAACGGGAAGGCGAGCCCAAGCGGAATGAGCACGTCTTTCAGCAGTGGCACGACAAGCCCGGTGCCAAGCGGTCCGCGCGTGATGCTCATGATCCAGATGGCAACACCTACCGCAAGACCAACTTGCAGAACCAGTTTCCCCCTGCCGGACAGTCCACGAAACGAGGCTTTGGACAGCTTGATGTAATCATCGATAAAGCCAATCGCCCCATAGCCGAGCGTGAGGGTCAGCACCGCCCACACATATTGGTTGCGCAGATCGGCCCACAGCAGAGTGGAGACGGTGAGCGTGGATAAAATCAGCACACCGCCCATTGTGGGCGTGCCCTTCTTCGTCAGCAGGTGGCTCTCCGGTCCATCCGGGCGGATCGGCTGGCCGCTGCCTTGCACTGACTTCAGCCAGCGAATGAGGGCCGGGCCGAGCACCAGACTCAGGATCAGCGCTGTCATGCAGGCGGCACCGGACCGGAAGGTGAGGTAGCGAATAAGGTTCGCAAGCTGAATTTGGTCCGCGAAGGGGCGCGCGAGATCGTACAGCATCAGCGTTGGTCCTGGTGTTGGTCGGAGGCGGCGCGCGTAGCTGCGTCAATCGCTTCGACAATGATCTTCATGCGGCTGCCCAGGCTACCTTTCACCAGCACGGCGTCTCCCGCGCGCAAGGAAGCTGTCACGAGGGGGGCGAGGCTGGCCGAATCGATTGCATGGGCACCGCGGCGAGCAGGCGGCATGGCATCGTGCAGCCCGCACATCAAGGGGCCGCAGGTGAACAGCAGGTCGGCGTGGGCCAGCGCATCCGGCGCGAGGCTGGCGTGTTCGGAGGGGCCAGCATCGCCCATTTCCAGCATATCGCCCAGCACAGCGATGCGACGAGTGGCGGGCGCTAGGCCCAGCAATGCCAATGCTGCGCGTACCGAGGCAGTGGATGCGTTATAGCTCTCGTCGAGCAGCGTGACGGTGCCGCTGTCCAATTCGACGGCACGTCTGGCACCACGCCCGGCACCCGGTGCGAAATCAGCGAGTGCTGCGGCACCGGCCAGAGGATCAGCTCCGAGCAGGGTGGTGGCGGCCAAGGCTGCCACGGCATTCATCGCCATGTGCATGCCAGGAGCGTTCAGGCGGAAGCTGATGGCGTGGCCAGCGATATCAGCAGTGATGTCGGTGCCATCGGCGTCGGCCTTGGTGCTGGTCAGGCGATGGGTGGCGATGTGGCCGAAACTCTCAGTCTTATGAGTGGTTGAGGCGGCCATGCGGGCAAAGAGTGGGCTGTCCGCAGGAAGAAGCAGCACGCCATGAGGCTCCAGGCCCTCGGCGATGCTGGCCTTCTCATCGGCAATTGCCTCAATGCTGCCGAGATGGCCGATATGGGCGGTGGCGATGGTGGTGATGACGGCGACGTGCGGGCGGGCGAGGCGGGCCAACGGTGCGATTTCGCCAGCATGGTTCATGCCGATTTCGACCACCGCATAGGCGGCATTCGCTGGCATCCGCGCGAGGGTAAGCGGCACCCCCCAATGATTGTTGTGCGAGGCCTCGGCGGCCCAGGTCTTGCCCTGCGCCTGCAGCACGCAGCGGAGCATCTCCTTTGTGGTTGTCTTGCCGACGGACCCGGTCACCGCCACCAAGCGGCCTTCAAACCGGGCGCGGGCAAAGCGGGCAAGATCATGCAAGGCCTGGAAAGTGTCCTGCACAATCAGCAGTTTGGCGTCATCCGGCACATCGTCCGGCAGGGTGTGGACCATCGCCCCAGCGGCACCGTTTCCCAACGCCTGCGCGACATGTTTGTGCCCATCACCATTCTCACCCACCAGCGCCACGAACATCTGGCCGGGTTTGATACTGCGGCTGTCGATCGAAACGCCGTTCGCGGAGAACGGCACGCGCAGCATACCGAAGCTGGCAGCGAGCAGGTCGGCGGGTGTCCAGAGCGCGCTCATGCCCGGCCGACCAATCGGCCGATCACCGTCGCATCGTCGAACGGGTGCGTTTCGGTGCCAATGGTTTGGCCCTGCTCATGGCCCTTGCCGGCCACCACCAGTACGTCACCGGGTGCGAGGACATTGAGGCCCGCAGCGATGGCCGCCTCACGGTCCGCAATATCCGTGGCGTCGGGGCAACCGGCGCGAACGGCTTCACGGATACTGGCGGCATTTTCGGTTCGCGGGTTGTCGTCCGTGACGATGACGTGGTCCGCTGCAGCGGCGGCCTGTCCCATCAGGGGGCGCTTGCCTGGATCGCGGTCACCACCGGCTCCGAACACAATGTGCAGACGGCCAGACGTATGCGGCCGCAATGCCGAAATCAGCCGGTCCAGCGCATCCGGCGTGTGAGCGAAATCCACATAGGCGGCGGCACCATTGGCCAGCGTCGCCACCAACTCAAGCCTGCCGCGCACCCCCGCCAGCGAGCCGAGATGCCGACGCGCATTGGCAAGCCCGGTCGCCTCCGCCAGCGCACAAGCGAGGATCGCGTTGTCCGCCTGGAACTGCCCGGCGAGCGGCAGGTGAAAGCTTTCCCCGCGATATTCGATCAACTGGCCATCCGCAGAGGGAATGCACAGGAAAGGGGACACCACACCGAAATCCAGCCGCCGCTCAGTGCAAACGGCGCGCAGCATCTTCATGGTCTCGGCGTCCAACGCGGCACTCGCCAACGCCGGAGCACCCTGCGGCAGCAATTCACCGAACAAACGCAGCTTGGCCACGCGATAGGCCGCCATGCTGCCGTGATAATCCAGATGGTCGCGGGTCAGATTGGTGAACGCCCCCGCCGACAGCCGAACGCCGTCTAACCGGAACTGATCCAGACCATGCGATGACGCCTCGATGGCGGCAGACTGAATCCCCGCCTTCGCCAGCCGTGCGAGGTTATGCGCCAACGCCACGGGGTCAGGCGTGGTGAGGCCCGGACCCGCGGCGAAGCCGGGGGCGATCAACCCGAGTGTGCCGATGCTTGCAGCGGGGCGGCCCGCCATTTGCCAAAGCTGCCGCAGGAACTCAGCCGTGCTGGTTTTGCCGTTGGTCCCCGTGATCGCCACCACCTGCGCCGGCTGCGTCCCAGCAAGCGCTGCTGCGATATAGGCAAGGCTGCGGCGCGGCTCGGCATCGGTCAGCAACGGGCGAGGCGGCACGCCCGGCGGCCATTCGGTGCCGACCGGGGCCAGTACCGCCGATGCCCCACGCCCCACCGCATCGGCAATGAAATCCGCACCTTGCACCCGGGTGCCGGGCAGGGCCGCGAACAACATGCCCGGGCCTGCCAGCTTGCTGTCCGCCGTCACGCCTTGAATGTCGAGTCCGGCCACGGCGCGCCAGATGGTGGGGTCTGCGCCGGGGACCAAGCGCATCAGCGCGTCACCTTGCATTGGCCGGCATCCGCATCGTCACGTCGCGGCTGAGATCGCGGGTGGGCGGTGCCACGACGGGCAAGGCGGCGCTGGGCGGGGCTGCGGCGCGTGGCGGCTTGTTCTGCGCCACTGGAGCCGGCGCTCTCGGGGTTGTTGCCGGAGCACCGGCGGGTCTGCCCGGCTGCAGCGGAATGGCAAGCGAGGCCTCGGTGGCGGCCGCCGTGTCGGTCTCCGGAAGCAAGCCCAGCATCGGCCCGATCCGCGCAATCACCCGCCCAGCGGCAGGGGCCGAGACCCAGCCTGCCGTGGAATACCCATGCGTGCTGGCATCCGCCTTCGGATCATCCAGCATCATATAAACGGCATAGCGCGGCGCGTTCATCGGGAATACGCTCATGAAGGCCGAGACGTTGGCGTGCTTGGCATAGCCATGCCCGCTCACCTTCTCCGCCGTGCCGGTTTTGCCACCGACGAAATAGCCGGGCACCTCGGCGGATTTGCCGTAGCCCGCGGTCACCACGAGGCGCATCAGCTTGCGGGTGATGTCCGATGTGCTGGCCTGCATGATGCGGGTACCAGCAGGTCTGAGATCCGCGCTGTCTTGTGCAACCAACGTAGGAGGTAGCTTCACGCCGCCATTGGCCAATGCCGCTGTGCCTGAGACAACATGCAAAGGCGTCACCGCAATGCCATGGCCGAAGCCGATGGTCAGCGTCGCGGCCTCGCCCCAATTGTTGGCCGGCGGGAACAATGGTGCCGCGTTCTCCGGCAATTCAATGCCGGTGCGCTTGGTCATGCCAAGCTTGTCCATCCACACCTTTTGCACCGCCGTGCCAGTGGCCTCGGCCATGCGCGCGGCACCGATATTGGAGGAATAGGCAATGATCTCCGGCACCGACAGCCAGCGATGCTTGCCCTCGAAATCGTTGATCGAGAAGCGGCCGATCTTAATAGGACTTGTTGCGTCAAACCCGTTCCAGATGTGCACGGCCCCAGCGTCGAGTGCCATCGACACCGTCTGCAGCTTGAACGTGCTGCCCGGCTCATACACCGCCCCCACCGCACGGTTCACCCGCTCATTTGGCACCGCACTGCCGGAATTGTTGATATCGAAATCTGGCAGCGACACCATGGCGATCACCTCGCCGGTGCGAACATCCATCACGATGCCGCAGGCACCGATGGCCTTGAACTCCTGCATCGCGCTGAGCAGTTCCTCGCGCACCACCGCCTGCGCACGCACATCAATTGATAGTCGAAGCGGCGTTGCATCCGTTGCCAGCCGTTCGTTGAAATGCCGCTCCACACCGGCAATGCCGTGGCCATCAACATCCACGCCGCCCAGCACCTGTGCCGCCACCCGGCCCAGCGGATAGCGCCTGCGCTCGGTGCGTTCGAAATCCACACCGGGAATACCGAGATCATTGATCGCCAGCTGCTCACGTGGCGTCACCTGCCGGGCGAGATAGACGAACTGCTTGCTCTGATCGGCCAACCTCTCCGCCACCTGCTCCTCGTCGATGCGCGGCAGCACTGATTTGAGCTTGTGGGCGGCGTCAGCAGGGTCGATCAGCGCGCGAGGATTGGCGATCACGGCAGCCGTCGGCAGCGACAGCGCCAGAACCTCGCCGTTGCGATCCGTGATCATCGCCCGCTTTGCATGCTGTGCCTCCGTCGGGCGCGCAGCAGCTGGAGCCATTGCCGTCTTCAACGGGGGAGGGCTCGGTGGGCCGGATTGGAGAAGCTTGCGAGCCTCCTGCGCGCGCAGCGGCATGGGAGCTATGATGGTCGCCACTGCCAGCTTCAGTCCGATCGCGGTGAACAGCACCATGAACCCACCAGCCGCCAGCACCAGCCGGCCGCGCGTTTTGTCCATCGTCGCGCGACGGTCGAGATCGGGTGCGGTAATCCGCACATCCTCCATACGCGGCACGGCGGCATCACGCGGCGCTCCCAGCCGGCGGGCGAGCCTGCTGGTGAACGGAGCATGCGCGTCTGGCGCGTTCTGCAGATCGGGCGTCTTGCTCATGGGCGCGCGGGGATCGGTTGCGCCATGGTGCGCGCCATGCCGAGTGCTGAAGCCACCATCGGCACCGGCGTCTCGGAAGGCGAGGGGTGCAACATTCTGGCGTTGATATCGTTGCTCGAAGCCACAGCCAGAGGCGATGCCACCGGACGTGGCCGGGCTGCGGCCACAACGACAGGGGCGGGCGCGGTCTGAGTGGCCGGATGCACGGCCGCCGGTTTCACATCAGCCGCAGGATGCAGCGGTGTCGGCGCAGACTTCGGAGCCACTGGTGCATTCGAGGCCATTTGTGCCGGAGCCGAAGCGGGACTTGGAGCGGTTGCTGCCTGAGACTGCGAAATCAATGGCGGTGTCACTGGGCGCGATGGAGCAGCCGGGCGCGTGACCATCGCCAAAGCCTGCGGTGCTGCTCGTTCGATGGCAGGCTTATCCGCAGCCACCGCAGTTGGAGCTGGCTCTGCATTCGCAGCGATGACCGGGGCCGCGGTCTGAACCGCCGTCGCCAGTATAGGCAACGTCACGGGAGGGGCCGTGGCGGGAAGGCGCTTGTCCAGATCAGACAGCGAGGCAAATTGCTTTGGGTCGGTGGGCACCAGGGTCAGCACCTGCGACGCCAATTCCTTCAGCCGTTCTGGATCTCCGAGCCGGTCATACTCGGCGCGCAGCAGCGCGGCGCGGGCACGGTTTTCCTGTGCCGATTTGACGAGCTTTGCCGTCTCCTGATCGACTATCTGCGCCGAATGCTTCGAGTTGTAGAGAAACAACCCCGAACCAGCGGCGAACATCAGGCAAAGGCAGGTGAACGGACGGATCATACGTGCCTCTCCATACCGTCTGAATGCCCAACCGCATCGTGTCGGCGCAAGGCGCGAAGCCGTGCACTTCGCGCGCGCGGATTGGCCGAAACCTCATGCTCGGTCGGCTTGACCGCGCGCGGGGTCAGCAAATCAAACCCTGCCGCCTGCCGTGCCACCATGCCGCCGGGATGATGGCGTGACGGCTGTGGCGTGCGTCCGGTGGCCTCGGTCATGAAGCGCTTCACCAGGCGATCCTCCAGCGAGTGGAAGGACACCACCACCAGCCGCCCGCCGGGTGCGAGCAAACTTGCTGCCTGCGCCAAGGCCCGTTCAATTTGCCCGAGCTCATCATTCACCCGGATACGCAGCGCCTGAAAGCTGCGCGTGGCAGGGTCGATGCCGGATTTGTCCTTCGGCACTACCGCACGGATCACTTCTGCCAGTTGCTGTGTTGTCGTGATCGCGGCCACAGCCCGCGCGGCCACAATCGCCTTCGCAATCCGCCGTGACAGTCGTTCCTCACCGAGTTGATAGAGCGTGTCTGCCAACTCCGCCTCGGAAAGATCTGCCACCAGGTCAGCAGCTGACGTGCCGCTGGCCGACATCCGCATATCAAGTGGGCCGTCATGCCGGAAGCTGAACCCCCGCGCGGGATCGTCGATCTGGAAGGAGGATACACCGAGGTCGAGCACCACACCATCCAACGCGCTCACACCGTGCTCATCCAGCAGCCCGACCATGTCGGCGAACGTGCCCTGAACCAGATGCAACCGGCCGGGATGACGTGCCGCCAATTCTGCCCCACGGGCAATCGCATCGGGGTCCCGATCAATCGCCCAAAGCGTGCAGTCCGGTGCCGCTTCCAGGATGGCGCGCGCGTAACCACCACCGCCAAACGTGCCATCGAGATAGGTTTCGCCGGGGGCAGGGGCGAGGTATTCCAAGATCTCCCCGAGCAGCACTGGGGTGTGGCTGAACCCGCTCATGCCGACACCGCCGGAAGGGTAACATTGCGGGCGGCAAGCCGGGCCTCGGAGCGCCTGCGCGCGGCGGCCTGCGGTTCCCAGATCTGAAAGTGATCGCGCATGCCGACGAATTCGATGGCGTCGGTGAGATTGGCGTGCGTTGCCAGCAAATCCGGCAGCACAATCCGCCCCTCTTTGTCCGGCGTCATCTCCGTCGCATCGGCGTAATAGGCGAATGTCAGATCGTCCTGCGCCTGGCTGAACATATCCAGTCGCTCCAGCGCATCGCCCCGTCGATAAAAATCCACAGCGGCCCAGCCCTCGATGCAGTCGAACTTATGCGAAGGGCGCAGTACGACGGACGGGGCCGCACCCTCAGGGGCCTTTTCACGCAGCACCGACCGAAAGGGCGCGGGAATGCTCACCCGCCCTTTGGCGTCCAGCCTGTTGTGATGCGGGCCCATAAAGTGGGTCATTCGGCCAAATCGGCCCCTTTTGCGTAGGCGGTTGAACCGCCGCCCTCCACAGCGCCGAAGCCGGCCGCCGACGAAATGCGGATATCCCCCCGAATGAGCAATTCACTTGGGATGGCATGGGATATCATGGGTCTGCATGGGCGTCAAAGGGATTTAGCTGGCTGATTTTGCTTATGGGATAGAAGTTATGTTTCTTATCAATGTTTTAATTGGCCTTCTTGAGTGCTGGCGGAACATTCACGGAGAAAAACGTTTGGATGATTAATGTTCATTATTTGTTCTTAGTGCTGGAATATTCATTCTGCAGATAACCAGTCTGTGGATAAGCTGGAACAAACCGTGCCTTGGGAGCGTAGTCGCGCTCCTCAGCGGCGAAAGCGACGGTGGAAAATGCCAGACGGCCTGTAAGCCGGGTTCTGTTCGCACCTTGCGGCACGAGGCGACCATTCCTCTGGGACACGCATTGCTGCGTGCCTCACGCGACCAACCCGGGCGACAGGGCGGAAATGCCCCCGCGTCACCTCGCCAGACTTTCGTCCGATGAAGCCGCCGGCCGCCCCTATTCGGTCTTGCTCCCGGTGGGGTTTGCCCTGCCACCCCTGTTACCAGAGGTGCGGTGCGCTCTTACCGCACCGTTTCACCCTTGCCAGTTGAGCCAACCAAGCGTGATTGTCTGAACCTGGCGGTTTGTTTTCTGTGGCACTTTCCCTAGGGTCGCCCCCGCCGGCCGTTAGCCGGCACCGTATTCCCGTGGAGCCCGGACTTTCCTCCATGAGGCTTTAAAACCTCACAGCGATCGCCCAGCCGTCTGGCCCACGCTGCATGCGCCGAAGCATGCATGTCGTCAACGCCGCCTTCACCACCGTGACATATTGAACTCTTACGGCCGCCCCGCCACCCGCACCGGGATCATACGGTACGCCGCCAAATCGCGCCCAGGCGCAGCATTCGCCGATGGGATTATATGCACGTTTTCGGAGTGGTTGCCAAGCAATCTCGCCCCGGTGGGGGGGGCCATGCCGAATATCCCAGGCACATCTGGCCCCATCGCCATGCGCACACCGCTCCCGGCAGCCGTTGCATCGGCACCAGCTTCCTCGTTCATCACCGAAGCCACCTTGCGCTGATAGGGATCGCCTAAGGCCGGGTTGAGGGAGTGATAGCCCGCCGTCGCTTTTGGCCAGGAGCCCGTTTGTTCGAACAACTCTTTCAGGAAATGCGCCGCATAATTGGCATTCGCCAAAGGATCAAATGCCTGCTCAAGCGAGGCAAACGCGTTGGGGTGAAACAGCAGATTGACCTGCATGCACCCAACATCGATCGACCGCACGCCGCTGGCCTGATAGCTGCGCACGGCTGCAATCGCCAGATCGCGCGTGTCATAAATATGGTCCGTGCCCTCGACATTGATGCTCCACGGCCACGGATTGACCTGACCATCAGCACCACGCCTGCCACTTTCAATGCGCGCTATGGCGGACATCAGGTGGTCGGGAATGCCAGAGTTGCGTCCTGCCTGCACAACGGCCGCACGGCACATCAAACCAGGATCTGCGACGTTCGATACCACACGCGGGATGGGTGTGTGCGGCACCGGCGCTGCGAGCATCGGCAACGGCTTAGGCGACAGTGGAGGCATGATTGTGCCGGAGGCTGGCCCCACGTCAGCCCAGGCCGTGCCTGCTTGCATTACCGGCCACCAACCTATGCAAATCATCAATAAGCCGAGGAGAATACGCATGTTCGAAGCATGCGCCGCGAAGCTTAACCCCCGGTAAACACGCATAGATGCATAACCAATTTGTCATGCTGCACTGCACGATTTTGCTTGCCCAGCGTGGGTGCGATCGATATCTTGTGCACTGCAGCACAGCGACTACGGTCGCGCTGCTTTCTTGGACGTTTCCTCCCTAAACTTGGCGATGCTGCAAAGCATCGCCACTTTTTTTTCGAAAACGCCGCCAGCGCATCAAAGCTCTGGCAGAAATCCCCGGCTCGCCACCAGCTCCGCCACCAGTTGGGTGAACCGCGCCCGCACATCCACAAATCCCGCGAGCCTCTCAATCCGCGACTCATCCATATAAATCGACCGGCATATCTCAATCTGCAGCGCATGCACCCCCTCGCGCGGCCGCCCGTAATGACGGGTGATATAGCCGCCCGCATAAGGGTCATTGCGCTTCACCCGGTAGCCGAGCCCAACCAGCAGCTCCTCCACCCCGCGCACCACGCGGGCCGAACACGTCGTCCCATGCGCATCTCCCAAAATCACATCCACCCGTCCGCTGTGGCTCTGGCTGTTCGTCGGCATCGAATGGCAATCGACCAGCAAACACTGGCCGAACACCGCACGCGTGGCACCAATCTCGGTCAGCAGCGCATCATGGAACGGTTGCCAGCACCGCTCCATCCGCATCTGCGCCTCGGCAAAATGCAACTTGTGCCGATAAATATGCTCGCCGGACGCCACAACGCGGGCAATCGTACCAAGGCCCGCACCCACCCGCGCGCTCTTGCTGTTCACCCAGTCCGGCAGCGCCCCCTCGAACATCTCAGGATCGAGCTCCCACTTCTCCCGGTTCGCATCGCAATAGGCTCGTGGAAACCGGGCCACCACCATTGGCGCGCCCAAACCGGGGGCGGCATCGAATAACTCATCGACAAAACTATCCTCGCTGCGCCGCAACGCCGGAAAATCCAGCCGCGCCGATGCCACGAAATCCGCCGGGTAATTCTGCCCGGAATGCGCGCACGCCAGCACCAAAGGGGATGCCTGCGCGCGTGGCCTACGAACGTCCACGGCATCAGCCATGATCGCATCGTTTGTCACAGCACTTGCGGCGGGCGAGGGGGGCGGATAGAACGCTGGTCCGGATGGGCGATTAGCTCAGCGGGAGAGCGTCCCCCTGACACGGGGAAGGTCACAGGTTCAATCCCTGTATCGCCCACCATCCGGCTGCATCTGCTTTCAAAAGTGGAAATCATACTGCAAAAACGGGTTCTCGCGGCGTTCTGCCCCGAAGGTCGAGCCCTCGCCGTGGCCGCAGATGAACGCGATATCATCGCCCATCGGCAGCAGCTTTTCCTTGATGCCCGCAAGCAGCGCCGGCCCATCGCCATATTCAAAATCACTCCGCCCCACGCCCTGGCGGAACACAATATCGCCCACCAGCGCCAGCTTCGCTGCCGGATCGACAAACGCCACATGCCCAGGGGTATGGCCGGGAACATGCACCACCTGAAACTTCAGCGAGCCAAGTTCGATCACCTCGCCCTCGGTCACAAACCGGTCCGGCGTGATGTTGCGCAGACCCGTGATGCCGAATTTTGCGGCCTGCGTCTCAATCGACTGCAGCAAAAACATATCGCGCTCATCAGGCCCCACCACCGGCACCTTGCCCAGCCCCATCTGGCTGCGCGCTTCATCAATCACGCCCTTCAGCGCCAGCGCCCCACCGGCATGATCAAGATGTCCATGCGTGAGCAAAATCAGCTCCGGCAGCAAATCCATCCGGTTCAGCAGATCAATGATCCGCCCCGGCTCCCCACCCGGATCAATCACCGCACATTGCCGCGTCTTGGTGTCCCACAGAACCGTGCAGTTCTGCTGGAACACGGTGACGGGAATAACGGCAATCTGGAAATCAGACATCAACGCGGCTCCGGGAAAATAGGGTCGTTCGGTCTGACTATCACAGCCCGGCGAAAAGCGCTGTCGACAGATAGCGTTCCGCGAAGGAGGCGGCGATGCACACAATCAGCTTGCCCTCATTCGCCGGAAGCCCCGCCAGCCCAATCGCCGCATGCAGCGCCGCACCCGATGAAATCCCAATCGGAACCCCATCGGTCTCCGCCACCCTACGGGCCATCGCAATCGCCTCGCGTTCTGATGCCAACAACACGCCGTCCATCAGATCGATGGCCAGATTGGCAGGCTGAAACCCCGGCCCAATCCCCTGCACCCCATGCGGCCCCGGCTCATCACCAGACAGCACCGCACTTTCAGAAGGCTCCACCGCGAACACCTGCAACCCGGCTTTGCGAGGCTTCAACCGCCGCGCGATGCCGGTGAGCGTCCCGCCGGTTCCGGCACCGCCGACCACAATGTCCACGCCACCCTGCGTGTCCGTCCAAATCTCCTCAGCCGTCGTGGCCTCGTGAATGGCGGGATTGGCCGGATTGTCGAATTGCCTTGGCATCCAGGCACCAGGCGTATCTGCGAGAATCGCCTCCGCTCGAGCAATCGCGCCCGCCATCCCAGCGCGGGCAGGGGTCAACTGCACATCCACACCCAGCAGCCGCATCATCCGCCGCCGCTCGATCGAAGCACCATCCGGCATTGTCACGATCAGCTTATAGCCACGCGCCGCGGCCACGAACCCAAGTGCTATGCCGGTGTTGCCCGATGTCGGCTCCACCAGCACGGAGCGTTCCGGCGCGATCAATCCGGAAGCCTCAGCCTCCAGCACCATCGCAAGCCCAATGCGGTCCTTCACGGAACCCAGCGGATTGAAGAACTCCAGCTTCACCGCAATGTCCGCCCGCAGCGCCAGCGCGCGGCTCAACCGAGGCAGCCGAACCAGCGGAGTGCCGCCGATAGTGTCGAGAATGCTGTCATAAATCCGCCCGCGCGGTGCAAACGGCACCGGCACGGCGTGTTCCACCGCGTCATATGCGGGAGCGAATCGAACGTTCTTCTTGTTCATCTCATGACAGTATCACACGCTGGCCTTGTGGTTTAGTCTGACCCCACGGACGGGGGGAATCATGCTCATTCGACGAGACCGCGCGATGGTGGCCGTCACCATCATGCTCGACGTGGCCTTTCATGGTGGAAGAAATGCCACCGTCAGCGCCGCCGACATGGCGGAACGGCTCGGCATGGCAAGGCGCGGCATGGAGCCGCTGCTCCAGGCCCTCTCTCGCGCCGGATTGCTCGATTCCGTGCGCGGCCCTCGCGGAGGCTATCGTCTCGGCCGGCCCCGCCGTGATATCGCGCTGTCTGAGGTCGTCTCCGTCGCCGTCACCAATGGGGGAGACACAACCGAGCCCGAAAGCGGCCCGGCCGGAGCGCTTCAAATCGACGTCGTAGATCCGCTTTGGCAAGAAATCGACGCCGCCGCCCAGGCTCGCCTCGGTGCCCTCACGCTTGACGACCTGATCAAACGCGCCGCCGCCGCCGGATTGCGAAGGCCCACCGCAGAGCCGATCAGCTTCGCAATCTAGCCAGCAGCGCGGGTCATTTTGATATCGTAACGAATAGCGCGTGCCAATGCTCGTTCCGTATTTCAATTTTTGCGGAAATTCGTGAAACAAGCGTGATAAAGCGCCGCACCGGCCAGCTGTCACACCCGCCCAGATGAAATACTGCTGTCTCCACGTAGATCATCCGAATGGTTAGCTCGAAGTAGCTACGCCCCTCAGCACCAGCGTCATCGCCGCCCACTCGTATCCGAATGCACTCAACCCGCTCCAGGCCCCGGCGCATTGTCCACTGCGAAACTTCACAGCCGCGCATCGTGAAATCACCGCTGACAATCCGTCCCAACAGCGCCCAAACCACCGCCCAGGGTCGCCCCTGCAAAGCCGGCATGTCGAGGCTCAACAGCAGCTGCGCCACCCACAAAACCGCCACCCAGCCCACCGCATTCCGCCCAGCCACAGCTCCGCCATGGGCACCAATCGGTGCAATCAGGCTCGAAGAGGGGGGGGAAGCAATGCGCGAGATCATCCGCCAGTCTACATCACACCCGAGGGGTGGCTCGCAAGCGCAAAATATTACTTAACGCATTATTATCGTTGAGAAAGCGCTAAATTCACAGCAGATACAAATAGGCCCGCGAACCTCACCCGACCAGCGAAAACACCAGCGTCAGCAGTCCGCCAATCACCACAGCGAGTGCCAGGTCACGTACGCATGGCCCGCGGCCCTCCGTCGCCAGCCAGGCCATCACAACGGCGTCGTCGCCCTGCTGCAGCACCGCGGGGTGAGCCAGATTGGCCTTGTCCTGGAACAGCTGAGGATTGAACACCGACATGGCGATCTCCGGGTTGCACGTTGATCTCGAACATATATCATTTTTCACAAAATGAAAGTGTAAAAACTAAATCACCTAAAATTTAACGTGATTTAGAAAATGTGGCCGCTTGAACCCCGCACATGAAGCGTCTATCTCTGATATGATATATCACGACAAATAAATGTGATATCCCGCAGTCTCAGCCACCTTCGCTCCCCAGGATCACCGCGCATGAAACTCTCCGTCGTCACCGCCAATCGTTTGCGCGATGGTGCCATTTTGTGGCTCGGGGCAGGCCCGGCTTGGCGGGAACACTTTGCCGAGGCGCAGCCATTCGATGCCGATGCCCTCGTCATCGCGCTGGAGTTTGGTGCCCGCGAAGTGGCGTTGCAGCGCGTCATCGGCGTCTACGCGGTGGATGTCGAACACAACACCGGCACGCTCTCACCCCTCAGCGCACGTGAACGGGTTCGCGCCCACGGCCCCAGCGTCCGCCCGGATCTCGGCTACGGCCAAACCCACAACACATTGGTGGAGGCCTGATCATGGACGGCATTTCCCACATCCAGCCGCCCGCCGGTTCGCAAGACGTCGGCATTTATCATTATGATGGGCTCGATCGCGCGTGGCTCGCCCGCCGGGTGGAGGAATTCCGCGAGCAGGTCCAGCGCCGCATGGCAGGCGGCCTCACCGAGGACGAATTCAAGCCGCTCCGCCTGATGAACGGCCTCTACCTCCAACTGCACGCCTATATGCTGCGCGTGGCCATCCCCTACGGCATCGTCAGCTCCACCCAACTGCGCAAAATGGCTCATGTCGCGCGGAAATATGACCGCGATTACGGCCATTTCACCACACGCCAGAACATCCAGTTCAACTGGATCAAGCTGGAGCAGGCCCCCGATATCCTGGCCGAGCTGGCCGAGGTGGACATCCACGCCATCCAGACCAGCGGCAACTGCATCCGCAACGTCACCACCGACCAGTTCGCCGGTGCCGCCGCCGATGAGATCATCGACCCGCGCGTCTACGCCGAAATCCTGCGCCAATGGTCCACCGACCATCCGGAATTCCTGTTCCTGCCGCGCAAGTTCAAAATCGCCCTCACCGGCAGTGAGAAGGACCGTGCGGCCATCAAGCTGCACGACATCGGCATCCTCACCACCCGCAACGAACACGGCGAGCCTGGCTTCACCGTCTATGTCGGCGGCGGTCTCGGCCGCACCCCCGTCATCGGTGTTAAAATCCGCCAATGGCTGCAGGTGAGCGACCTGCTGCGCTACATGGAAGCCATTCTGCGCGTCTATAATGCGGCCGGCAGACGGGACAATCTCTACAAGGCCCGCATCAAAATCCTCGTCCGCGAAACCGGGGCCGAGAAATTCGCCGAGCAGGTCGAAGCCGAGTTCGCCCGCCTCTCCGGTGACCGTTTCAACCTCCCGCCCGAAGTTGTGTCTGCCATCCAGGCCCGCTTCGGCGCACCACGCTTCGCCAATCTGCCCGCCACATCCACCGCATTTGACCGCGCGATGCTCACCAACCCAGCCTTTGCCCAATGGGTCGGCACCAACACCCACCCGCACCGCATGCCCGGCTACATCTCCGCCGTCATCTCGCTGAAACCCGTCGGCGGCATCCCCGGTGACGCCAGCTCAGCACAGATCGACCACATTGCCGCTCTCGCTGACCGCTATTCCTTCGGCGAGGCCCGCGTGGCGCATGAGCAGAACGTCGTCCTCGCCCATGTCCGCCTCGACGACCTGTTCGCCCTCTGGCAGGAACTGCAGCCCGCCGCCATCGACACACCCAATATCGGCCTCATCACCGATATCATCGCCTGCCCGGGGCTGGATTATTGCGAGCTTGCCAACGCCCGCTCCATCCCCGTCGCACAGGCCATCAGCGAGCGCTTCGCCGATCTGGCCCGCCAGCATGACATCGGCGAACTGCATCTGAACATCTCAGGCTGCATCAATGCCTGCGCGCATCACCATGTCGGCCATATCGGCATTCTCGGCGTCGATAAGCATGGCGAGGAGGCCTATCTCATCAGCCTCGGCGGGGCCGCCGACGAAAACGCCGCCCTCGGCCAGTTGCTCGGTGCCGCCATGCCCGCCCATGTCGTGCCGGACGTGATCGAGCGCGTCATCGCCATCTACCTCGCCCATCGCACACAAGGTGAGCGCTTCATCGACAGTTTTCGCCGTCTGGGCATGGCCCCATTCAAGGAGGCCGCCAATGCCCGCTGAAATCATCGACCGCACCGGCCACCTCGTCCCCGGCGATCACGCCGAGCCGGACGTGACGCTGGAACCCGCCTCCTCGATTGACGCGCTGCTGCCAAATCTCGGCACTCTCAAATGCATCGCCGTGAGTTTCCCAAAATTCCGCGATGGCCGCGGCTTCACCCATATCCGCGCCCTTCGCGAGAACGGCTTCAAAGGTGAAATCCGTGCGGTCGGCCACGTGCTGCCAGACCAGTTTCTGTCTTTGTGCCGGTGCGGCGTCTCTACCGTGACGCTTCCGGAAGGTGCGGCCCCAGCTTTGTGGCGCAATGTCCTGGCCTTGCATGGTGGCGATACCACGCAACCCCTTGCAGAACGCCCACTTCCCCTGTTGCGCCGCCTCGCCGTGCCCTTTGACGCCTGATCGGCGCGCAATGGGCTGTCATTAAACCTTCATAAAACTGCAATCTTCCAGACACGCTCCCTGCGTAGGTTCCGGGCGTCCACTAAATGTACACGGACTCCTCGGAGGAATCATGAAGATCGCATCAACGGCTCTGGCCATCGCCCTCGCCGGAATCTCCACCGCAGCGCTCGCACAGCCTATCACAGGCGCAGGCTCCAGCTTCGCCGCACCGATCTATGGCAAGTGGGGCGAAGCCGCCGCCGCCGCCATCGGCACAAAGCTGAACTACCAGTCCATCGGCTCCGGTGCCGGCATCAACCAGGTCAACGCCCGCACCGTCGATTTCGGCGCGTCGGACATGCCGGTGAAGGCTGAAGACCTCGCCGCCCACAAGCTGATGCAGTTCCCCACCGTCATCGGTGGCGTGGTCATCATCGTCAACATCCCAGGCGTTGAGCCCGACCAGCTTAAGCTGTCCGGTGAACTGCTGAGCGAGTTTTATCTCGGCAAGATCACCAAGTGGAACGACGCGAAGATTGTTGAGATGAACAATGGCCTGAAGCTGCCGGACCTTGCCATCGCCCCGGTCTACCGCGCCGATGGTTCGGGCACGACCTTCGTGTTCACCGATTACCTCTCAATGCTTGACCCCAACTGGAAGTCCACCGTCGGTTCTTCGACGAGCGTGAAGTGGCCGGTTGGCAATGGTGCCAAGGGCAGCGAGGGCGTCTCCGCCGTGGTTCGTCAGGTCAAGGGCGGCATTGGCTACGCTGAGAGCGCCTATGCGGCTCAGAACCACCTGACAACCACCCAGATGCGCAACAAGGCCGGCAGCTTCGTGAAGCCGAACATGGAGAGCTTCGCCGCGGCTGCGAAATTCGCAGACTGGTCCAAGGTGCAGAACTTTGCCATCGACCTCAACGACCAGCAGGGTGCGGCCAGCTGGCCGATCGAGTCGGCCACGTTTGTGCTGCTGCCGACCGACGCGAAGGACCCGGCACAGACCCAGGCCGTCATCAAGTTCTTCGACTCTTCGTTCAAGAACGGCAACAAGATCGCAACCGATCTGCTCTATGTGCCGTTGCCGGAAGCCATCCAGAACACCATCCGCGCCGCCTGGTCCGCCCAGTACAAAGGCTGATCCGAGGGCCTGAAGCCAATCCGGCGGCGACCCTCATGGGTCGCCGCCGGTCCTTCCTTCAAAACGGAACAGCGCATTGTCACAGTCGGCAGCTTCATCACCCCACAAAAGCAGCTCCAGCGGCATGTTGGGTGATAAAATCTTCGCAGGCATCGCCACCGCCTGCGGTGTTTTGGTGCTGGTCATCCTCAGCGCCATCATCATCTCACTCTTCGTCGGCGGTCTCCCAGCGTTCCGTGCATTCGGACCGGGGTTCCTGACGAACACAGACTGGGATCCGGTCAAGCAGGTATACGGGGCGGCGGTGCCAATCTACGGCACGCTGATCACCGCCGTGCTGGCCATCCTCCTCGCCGTTCCGCTCGCATTCGGCATCGCCTTCTACCTCACCGAACTGGCACCGCAATGGTTCCGCCAGCCGGTCGGCACCGCCATTGAGTTGCTTGCCGCCGTGCCATCGATCATCTACGGCATGTGGGGTTTCTTCATCATCGTGCCGATCATGGGCGATTACGTGCAGCCCTTCCTCATCGACACGCTGGGTGAGGTGCCGTTGATCGGCGCTTTGTTTCAGGGCCCCGCCTTCGGCACCGGCATCCTCACATCCGCCCTGATCCTGGCCATCATGATCCTGCCATTCATCGCAGCCACCATGCGCGATGTGTTCCTCACCGTGCCCGGCGTGTTCAAGGAATCGGCCTACGGTGTCGGCTGCACCACGTGGGAGGTGATGCGCTCCATTGTGCTCCCTTACACCCGTGCCTCGGTGGTCGGCGGCGTCATGCTCGGCCTCGGTCGTGCGCTCGGTGAGACGATGGCCGTAACCTTCGTCATAGGCAACACCAACCGCATCTCCACCAGCCTCTTTGGCCCCGGCAACACCATCGCTTCGATCGTCGCACTTGAGTTTCCGGAAAGCCCGGCCGGCTCACTGAAGTTGTCCTCGCTGCTGGCCCTGGGCTTCTTGCTGTTCGTCATCTCGTTCATCGTGCTGGCCATTTCGCGCTTCCTGCTGCGCACCAAGGTGACAAAATGAGCGCCACCCTCGCCACCACAGCAATCCCCGGCGGCGCACGTGACCCGAGCGTGGCGCAATCGCTGTCCCGCCGTCGCCATCGCGCCAACGTCATCGTCAAAACGCTGTGCGTTCTGGCAACCGCCGTGGGCCTGATCTTCCTCGTGGCCATTCTGGGCACGCTGCTCTGGCTCGGCTTTTCCGGCCTGCGTCTGGGCGTGTTCACCGAAATGACCAAACCGCCAGGCTCCGGTGGCGGCCTGCTGAACGCCATAGCAGGCTCGCTGATCCAGACCATCATTGGCACCGCCATCGGCACACCAATCGGCCTGATGGTCGGCACCTACCTGTCGGAATACGCAAAGGGCACATATCTGGGCAACGCCGTCCGCTTCGTGTCGGACGTGCTGCTCTCCGCCCCCTCCATCCTCATCGGCCTGTTCGTCTATGAGGTGTTCGTCGAGCCCTTTGGCGGCTTCTCGGGCATAGCCGGCTGCGTCGCACTCGCGGTCATCGTCATCCCCATCGTCGTCCGCACCACCGAGGACATGTTGAACCTCATCCCAACCGCCCTGCGGGAAGCGGCCGTGGCCTTGGGTGCGCCGAAATGGAAATCGATCGTCTTCGTCTGCTACCCAGCAGCACTCAGCGGCATCGCCACTGGCGTTCTGCTCGCCATCGCCCGCGTTGCCGGTGAAACCGCCCCGCTGCTGTTCACCTCGCTCGGCAACCTCAACTGGTCGCTCGATATGTCGGCACCAATGTCCAGCCTTCCCGTCACCATCTACCAATATGCCGGCTCCCCGTTCGAGGACTGGGTGCAGCTTGCCTGGGTGGGAGCATTGCTCATCACCTTCGGCGTGCTGGCATTGAACATCATGGCCCGCGTCGTTTTGCGGCCGCGCGGCTGAGGAGGCCGATATGAGCACCACCAATGAAACTGCGGGAAAAACCTCAATGGGCGGCATGCAGGCCACGTCGAGCGCGACGCTCAATGAAACCCGCATCGCCATCAGCAACGTGGATTTCTTCTACGGTCAGAACAAGGCGCTGAAGGGCATCAACCTCAACCTGCCGGCAAAACAGGTCACCGGCATGATCGGCCCGTCCGGTTGCGGCAAATCCACCCTGCTGCGCGTGCTGAACCGCATGTATGACCTCTACCCCGGCCAGCGCGCCGAGGGGCAGGTGATGTTTGATGGGGAGAACATCCTCAAGCCGGATCTCGATCTCAACCAACTGCGCAGCCGCATCGGCATGGTATTCCAAAAGCCCACGCCGTTCCCAATGTCGATCTATGACAACATCGCCTTCGGGGTGAAGCTGCACGAAAAGCTCAGCAAATCCGACATGGATGAGCGCGTTGAATGGTCGCTCACCCGCTCCGCCCTGTGGGGTGAGGTGAAGGACCGTTTGGGCTCGTCGGCGGCCGGTCTCTCCGGTGGTCAGCAGCAGCGCCTTTGCATCGCCCGCACCATCGCCACCCGCCCAGACGTCATCCTGCTCGACGAGCCAACCTCCGCTCTCGACCCGATCAGCACGCTGAAGGTGGAGGAGCTGATCGACGAGTTGAAGCATGACTTCACCATCGCCATCGTCACCCACAACATGCAGCAGGCGGCCCGCTGCGCCGATCAGGTGGCGTTCTTCTACATCGGCGAACTTGTCGAGGTCGGCACGGCCTCGCAAATGTTCACCTCGCCGCGCGAGAAGCGCACCCAGGAATACATCACCGGCCGGTTCGGCTAAGGGGATCACATAGATGGCATCGGATGCTGAACACATCGTCAAAAGCTACGAAGTTGAACTGAACCGTCTGCGCACGTTGATTTCGGACATGGGCGGCATGGTCGAGCATCAGGTCTCAGACGCCTGTGACGCCGTGCTGAACGGCAATGGGGAGGCCGCCACTTCGGCGATTTCCGAAGACCCGAAGGTGGACGCAGCCGAGAAGGAGATCGAGCAATTCGTCATCAAGTTGCTCGCCCTGCGTCAGCCGATGGCCGGCGATCTCCGCCAGATCGTCTCCTCGCTGAAGATCACCGGCGATCTTGAGCGCATCGGTGACTATGCCGCCAACGTGGCCAAGCGCAGCCTCGTGCTGTCGCAATTCACGCTGCCCTATACGCTCTCCGGCCTCGCCAACATGACGCGCCTGGTTCAAGCCAGCCTGAAGGACGTCATCGACGCGGCAGGCGAGGGTGACAGCATCAAGGCGCTCGAAGTCTGGCGCTCCGACGAGCAGATCGACGACATCTATAACGGCCTGTTCCGCGAGCTCATCACCTACATGATGGAAGACCCGCGCAACATCACGCCGTGCACGCATCTGCTGTTCATCGCCAAAAATCTTGAGCGAATCGGTGATCACGCAACCAACATCGCCGAGACGGTCTACTACGCCGCCACTGGCGAAACCCTGCTTACGGCCCGTCCGAAGGGCGATACCTCAGCCTACGCCGTGGTTCGCCCGGCGCGCGACTAAGGAGGCATCTTGATGCTCGACGGCAATTCCAGCCTTGCAAAGCCGCTTGTCCTCGTTGTCGAGGACGAAGCGGCGCTTGCCACCATGCTGCGCTACAATCTTGAGAAGCAGGGCTTCCGGGTCGAGGAAGCTGCTGACGGCCAGGAAGCGCTCACCCGCATCGCGGAAACGCAGCCCGATCTCGTCCTGCTCGACTGGATGCTGCCGGTGATGTCGGGCATAGAGGTCTGCCGCCAAATCCGCAGGCGCAGCGCCACCCGCGAACTGCCGGTGATCATGGTCACCGCCCGCACTGAGGATCAGGACGCCGTGCGCGGCCTGAACACCGGCGCTGACGACTACATCACCAAGCCCTTCAACATGGAAGCGCTGCTGGCCCGCATGCGCGCCCTGCTGCGCCGTTCCAACACGGTTCCGGCCAAGGGGCGTTTGGCGTTCCACGACATCTCGATGGACCTCGCCTCGCACCGCGTCAGCCGCAACAGCCGGCCGGTGCATCTCGGCCCCACCGAGTTCCGTCTGCTCGAATACTTCCTTCAGCACCCGCGCCGGGTATTCTCACGCGAAGAACTGCTCGACGCTGTTTGGGGCCCAGACATCCACGTCGAACCCCGCACCGTCGATGTCCACATTCGCCGTCTGCGCAAATCGATCAACGGCGATGGCGAACTCGACGTCGTCCGCACCGTCCGCGCCGCCGGCTATGCGCTGGACACTGAACCCGTTTGAACTTCGTAGGGTGGATAAGCCCTCGCGCCGCCCATCATTTCGCAGCGCAATAGAGCAAGAGAAGCAAGCAAGAAAGAATTCACCACGGAGAACACGGAGAGCACGGAGAAGGAATAGGGAAGTTTCTCTACACTTCTCTTCTCCGTGATCTCCGTGTCCTCCGTGTTAAAATTCTTACTTTCTTCCTTCTCCGCCCACTCAACTCAAAGTCGGGTCCAACTTATCCCGCAGCCAATCGCCCACCAGGCTCACCGCCAGCGTCGTGATCACAATCACTGTGCTCGGGGCCAACAAAATCCACGGCGCGCGGGTCAAATATTCCCGCCCAGACCCCACCATATTCCCCAGCGAAGTCATTGGCGGCTGCACGCCCAGCCCCAGGAATGACAGCCCGCTTTCCAGCAGCACCACCTCAGGAAACGACAACGTCGCCGACACAATCAAAGTCGATGCGATATTGGGCAGTACATGCCCGAGATAAATCCGCAGCGGCTGCGCGCCCAGCTGCCGCACCGCCGCCGCATAACCCTGCGTGTTCGCCGCAATCGCAAGCCCACGCGCCATCCGCGCATGCCGTTCCCAGCCGTACAAGCCCATCAGCACCACAAACAACCCAAGCGCGTTGCCAAAGAATGCCAGCACAGACAACGCCAAAATCAAAAACGGCATGCTCGCCTGAAAATCGATCAGCATGAGCACAATCTGCTCCACCCAGCCGCGAAAATGCGCCGCCAGAAAGCCGAGCGTGGTGCCAACCACGGCCGCAATCACCGTTGCCCCCAGCGCAATCATCAGGCTGATGCGGATGGAAATGATCAGCCTAGACGTCACGTCACGCCCCAGCTCATCCGTCCCAAACAGATGCCGCTCTGTGCCGCCAAACCCAATCGGAGGCGTAAGGCGCGCCCGCAGATCAAGGGCCGTGATGCCATAAGGCCTGATCCACTCAGCGAACAGCGCAATCAGCACCATCGCCACCAGCCACAGCATGGCAATCAGCACCAGTGGCGGAATCTTCAAACGCCGCATCTTAATGCCCCCCGCCAGCACCGGCGCGCAGCCTTGGATCGAGCACGCCATACAGCAGATCAACGATCAGGTTAGACGTTACCATCGTCGCCGCCACCAGCAGCAAAATGCACTGCACCACCGCCAGATCACGGTTCGACACCGCCACCACCAGCAAACGCCCGACACCCGGCCAGCTGAACACGCTCTCCACCACCACAGCGCCCGCAATCAGGCTGCCCACCATGAAGCCGATGATCGTCACCGTCGGTATCGCCGCATTCGGCAGCGCATGCCCGCGCACCACCCGCTGCCACGGAACACCCTTGGCGAGTGCCGTGCGAATGTAAGGCTGGCCCAGCACCTCCAGCATCGCCGACCGTGTGAACCGCGCCAGCACGCCCGCGCCGCCAAACCCCAGCGTGATCACCGGCAAAATCAACGACCGCCAGCTTTCCTGCCCGCCCGAAGGCAGCCAGCCCAGCTGCACCGAGAACAGCAGCACCAACAACAAGCCCAGCACAAAACTCGGGATCGTGAACCCCGCCACAGCACCCGCCATCACCAGCCGGTCCGTCGTTGAATTGCGATGCAACGCCGCGTGAATCCCAGCCGGAATCCCCACGCTGATCTTCAACAACAGGGCAGGGATGGTGAGCAGCAACGTCGCCGGAATCCGCTCCGCCACTAACTCAATCGCCGGCCGCCCGTCACGGAAAGACTGGCCAAGATTGCCATGCGCAATGGCACCGAAGTAATCAAGATACTGTATCCAGATCGGCTGATCCAAACCCCATTCATGCCGGAACGCGTCAATCGCCTCCTGCGGCGCTTCCGGGCTCATGATAATCAGCGCCGGATCACCCGACAGCCGCAGCACCACGAAGGCGAACGTCACCACCAGCACAATCGTCAACGCCGCACGAGCAAGCCTCAGGGCCAAAAACCGCAGCATCAGGCCCGCCACGCGCCAGGGGAGAAATCCATGAAGAACGAAGGCGGTGCCTGCCACGGCGTCGCGCGCTTGCACGCAGTGAACACCGCGTTCTGATGCAGCACCACGTAAGCCGGGTCCTCTCGCTCACAAATCGCCAGCATCCGCGCAAACACCGCCCGTCGCTGCGCCATGTCCTGCCCGCTCTCCAGCGCCCGCGACAGCTCGTTCATCTCCGCATTCGTCCACTCGCCATTGGTCTGCTGCGCCCCATTTGGCCCATGCTGGTTGACGATGGACGACACCGGATCATCGAACACGGCGGAATTGGACCAATCCCGCACACCTCGAGGACCTGCCTTGTCCAGCACCTGGCCCCAATTCTCCTTGATCTCCAGCCGCACGTTCAGCCCGGCCTGCTTCCACATCTCGACCAATATCTGAGCCGTGGCATTCTCGGCGGTGTAGTAATCATTCCGTGCGCGATAGATGATCTCATCGCCCTTATAGCCCGCCTGCTTCAACAGATCCTGCGCCAGCGCCGGATCATATTTCGGCACCGTCCACCCCGGCACGAACATCTCGCCATAGAATTCCCATTGCAGACCCGCCGGCACCCGCGCCCGCCCAGCCCACAACGCATCCACAATCGCCTGCCCATCAATCGCATGCGCCATCGCCTGCCGTACGAGAGGATTGGAAAGGGGAGGGTGGTTCTTGTCGAACGCCAGAATGCGATGGTTCAGCACCAGCCCGCCTTGCACAACCAAGCGGGCGTTCTTCTCAATTTGGCTGATCTGATCAGGCGGAATGTCACACGCGAAATCAAACTCGCCCGACTGCAACCCAGCAATCCGGCTCGAAGCCTCCGGCACTTCCAAAAACCGCACTGATTTCAGCGGCGGCCTGCCACCCCAATACTCATCATGCGCATCCAGCACGAGCGAGTTGTCCGGCTTGAACTCCCGCAACTTGTAAGGCCCGGTACCGACCGGACGACGAGAGTTTGCCTGCCAATCGCCATGCTCCAGCCATGCCCGCTTGGAGACGATCTCCGAGCCACCAGCGGAAAGCCGCCCCTCCATCGTCACGTCCGGCGTCGCATTCACAAACCGCACGACATATTTCGAAACCACATCCACGCTCGAAAGCGAAGGCCAATGCCGCTTTGCTATCGGCGGAATATCGGCGGGAAGCCCAGCGCCAAACATATGCTCAGCCCCAAAGCTGAACGCCATATCCTCCGCCGTCAGCTCATCGCCATTGTGCAGCTTCACGCCGGGCCGCAGTTCCAGCTCCACCACCCGGTCACTGATCCGCTTCCACGAGGCCGCAATCCCCGGCACCCGCTCCAACTTGCCCCGCTGATTGCGCGCAATCGGGGTCTCCAGAATGGAAGCCACCCACCGCTCACTCGCATTGGACGACTGCTCCCGCAGCGGCTCCAGCACGCCGGTGTTGCTGATCTTCTGCACCGCCACCGTCACACTCGGCCGAGTATCGCTCTGCGCCAGCGCCACACGCGGCAACAGAGCAGCCCCAGCCATCACAGCCCGCCTCGATATCAACATCACTCAGCAACCTTGGTTTGAGCATCGGCCAAATGGCACGCAATCTTCCGCCCATCATCGAAATGACGCAGCGCCGGAACCTCCGCCTTGCACCGCGCAATCGCCACCGGGCAGCGCGTATGAAACGCGCAGCCAGACGGCCGATCAGCCGGGTTCGGCGGATCACCCGTCAGCACAATCCGAGGAATACGCCGAGGCCCCGGCACCGGAATGGCCGACACCAGCGCTCGCGTGTAAGGATGCGCCGGATCAGCAAACAACGCCTCCGGATCGCCCTGTTCCACTATGCGGCCGAGATACATCACCGCCACCTCATGGCTCACCTGCCGCACAACCTTCAGGTCATGGCTGATGAAAACCATCGCAATCCCACGCGCCACCTGCAGATCGGTCAGCATGTTGACCACCTGCGCCTGAATTGAAACGTCCAGCGCAGAAACAGGCTCATCACAAACCAACAACTTCGGGTTCGTCGCCAGCGCCCGCGCCAGCACCGCCCGCTGCCGCTGCCCGCCGGACAATTCATGCGGATGCCGCGCCGCATGATCGGGCCGCAGACCCACATCCACCAGCAACGCCGCCACGCGCTCCTTCCGCTCGGCAGCATTGCCGATGCGGTGAATAACCAGCGGCTCCTCAATCTGCTGCGCAATTGTCAAACGCCGGTCCATCGCCCCCAGCGGGTCCTGAAACACCAGTTGCATCTTCGCCCGCATATCCCGCCATTCGGCACTCCGAGGCACCGGCATCGCCGCACCCTCGAACGTCACGCTGCCCTCGCTCGGCCGTTCCAGCCCCAGCGCCATCCGCCCGGTGGTGGATTTGCCGCAGCCACTCTCACCGACAACACCCAGCGTCCGCCCCGGCTGCACCGAGAACGAAATGCCATCCACGGCGCGCACCTTCACCGGCCGGCCGAACAACCCGCGCCGCGTGGTATAAATCTGAGCCGCATCCGTCACATCCAAAAGGCTCATGCCGCAACCGCCTCATTCAAATGCACGCAGGCAGCGTCATGATCCCTTCCCAACGCCTGAAACGGCGGCATCACCGCACATGCCCCATCCGCCCGCTCACATCGCGGTGCGAACGCACAGCCCGGCGGCAAATTCCAAGGCTCCGGCACACCGCCTGGAATGGCCGAAAGCCGCCGACGCGGCCCTACCATATCCGGCAACGCGCCGAGCAAACCCTGCGTGTAGGGGTGCGCAGGGCGGGCGAACAATTCCTCACTCGGGGCCTGCTCCACAATCCGCCCGGCATACATCACGCACACCCGGCTGCACATATCCGCGACAACGCCGAGATCGTGGCTGATCAGCACCAGCGCCATGCCCGTCTCGGCCTGCAACCGTCGCAGCAAATCCAGAATCTGCGCCTGAATCGTTGCATCCAAAGCCGTCGTCGGCTCGTCCGCCACCAGCAGCTCCGGCTGCCCCGCCAGTGCCATGGCGATCATCACCCGCTGATTCTGCCCACCGGACATCTCATGCGGATATACGTCGATGCGCTGCGCCGGGTTGGGAATGCCCACCATCTCGAAAAGCCGCCGCGTTTCTGCTCGCGCCGCCGCGTCATCCATCCCACGATGCAGCGTCAGCGCCTCACATACCTGCCGTCCCACTGTCTGCACCGGGTTCAGTGCCGTCGCTGGGTCTTGAAAGATCATCGCAACCCGCCCGCCGCGCACGTCATCGAGCACGGCAGGTGCCGCCCCCAGCAACTCCGCCCCATCCAGAGTCACGGACCCGCTCACCGCTGCCTTCTTCGGCAAGAGCCCAAGTGCCGCCAGCCAAGTGACAGACTTGCCGCACCCGCTCTCGCCCACGAGCCCCACTGCCTCACCTTTGCCGATATCAAGGTCGATGCCGCGCAATGCTGGCAGCCCGTTGAACTTCACATCCAGCCCGCGGATACGCACCAGCGGCTCAGCCACGAATGCCATCTCCCCAGTTGCTGGCCTTGAAATCCATCACAAAACTCGGGCATGCGCGCCAGCGGATATCACGTCGTTTGGCGGTGAACCCAGCATTCTGATGCAGAACCGTATAAGCCGGGTCCTCCCGCTCAGCGATCTGGAGCAGCCGCTGGAAAACCCGCTTCCGCTCAGCCCTATCGGTGCTCGACTGAATTCGGACGCAAAGCTGATTGTATTCCGCATTGGTCCACTCGCCCGCCGCCGGGGCCGAGCCATTCGGCCCATAGGTCGTGACAATCGAGCCCACGGGATCATTGAACGCCGCCCCAGCCGACCAATCGCGCACGCCGCGCGGCTTGGAGCGGTCGCGGATCTGCGTCCAATTCTCCTTCATCTCAATCTCAACGTTCAGGCCCACCTGCTTCCACATCTCCAACAACACCTGCGAGGTCGCAACCTGGTTGGTGTAGTAGTTGTTGAGCAGACGATAAGGGATCGCATCTCCCTTATACCCAGCCGCCTTCAGCAGAGCGCGAGACTTCGCCGGATCATATTCTGGCACCCGCCAATCGCTGATCAGCATGTCGCCATAAAAATCGAACTGCAGACCCGGCGGCACCCGCGTCCGGCCTGACCACAGCGCATCAATGATCGCCGCCCGGTCGATCGCATGGGCAAACGCCAGCCGCACCCGCGGATCAGCCAACGTCGCGTTGGTCTTGTCGAACTGCGTGATGCGAATGTTCAAAATCGGCCCACCGGCCACTTCGAAGCCCGCATGCCCTTCCACCACGCCAATCTGATCGGGCGGAATGTCGCACGCGAATTGATACTCGCCAGACAGCAAGCCGTTGATCCGGCTGGAAACTTCCGGCACCTGCACAAAACGCAGCGTTTTGATCGGCGGACGGCCGCCCCAATACTCGTCATGCGCATCCAAAATCAGCGCCTGATCCGGCCGGAACTCGCGCACCCGATACGGCCCGGTGCCCACTGGCTTGCGGGCGAAATCCAGCCAACTCGAAGCCGCCTCATATCCGGCGCGCGAGGTGATCTCACTGCCCGTCGCAGCCAGCCGCCCTTCCAGCGTCACATCCGGCGACGCATTGACGAAACGCACGGTCCGCGCGTCCACAATTTCCACGCCGCGCAGCCCAGGATACGCCCGGCGCGCCACCGGCGGAATCTCCGGCGGCAACGCCTTGCTGCCCGCACCAATCAAATATTGCGCCGAAACCGGCAGCGACACGCCCAATTCTGGTTTGGTGTCGCCAAACATCTGCGCCGGCGAGAAGGCAAAAGCCACGTCCTCCGCCGTCATCGTCTCGCCATTGTGGAACTTCACCCCGTCCCGCAGGGTGAATTCCAGCGTCGCCTCGTCAATCCGCCGCCAGGATGTCGCCAGCCCCGGCTTTTGCTTGATGCCGTCGAACCAATCGAGATCAATCAGCCGCTCGGTCATCAGCCCACTGGTGCGCTCGCCCACATTGGACTGTTCACGTAACAAATTCAGAGTGTTGGTGGTGGCGATGGTTTGCACCGCCACCGTCACCGTCGGACGATTATCCACCTGCGCCAAAGCCACGCGGGGCAGCAATGCTGACCCGGCCACTCCTGCCAATGAGCGTCGGGTCAGCATGTCTGATTACCCCCAATTCTTGGTGCGGAAATCCATCGCGAACGTGGGCGACGCCTTCCACTTGATCGAGCGTGGCTTGGCGGTGAACGTCGCGTTCTGGTGCAACACCGTGTAAGCCGGGTCCTCGCGCTCGCAGATTTCGAGCATACGGGCGAAGGTCTTCTTGCGCAGCGCACGGTCAGTGCTGCTCAGCAACACGCCGGAGATCGTGTTCATCTCCTCGTTGGTCCACTCGCCGCGCTGCTGCTGCTCGCCGTTCGGGCCATGCTGGGCGACGATGGACGACACTGGATCGTTGAACGTCGCCGAGTTCGACCAGTCACGAACCGCGCGGCCCGGCGTCTTCTCGAACACCTGGCTCCAGTTTTCCTTCATCTGGATCTGCACGTTCAGACCAGCCTGCTGCCACATCTCGGCCAGCACCTGACCGGTGGCGGTCTGGTTGGTGTAATAGTTGTTCTGCAGGCGATACTCGATCGGGTCGCCCTTGTAGCCGGAAGCCTTGACCAGCTCACGAGCCTTGGCGATGTCGAACTCCGGCACCGTCCAGCCGGTGACGAACATGTCGGCATAGAACGGCCACTGCAGCCCAGCCGGAACAACCGTGCGCCCGGCCCACAGGCTGTCCACAATCGCCTTGCGGTCAATTGCGTGCGCCATCGCAAGGCGCAGGCGTGGGTCGCGCAGCGCGTTGTTCTTGTCGAATGCCATGATGCGGTGGTTCGGAATGGTGCCGCCCTGCACTTCGAATGCAGCGTGCTTCTCAATGTCGGCAATCTGGTCCGGCGGAATGTCGCAGGCAAACTGATACTCGCCCGACAGCAGCCCGTTCACGCGCGATGCCACTTCCGGCACCTCGACAAAACGCAGTGTTTTGATCGGCGGGCGACCACCCCAATACTCGTCATGCGCATCGAGAATGAGCATCGAGTCAGGGCGCAGTTCACGCACTTTGTAAGCGCCCGTGCCAACCGGCTTGCGCGAATAATCCAGCCATGACGGAGACTCATTAAAGCCGCGCTGGCTGACGATTTCCGCGCCGGTTCCTGACAGGCGACCTTCCAACGTCACGTCCGGCGTCGCGTTGACGAAGCGCACCGTGTATTTGTCAACGATGTCGACGCGATCAAGGCCCGGCAGCAGGCGACGCGCCACCGGTGGAATTTCCGCCGGCAGTTCCTTGCTCTTGTTGATGATCTGAAACACGCTCGACAGCGGCAGCGTCTTGCCGTCCACGGTTGGGCGGGTCGAACCGAACATATGCTCTGGCCCGAAGCTGAACGCGACATCCTCAGCGGTCATTTCGTCGCCGTTGTGGAACTTAACACCTTGGCGCAGCTTCATCTCCACCGTCTTGTCGTCGATGCGCTTCCACTCGGTGGCGAGGCTCGGCACCTGCTCCAGTTGCGACTGGTAATTCAGGCCGATCAACCGCTCGGTGAACAGGTTCGACAGTCGCGTGCCCACGTTCGACTGCTCGCGCAGCAGATCAAGCGCATTGGTGATCGACACCTTCTGCACGGCCACGGTCACGGTCGGGCGAGTGTCGCTCTGGCCAATGGCGATGCGCGGCAATGCGGTGGCTGCGGCGGCCATCCCAATGGCACCGCGACGGCTGATCTTGCTCATGTTGTTTGTCCTTTGGCGTGGAATGATGGGCGTTCTTCGAGCCCGGTGGGGGAGGTGCGGAAATTCGTCAGCGTCCGGTCGGCATGGCGCATCCGCCATGACAGCGCACGTTGCGCATAATCACGAACAACCGTTGCGTATTCAGGCTTGTCCGCGAGATTGTGAAACTGGTTAGGGTCGGCCTTCAGGTCGAACAGCAGCGGCGGCAAGGTGGTGAAATGCACGTATTTGAACGCGTCGTCCTGAAGGACAGACAGCGTGCAGTCATCCATCGTAAGCCCGATCTCACCCTCATAGTTGGTGCCGATTGTGTCGCGGAAGTCGAACTCATAATGCAGCGCATCGCGCCAATCCGCAGGCTTATGCCCATGCACCAGCGGCATCAGGCTGCGACCATCGACAGCGTTTGGAATTTTGCCGCCGAGGTAGTCGATCAGCGTCGGCATAATGTCCACGCTCTCGGTGTAAGCATCCACAATGCTGCCGCGCGTGGCATCCGTGTCCGGGTCCACAATCACCAGCGGAATGCGGAAGCTCTCGTCGAAATACCCATTCTTGCCGAGCATGTGATGATCGCCCAACTGCTCGCCATGGTCAGACGTGAACACCACCAGCGTGTCTTTCCATTGATCCGTCGCATCCAGCAGATCAAACACCCGGCCCAGGCAATCATCCACCTCGGTCATCATGCCAAAATAGGTGGCGCGCATCTGGCGGATCTCCGCCTCGTCCATGGCAGCCGCAAGGCCCTCGCCGCGCTGGAAGAAGCTGCCCTGCTGCGAATTGCGCATGTAATAGGCGAGCAACGGATGCTGCGCCGCCTCTTCCGCCACCGTCTCGGCGCGCACCGGCGGGGCCATGTCGGAAGCCTGATACATCTCGTGGTACGGCGCACTCGCTACAAACGGCGGGTGCGGGCGGTAATAGCCCAGATGCAGGAAGAACGGCTTGCCGTTGCGGCCCTTCAGATACGTCAGCGCCTTGTCAGTGAAATAAGCGCTATCCGAGAACTCCGCCGGAATCCGCGCCGGGCGATCCGTGGCCCCCGGCACGGCGTCCACACCCTCAGGCAGCCAGATATCGTCGCGGTTGGCCGGAATCTCAAAGCCCTTCTGCGCCAGCCAGCCGAAATAATGATCATGCGCCGGCCCAAACTCACCCACCGGACGCCAGCCATCCATCAGATCGCCCAGCGAATTGAACCGAGGATCATTGTGCGACGTGGTGCGCGGGTCCGGGGCCGTGGTCGTATACCCGATCAGCGCCGGATCATGCCCCACTTCCCGCAACACCCGCGGCAGCGTCACGTGGCGCGCGTCGAGCGGAAGCCAGTTCTGCACCTGACGATGGTTCATCAAATACAGCCCCGTGTGCAGGCTCGCCCGCGCAGGACCGCACGGCACCGCCGTTGTCACATGGTTGCGAAACGTGACGCCCATTTTGCAAAGGCGATCAAGGTTCGGGGTGCGCAGATGCGGGGCGCCCAGATGCGGCACGCAATCGGCCCGCCACTGGTCGACCACGATCAGCAAGACGTTACGCTTGGGGGACTGAAAGGTCATGAGTGCGGAGGTAGCACCGACCTGCGTCTTCAGCGTGACAGATTGATTTCATTTTTATGACACGACGACCCCCTCGACCGCAGCGCTGGGCGGACGCATGATGCCGCCCGCCTGGCATCGTGGCGCAGCCATGCCCGTGCCCAATGTTCAAAACAACGGAGACCCAGTTCATGTATCCTGCAGTCCAACTGCTCATCGACGGCGCATGGGGCCCCAGCGCGTCCGGCGAAACGCTGCCGGTTCTCAACCCCGCCACCGGCGAGACCATCGGCCAGCTCGCCCATGCTGGCATCCCCGATCTCGACCGTGCGCTCGCCGCCGTGCAGAAGGGCTTCGAGGTCTGGCGCAAAATGAGCGCCTATGACCGCAGCAAGATCATGCGCAAGGCCGCCGATCTCGTCCGCGCCCGTGTCGATACCATCGCCCCCCTGATGACAATGGAGCAGGGCAAGCCGCTCGCCGAAGCCAAGATGGAAACCGCCTTCTCAGCGGACATCATCGAATGGTTCGCCGAGGAAGCCCGCCGTGCCTATGGCCGGGTCGTCCCCGCCCGTGCCGAGAACATCTACCAGCTTGTGCTGAAAGAGCCCGTCGGCCCCGTTGCCGCCTTCACGCCGTGGAACTTCCCGATCAACCAGGCCAACCGCAAAATCTGCGGGGCACTTGCCGCCGGCTGCTCGATCATCGTCAAAGGCCCAGAAGAAACACCCGCCTCACTCGCCGCCTACATCCAATGCTGGCTCGATGCCGGCGTGCCCGCTGGTGTGATCAACCTCGTCTACGGCGTGCCAGCGGTGATCAGCGAATACCTCATCCCGCACCCGGTCATCCGCAAAATCTCGTTCACCGGCTCCACCCCGGTTGGAAAGCACCTCGCAGCGTTGGCTGGCGCGCACATGAAGCGCGTGACCATGGAATTGGGTGGCCACGCTCCTGCGATGATCTTCGATGACGCCAACATCGACACCGCGGTCAACATCCTCGCCGCCAACAAGTTCCGTAACGCCGGCCAGGTCTGCGTATCGCCCACCCGCTTCCTCATCCAAGACGGCGTGCATGACAGCTTCGTGGAGAAGTTCGTCGCCAAGGCCGAGGCACAGAAAATCGGCAACGGCATGGACCCCACCACCACCATGGGCCCGCTCGCCAATGGCCGCCGTGTCCCCGCCATGGAAAGCTTGATTGCGGACGCCGTGCAGAAGGGCGCCACCATCGCCACCGGCGGCAAGCGCATCGGCAACGTCGGCAACTTCTTCGAACCCACCGTGCTCACCGGCATCACGCCCGAAATGCGTGTGATGAACGAAGAACCCTTCGGCCCAATCGCGCTGTTCTCGCGCTTCAGCACGCTCGATGAGGTCATCACCGAAGCCAACCGCCTGCCGTTCGGCCTCGCCAGCTACGCCTACACCTCGTCCAACCACACCGCGATGTCCCTCGGCACCCGCGTCGAAGTTGGCATGCTCTCCATCAACCACCACGGCATCGCCCTGCCGGAAGTGCCGTTCGGCGGCGTGAAAGACAGCGGCTACGGCTCCGAAGGCGGCCTCGAAGCCATCGAAGCCTACCTCAACACCAAACTGGTCACCCAGGCCGGCATCTAAGTCGCCCCCCGCAGCCCGCATCGCGCTTCAGCGATGCGGGTTTGGCTCAGCTCAGGGCCTGTTTCCGAATGATACTGCAATGACCGTTTTCGACCATTTGCGGTTGTTTAGCTACTCACCTCGGTTGCCTAAAAGGAGACATCCGAATACCGTAGCTTTGATGCATAAGCTGTTTTGAACAATTTTGGGATGGCGTCCCTTGCAAGCATTAGTGAATTCCGATGCTATCTTGTATGAAGAAAGACTAAATAGGTTCAAAGGGCAGGGAGGCGGCATTCAATTTGACGACCTGAATGAGAGAGATATACTCGATCAAGTTTGTGAGATCTTAAAGATCCTTGAGACAATATCTCAAAGCGCTCTAGAGCATTCAAAGTGTTCATTAAGCTTATATTTAAGGTCTGACTTAGCTGCGTCAAGTACCGTTGAAGTAAGAAAGACCGGTGAGAAGGCATATAAAATTGATGCTTCTGTAGAGTTTCTGCATCTTTTAGTTCGAAGCGGACTCAGGCACATGGCTTCTGTTCCACAGTTTAGCCCTGTTCAGTCGATACTTATAGCATCAGCGATGATATTTCTACATGAACTAGCTCACGTCGCATGGGGTCATTTAGAGCGTCCAATTGCTACCGACTTAGAGTATAGAACTGACGAAGTCAGTGCAGATTATCGGTCTGGAGTATTATTAGCGCGCTGTCTGGCAGATACCGACGCAGTCTCTGACTTTATTCAAATAAAAAATCCAGACGATCAGGCTCGCTATACGTTTTTAGGTGCGTTAGTTCTACACACGTTTATCTCCGAACGAACAAACATTTCTGCAAGATATCATACAGCTAACAATCGTTTCGTCTTAGTTTTGAGTGGGTATTTAACGTCACTCTTAAAACTAAAGCAGCCTGGTACACATTGTGTGAAAGGAATCCAGGACAGTGTTCGTGTTACGGTAATTAATGCACAGGATCGGGGATTTCTGCATGTTCTCTCGCCTGATGCAGCTGATGACTTGGAAATGGAAAAACACACTGAACCAGGATTTCAGAAAAGGGTTGCGTTTCTGCTTAACCAGTCGGAGGTAGCTGAGCCGCTGTCGAAGCTGATTGGCAAGTTTGTAAGAAAATACAGAACTGACAAGGTAAAACTTATCAAGCACCTTTTGGGGAAGAAGAGGTGAGTGGGCTTGTCGATCAAATGGGAACCGACTGCTTGTCTACCTGCTCGAAGCTGAAGCGGACAGACCGCTTTCCACCGACATCCGCCCTTGCCGCACTGCAAGAGCCACTCCAGCATCATCGAGAGACAGCCTCACGCCGCATCGTGAAAAATAACCCCCAGCGTGTGCCGCCGTCCGCTGCGAATGCGGCTAACCCCATGCCGTAAATTCACCCGGTAGCTCCCGCGCGCCCCTTGCACCGGGCGATGGCGCACCGCGAACACCACGCCCTCGCCCTGAAGCAACGCCACCACCTCAGCCCGGCTCTGCATCCGCGGCCGCTGCTCGGTCAGCACGAACTCGCCGCCGGAGAAATCCCGCCCCGGGTCCGACAACAAAAATGCCACCTGCAACGGAAACACATGCTCGCCGTAAAGGTCCTGATGCAGACAGTTATAATCTCCCTCCCCGTATTGCAGCAGCAACGGCGTCGGTCGCGTCTGTCCCGCCGCGTGGCATCGCGCCAGAAACTCTGAGTGCGCAGCAGGAAACTGCACATCAATCCCCATCACCGCGTTCCAGCGATTGGCCAACGGCACCAATTTCTCATAAAGGCTCGACCGCAACCGCTGCACCAAATCAGGCAATGGATACGCCAAATACTTATACTCCCCGCGCCCATACCCGTGCCGAGCCATCACAATACGCGACCGAAACCGCTGCTCCTCGGCATAAAGTGCCACCAAATCCCGGCACTCCGCCGCACTCAGCAAAGGCCCAGTCACGGCGCATCCGTGGCTCTCAAGCTCCGAACTAATCTCCGCCCAGTCCCGCGCCTGCTGTGAGATAATGTCCATATCGCCCTCCTCCTCACCGCAGCATCCACGCAAACCGCCCGGCGCGCACTCCGTTTTCAGGCACAACGCTCCCCGCCACGCCAAACCCCACACACCGCCAAATCCGCATCCAGCGCCACGAAATCCGTCCTACTCCCCGGCGTAATCCGCCCACGATCAAACAAGCCCACCGCATCCGCAGGCGTGCGCGTCGCCATCCGCACTGCATCCGAAAGCGGAATCCCAACGCCCGCCACCGCCCGCCGAACCGCCTCGGCCATGCTCAAATGCGCCCCAGCCAATGTGCCCGCCGCATCCGTCAGCCGGTCATTCTCCAGGCGGATCATCGTCCCCGCTAGCTCGAACGACGTGCAATCCGACCCCGCCGTCGCCATCGCATCCGACACCAGAAACAACCGCTCCGGCCCCATCGCGCGAAACGCCAGCGCCACGCTGGCCGGATGCACATGCAGCAAATCCACAATAATCCCGGCCACGCCCCGCAACATCGCAGCCCCCACCAACCCCGGCGCGCGGGACTGCACGGGAGACATCGCATTGAACAGATGCGTCGAGCCCATCACCCCCGCATCAAACCCAGCATTCGCTTGCTCGAAACTCGCATCGGAATGCCCAGCAAACACAAAACGCCCAGCCGCCACCAGCGCCTTTACGTGTGCGGCAGAAACAATCTCGGGTGCCAAAGTAATCACCATCGGCCCCGGAAACGCCTTCGTCAGCATCTCGATATCCGCGCGCTCCGGCACCGCAATCGCCGCCGCCGGATGAATACCGCGCCGCGCCATCGCAAAAAATGGCCCCTCGAGATGCAGCCCAGCAATCCCCGCCACCCCATCCTCAATCGCCCGATGCGCCGCCTCCAACGCCGCCTCACGCATCGGTTGGTCAGAACTGATCAAAGTCGGCAAAATACTCGTCGTGCCCAGCCGCATATGCGCGTCGGCAATGATCCGCAGCGTATCGGGCGAAGGCGCATCATTGAACATCACGCCGCCGCCGCCATTGACCTGCAGATCAACAAACCCCGGCACCAGCATCATATCGTCCGGCAGATGTTCGACGGAGGTATAAGCGGGTAGGGCGTCCACCCGTTCGATCCCGATCACCCGGTCATCATGCAGCAGCACGCACATACCCTCGTGCCAGTCACTGCCATCAAAGATGCGTGACGCGGCCAGCGCTTTCATCGAGCTAGCCCAGCCAGCGTCACCCGCAGATTGCCACCATGCCGCGCAAGCGCCGCCGAAGCCTCCGCTCCGCTCAACCCTTCCAGCACCAGCACGGCAGATTTCACATTCCCGCCCGCTTCCACCAGCGCCGCCCGCACGGCCTCCAATTCCGCGCCGGTAATCTCCATCACCATCCGCTCCGCCCGCCGCCGCAGCTTCTCGTTGCGCGCCAGCATATCGACCATCCGGCCACGATACACATGCCCCATCCGCACCATCACAAGGCTCGACAGCAGATTGAGCACCACCTTCTGAGCCGTGCCCGCCTTCATCCGCGTTGAACCCGCAATCACCTCGGGCCCCGTCTCCACCAGAACCGGAAACTCCGCCGCCCGCAGAATCGCGCCATTGGCTGAGTTGGCCACTGCAATCGTGCAAGCCCCCGCTGCCCGAGCCGCATTCAGGCAAGACAAAGTGAACGGCGTGCTGCCACTCGCGGCAATGCCGATCACCACATCATTTGCGCCCACGCCATGCGCCGCAATCGCCGCAGCCCCGGCTGCCACATCGTCCTCGGCATTTTCCACCGCCCGCGTGAACGCCACGTCGCCGCCCGCCATCAGCAACACCAGCCGATCCTCCGGCCAGTTGAACGTCGGCGGCAACTCCGCCCCGTCCTGCACTCCAATTCGACCAGATGTTCCAGCCCCGGCATAAACCAGCCGCCCACCACGTCCGAGTTGCTCCACACAGGCCTCCGCAGCCGCAGCAATGGCGGGCAGGGCAGGGCCCACCGCCGCCACCGCCGCCAATTGCCCCTCCCACATCGCATGCAGAATTGCCTGCGGTGCCCAACTATCGAGATCGTCGTAGCGTCGATCAGGCTGTTCGGTGCTCGGGAGTTTCGGATCACTGGCCATGTAAGGCTCCAAGACTGGTCAAACTGGGCAATATTGCAACAAAAGCTGAAGAACACGCCCCGCACACTGTCAAAATTGGTTTACACGACGCCAACCTCGCTGTTAGGAGCAAAAAGGTTGACATACGTCTCGGCCAAGTAACTGATCATCGTCCACTCTTTGAGCCGCGGCAAACACAGGAGCCCATTGCATCATGTCGAAGGCATTTATCGCCCAGGTTATCCAGGACGCCGCTGGGCTCACTGGCGTTGCCGCCAATCGTACGGCTGGTGAGGTCATTGATGCCATCGTCAAGGAACTCAAGAAGAACGGCAAGTTCACCCTTCCCAGCTTCGGCACTTTCAGCGTGCACAAGACCAAGGCCCGCAAGGCGCTGAACCCGCGCACCGGCGCGCCCGTGAAGGTAAAGGCTGGCAAAACCGTGCGCTTCAAGGCCTCGCCCACGCTGAAGAAAATCGTCTGATTCAGACTGGCCGCGCAATGCCTCAAGCCTTGCGCGGCCAACGCCTCAAACGTCCAGCTCACCCGCGCTGCGGGCGTTTTCCTGAATGAACTGAAACCGTAGCTCCGGCTTGCGGCCCATCAAACTCTCCACCCGATCCGCCGTTGCTGCCCGGTCTTCGCTGCTGTTGACCACCTTGAGCAACGTCCGCCGCTTCGGGTCCATCGTCGTCTCCTTCAACGCCGAAGGCGGCATCTCGCCAAGTCCTTTGAACCGGCTGACCTCCACCTTGGCACTGCCCTTGAACTCCTTCATCCGCACCACGCGATCATCATCATTCATCGCGTAGATGGATTTCGCCCCCTGCGTCAGGCGGTAAAGCGGCGGCTGCGCTAGGAACACATGGCCGTGTTTGATCAGCTCCGGCAGCTCCCGATAGAAGAACGTCATCAACAATGATGCAATATGCGCCCCGTCCACGTCGGCGTCCGTCATGATGATCACCCGGCCATAGCGCAGCTTGGTCCGATCAAACCGGTCGCCCACACCACAGCCCAACGCCTCGATCAGATCCTTCAATTCCTGATTCTGCCGCAGCTTTTCCGTGCTGGCACTTGCCACGTTCAAAATTTTGCCGCGCAACGGTAGCACCGCCTGACTGGCCCGGTCCCGCGCCTGCTTGGCCGAACCGCCGGCGCTATCACCCTCCACCAGGAACAGCTCAGTCCGCGCTGCATCTTCCGAGCTGCAATCGGCCAACTTGCCCGGCAGCCGCAGCCGTCGCGTGGCGGACTTGCGCGGCGTGTCCTTCAACTCCTTGCGCCGCAACCGCTCCTCAGCCCGCTCGATCACAAAGCCCAGCAGCGCATCGGCCTGCGCCGGGCTTGAGCCCAAAAAGTGATCGAACCGGTCCCGCAGCGCCGTCTCCACCAACCGCGTCGCCTCGGCGTTGGTCAGCTTCTCCTTCGTCTGCCCCTGAAACTGCGGCTCCCGAATAAACACCGACAATTTGGCCGACATGCCGGCAAGCACGTCCTCAGCCGTCACCGCCGCCGCCCGCTTGTTCCCACGCTGCTCACCCCAGGCCCGCAGACCCTTCAGCAATGCCGCGCGATAGCCCGCCTCATGCGTCCCGCCCTGCGGGGTCGGAACTGTGTTGCAATAGCTGGCAAGGGCCGCGTCTCCGTCCTCCAGCCACGCCATCGCCCATTCCAGCCGCCCAGTGCGATCCCCATTGGCCGCGGCGGGCAGTGGAGCCTCGCCCGCCCACATCGGCACCACTGTTGCCTTGCCACCGAGATCCGCCTCCAGGCTGTCCGCTAGACCGCCCGGAAAATGCAGCTCTGCCTCAGCTGGAATATCGCTTGATTTGATCAGCGACGGATCGCACGCCCATTTGATCCGCACGCCCCGGAACAAATACGCCTTCGACCGGCACAGCTTGAACAACCGCCCCGGCACAAACGCCAACTCGCCGAAAATCTCCACGTCCGGCATGAACTTGATCTGCGTGCCGCGCCGGTTCTGCACCGCGCCCGCATTGACCAGCTTTGTCAAAGGCTTGCCGCGCGCATAGCTCTGCTTCCACAGCACCCGGTCGCGCGCCACTTCCACCTCAAGCTCGGCCGACAATGCATTCACCACGGACGAGCCCACGCCATGCAGACCGCCCGACGTCTCATATGCCTTGCCGCCAAACTTGCCGCCGGAATGCAGCGTGGTGAGAATCACCTCCAATGCGGACAAATTTTTGAACTTAGGATGCGGGTCCACCGGAATGCCGCGACCATTGTCGCGCACCGTCAGCCAATTGCCGGCCGCGAGCGTCACCTCTATCAGGCTCGCATGGCCAGCCACCGCCTCATCCATGGCGTTGTCGATTACTTCGGACGCGAGATGATGCAGCGCGGTCTCATCGGTGCCGCCGATATACATGCCGGGCCTGCGGCGGACTGGCTCCAGCCCCTCCAGAACCTCGATGTCCTTGGCGGAATATGCGGCCTGATCAGCCCCGCCTTTGCCGGCATTAAACAAATCGTTCATGCTGTGTTCCAAAATTCCTGGCGAAACATAGCGACCCCCATGGCCTGCGGGCAAGCCATCTCCGCCTCGGGGCCGCTACACGACGGGTGGGCGCTGCGGGTTGATACTCAAAAACCGCCGAGTCGCCGGTAAGTCGCCTTTAACATGAAATGCCATCGCCCGCGCCAGCGCCGCACGGTCCGACTCCGAAAGCCGCCCGGCCTCACGTAAATGGTCCGTCCAGGTTTCCACCCACCATAACTCCACCCAATGCTCCGGCGCGTGAATATCTTCGCCGAGATGCCATTGGACCGCCCCACCTCGCGCCCGTGCGCCCCGCACATCCACCATGGCACGCAAAAATTCGTCCTTGCTGCCCGGTGCGATGCGATAATGCTGGCTCTCCAAAACCCGCCCACGCGCTGCCGCCAGTGTAGGGGCCAACTCCGGCGCCACCGCCTCCACACTCGGCATCACCGCCGCATCGCTGCTAAAACTAATATCGGCGGCATCAATGCTGATCCCACGCGCCGCCACCGCCAGCACAGAGCCCACAACTGATGCCGAAAGCATCGATGTCGTCAGCCCAACTTGGGTTCCCAACCAGCCCCAAAAGAACGTACCCATCGCCAGCGCAAAGTTGAATGACAGCTGATAAATCGCCAGTGCCCGGGCCCGCACCCAGGAAGGTGCCGCCATTTGCGCGGCACCTTGCGTGATCGAAGCCGTCGTCACCCAGCCGAGGCCGAACATGAGCATGCCGAGCCCGGCCACCATCCAATGGCGCGACACGCCCAGCACCGCCATGCCGCCGTACGACAGCAAACTCGCAAACAAAACGAGGTTGCTGCGCGAGAATCGCATCCGCAGCTGCGGCAAAATCAGCCCTGCCGTCACGCCGCCAACTCCCATCAGCCCAAGCAGCACGCCGTATATACCAGCGCCTTCTTGCAACTGTTCGCGCACCACCAGCGGCAGCATCGCCCAAGGGGCGGCTCCTGGTGCGAAATAAACCGTCGCCCGCCAGATCGCCGCCCGCATTGGCGGCGTGTGCCGTACAAACCGCGTTCCGGCCTTGATCGCACTGAGGAAATGCTCACGCGGCAACCCATCCGCATGCCGCCTCCGCCGCCACGTCAGCAGCACCCCAATCACCGCCAGATATGACGCTGCATTCAGCCCAAACGTCAGCGCCGGGCCACCTGCTAGCAGCAAAAATCCCGCCAACGCCGGCCCCACTGCGCGCGCAATGTTGAACCCCACCCCGTTCAGCGCAATGGCCTGCACAAGATCGCGTCTGGGCACCGACTCTGCCATCACCGAGCCCCAGGCCGGATTGTTCATCGCCGAGCCCGCACCGATGGCGAACGTCAGTGCGAGCAATGTCCAGGCTGTTGTGGCATGCGCCCAGGTCAACATTGTCAGAAGCACCGCCGCCGCCAGCATCCAGCTTTGGGTGCCAAGAATGAGCGTGCGTCGGTCCACAATGTCCGCAATCGCACCGGCCGGCAGCGCGAACAGAAACACCGGCACAATCGTCGCTGCCTGCACCAGGCTTACCATCAGCGCGTCAGGCGAGAGCGACGTCATCAACCATCCGGCACTCGTGCTCTGCATCCAAACGCCGAGCGATACAACAACGTTCGCGCCCCAGAGCAGCCGGAACAGCGTGTGGCGCAAAGGTGCTAGGGCAGCAGGAAGTCGCATTCTTGACTGTTCATTCCCGGATAATCGTTGTCAGCTCTTAGCAACGCTACACCGGTTGTGTGGCATCTTGATGAAAAACCGGAAGAGTATCGCGCAACGCCACACCACGGCCAATCGCCGCCCCAATCAGCACCAGCGTTGGCCCCTTCCGTGACCACCCAGGGCCTTCAGCCACCAGGCGGTCAAGGCCGCCACGCAACTCCCGCTGCCGACGTGTGCCGCCTCGTTCGATGAGCATTGCCGGTGTCTCGCGCGGCAGACCATGCGCGAACAGGCCGTCGCGTAGCAGGGGCAGCGACACAATGCCCATATAGACTGCGATGGTTCCGCCCAGCTTTACCAGCGGCGCAAAATCCACGTCCAGCTTGCCCTCCTTGGTATGCCCGGTCAGGAAAGTGACACTGCGCGCAGCCTCGCGATGCGTCAGTGGAATGCGCGCTTGGGCCGCACACGCCAAAGCAGCCGTCACGCCCGGCACCACCTCAAACGCAACTCCTGCTGCCTGCAGCGCCTCCGCCTCTTCGCCACCCCGGCCAAAAATGAATGGATCACCACCCTTCAGACGCACCACCTTACGGCCCTCGCGCGCCAGATTAATCAGCAAATCATTAATATCTTCTTGCAGCACGCAATGATGTGCCCGCTCCTTGCCGACATAAATCCGGTCAGCATCGCGGCGTGCCATATCCAGGACGTCCTCCCCGATCAGCCGGTCATGCACGATGATGTCGGCCTCGCCGAGCAGCCTTTGCGCGCGCAAGGTCAGCAAATCCGCCGATCCTGGACCGCCACCCACCAGAAACACCATGCCGCCGGAGGGGGCGTTATCCGCCAGCGTGCTCTCGAAAATCGCCGCCGCCTCGTCCTCACGCCCGGCAAACACCAGATCGGCAGCCGCCCCCGTGAGCAATTTCTCCAGCACGCGCCGACGCTGCGCCAAATCAGGCAATCGCGCGCGAATATCAGCCTTAAACCGGTCTGCCATCGCGGCAAGCCGCCCGTAAGCAGGCGGAATCAGCGCCTCAATCTGCGCCCGGATCAGCCGAGCCAGCACGGGTGCCGTGCCGGAGGAGGAGATCGCAATGCTGATGGGGTTCCGATCAATGACCGCGGGCGTGATGAAGCTGCACAATTCCGGCTTGTCGACCACATTGACCGGAATACCCTTCGCCTGAGCCGCTTCACTCAGCGCGCGCAGATCCGCGTCCGGAGCGTCCGCCCCCACGGCCACCACACAGCCGTTCAGATCATCTGGGTGAAAATGCTCACGCTGCCGGATGATCGCCCCCGCAGCACGCAAAGGCTCAGCCTTGCGCTCGGCAATCTGCCCGGTCCCGAGGAGCAGGGCGGTGCGTCCGGTAAGGTCTAGAAAAATAGGAAAATGTCGCATCACCTTACTCCAAAAACCGGCCGAATGTCCTTCTATTTAAGGGAAAATGATCAGAGTGCGCCCCCTGAAAGCGCACCTGCAGCATCGAAAAGTGACACATCACTGAAAGAAACCGATTGACCGGAGAGAAACTCAGGCCTAACTCACCGTCTCCGAGACGACGTCGACCTTCTGGCTGACGCTGTTCTCGAAAATATCTATCTGCAGGTTGCAAGTGCAGCGAAACGCTGCGCCGACATCTGCTCGCTCTTTGACAAGTATATCAGGAATGGAAGGGATACGTTGGCGGCGCTCCTTGTTGGTGCTTATCAGTGATGGTTTGTATCGAGATTGTGTTTTGGTGTTTTGGTTTGGGTTTTGTGACCTGACTATACCTTGCGCATTTTGGGGTGTTGTTGATGTGTCTTGATGCTTTGATCTCAGTGATGGGGTTGGAGGATGAAAATACGCAACACATGCAAGAATGTTTGGCCATGTCTCTTGTGGGGCATGGTTGCGGGGTTTTGATCAAGGTCTCGTTCGTTGATGATTGTTCGTAAGGATGGTCTGAGATGAACCTGAGAGTTTGATCCTGGCTCAGAGCGAACGCTGGCGGCATGCTTAACACATGCAAGTCGCACGAGGGGCAACCCTAGTGGCGGACGGGTGAGTAACGCGTAGGTATCTGTCCATGGGTGGGGGATAACAGCGGGAAACTGCTGCTAATACCGCATGACACCTGCGGGTCAAAGGCGCAAGTCGCCTGTGGAGGAGCCTGCGTACGATTAGCTTGTTGGTGGGGTAAAGGCCTACCAAGGCTACGATCGTTAGCTGGTCTGAGAGGATGATCAGCCACATTGGGACTGAGACACGGCCCAAACTCCTACGGGAGGCAGCAGTGGGGAATATTGGACAATGGGGGAAACCCTGATCCAGCAATGCCGCGTGTGTGAAGAAGGTCTTCGGATTGTAAAGCACTTTCGACAGGGACGATGATGACGGTACCTGTAGAAGAAGCCCCGGCTAACTTCGTGCCAGCAGCCGCGGTAATACGAAGGGGGCTAGCGTTGCTCGGAATGACTGGGCGTAAAGGGCGCGTAGGCGGATTTATCAGTCAGGCGTGAAATTCCTGGGCTTAACCTGGGGGCTGCGTTTGATACGGTAAGTCTAGAGTGAGATAGAGGGTTGTGGAATTCCCAGTGTAGAGGTGAAATTCGTAGATATTGGGAAGAACACCGGTGGCGAAGGCGGCAACCTGGATCTTGACTGACGCTGAGGCGCGAAAGCGTGGGGAGCAAACAGGATTAGATACCCTGGTAGTCCACGCTGTAAACGATGTGTGCTGGATGTTGGGAAACCTAGTTTCTCAGTGTCGTAGCTAACGCGATAAGCACACCGCCTGGGGAGTACGGCCGCAAGGTTGAAACTCAAAGGAATTGACGGGGGCCCGCACAAGCGGTGGAGCATGTGGTTTAATTCGAAGCAACGCGCAGAACCTTACCAGG
>CAIJTR010000061.1 GCA_903823665.1 uncultured Rhodospirillales bacterium
ACGTTTCGACCAGATGGAATCATCTGGTCGAAAGTTCGTGCTCTAGAAACATATGACTCTAGAGCAACTTAGCGCCGACCAGATTGCACCGGAACGGTTCAATCTGGTCGGGCGTTGCTCTAGCCGGGGCTGTCGAAGAACCGCACATTCTCAGCCCTGCCCTGTCGCCCCAGCAGCGTCACGCCGTCACCCGCCTGCACGATCGAGCCGGGGCTTGGCCGTTCCACCCGCCCGCTGCCAGCGTGTTCAATCGCCACGATAAAGAACGTGGACAACGCCATGCGCTCGATCTCCTCCACGGTATGCCCCACATAGCGGCTCCCCTCGGCGGCGAGCACGACCTCGATGTCCAGCCCAAGCGTGCGCATATCCACCTCAAGCTGGCGACGCCGGTCGCTGGATTGAATCATCCCGGCGATCGCCGGGAACAAAATCAGCGAGGCCACCTGCTCGGCCCCAATATGCGCCGGCATGACCACCGAATTCGCCCCTGCCTGCAGCAGCTTCTTCTCGGTTGCCGGCAACTCGCCCCGCGCGATGATCTGCAGATCCGCGTTCAACGCCCTGGCACTCAACGTGATGAAGACGTTGGCGGCGTCAGACGAGACCACCGATGCCAATGTGCGCGCGGAACGAATGCAAGCCGTCTCCAGCGCCTGCTCCTCGGCAGCATCCACATGCAGGCACAAATAGCCCTGCTCGCGCGCCTCGGCGCAGCGTTCGGCGCTCGATTCCAATATCACCAGCGGCGTCTTCGCGGAACGCAACTCACGCGCCAGCATCGCCCCCGTCCGGCCAAAACCGCAGACGATAACATGGTCGCGAAGCTGTTCAATTTGCCGGTTCATGCGGTGCAGCCCAAGAACGGAGCGCACCTGTGACAGCGTGATTGCCTGCACAAGTGCGCCCGTGAGAAAGATCATGCCGGTGCAGCCGGTCACGATCAACGCAACGGTGATCGCCCGCAGCACCGGCGAATCAATCGGTCGCACCTCGGAAAATCCGACGGTATAGACCGTGATGACCACCATGTAGAAAGCGTCGGCAAGGCTCCAACCCTGCGCCATATAGGCCATCACGCCGAGGCTGCTGACGACCACGACGAACGCCACGCCGTAGAGCATGTTGCGAACGGGTGACTGGTCCCAGTCCTCGAACGGCCGCATCACCTCATGTCACCACCGCACCGCCATCCACCGCCAGAATCTGGCCGGTGATGTGGCCAGATGCCGCCGAACAGAACAGCAAGGCCGCACCCTTCAAATCATCCGGCCCACCAATCTTGCCCAGCGGGGTGCGCGCGGCAAACGCTTCGCTGTGCGTGGCCAACAAGCCCTTCGTCATTTTTGAGGGAAACCAGCCCGGTGCCAGCGCGTTCACCGTGATGCCGTATTTCCCCCACTCCGCCGCCAGCGCCCGCGTGAAATTCACCGCCCCGCCCTTGGAGGTGTTGTAGGCGATGGTGCCAAGCGATCCGGTCTGGTTGCCCTTCAGCCCCGCCACCGACGCCACATTCAAAATCCGCCCATGCTTTTGCGGGATCATCCACGCCTTTCCCACCGCTTGGCTGAGAAAGAACATCGCGTTGAGGTTCAAATCCATTACCTTGGCCCAGGCCTCGGCCGGATAATCCTCGGCAGGTGCGCCCCAGCTCGCACCAGCATTGTTGACCAGAATGTCGATCCGCCCCGCCCGCGCCATCACCGAATCGGTGACTGCCTGCGCCGCCTCCGGTTCCCGCAGATCACCCGGCACCGAGAACGCATTCACGCCGAGGCCCGCCAGATGCGCCACCGCCTCGCCCAGTTCCTCTGGCTTGCGCGCCGCCAGCGCCACCGTGGCTCCAAACTCGCCCAGTGCTTCGGCAATCTGCAATCCCAGCCCGCGCGAGCCGCCCGTGACCAGCGCCACTTGCCCCGAAAGGTCGAACAATCCCCGCAACGACCCCATGGCAAGCCCCCCCAAATCGATTTGGCATGATTGGCGCACACATCTCCTGTGCTCCGTCAAGTGGCCCGTGGAGCTTGCTCTTATCAATTCCTTATGAAACACCTGTTAGCTACGTCAGGGGTGGCGCATTCCCGTCGCGACTGAACCATTACAAGGCGGTGCTTTCGATGCTTTATGCGCTCTATGAAATGCAGCGTGCCAGCTTGGGGCCCATGCGCGCCGTGGCCTCCTCTGCGCTCTCCGTGCTGGATCATCCAAGCAACCCGTGGCTGCCCACGCCGCTCGGCCGCATGACGCTGGCGGCGCTCGACAGTTTCGAGCACACAACCCGCACGTTCAAAAAGCCGGAATTCGGTCACACAGACACCACCATCGACGGTGAAATGGTGACCATCACCGAGGAAATCACCAAAAGCCTGCCCTGGTGCGATCTGCTGCATTTCCGTCGCAACGCAAACCGCCCGAATGACCCCAAATTGCTCATCGTGGCCCCCATGTCCGGCCACTTCGCCACCCTTCTGCGCGGCACCGTCGAGCCATTCCTGCCAGATCACGAGGTCTACATCACCGACTGGAAAGACGCGCGCGATATGCCGCTCTCCGGCCCCGGCTTCGATCTGGATGATTATATCGACTATCTGATCGACTTCATCCACCTGCTCGGCCCCGACGTTCACATCATCGCCGTCTGCCAGCCTGCCGTACCCGTGATGGCCGCCGTGAGCATCATGAGTGCGCGTGAGCCGCAAGCAGCCCCCGCCAGCATGACGCTCATCGGCGGCCCCATCGACACCCGTGAAGGCGTCACTGAGGTCAACAACTTCGCCCACAGCCACGACCTCGCCTGGTTCGAAAACACCGTCATCCAGCGCGTCCCCTTCGGCCCACGCGGCTTCATGCGAAGGGTCTACCCAGGCTTCCTGCAGCTCGCGGGTTTCATGGCCATGAACCTCGAACGCCATATCGACGCGCACAAGGCCATGTTCCTGCATCTCATCGAGGGCGATGGCACGTCGCTTGCCGCCAAGCGCGCCTTCTACACCGAATACCGTTCGGTGATGGATTTGTCGGCAGACTTTTATCTCCAAACCATCGACAGCATCTTCATCCAGCACAAACTCCCACGCGGCATCTTCACCTACCGTGAAGACCGTGTGGACCCGTCGGCCATCCAGCGCACCGCCATGCTCACAATTGAGGGTGAGCGCGACGATATTTCCGGCATCGGCCAAACCCGCGCCGCCCACGCCATGACCACCAATCTGCCGGAGTCAAAACGCCAGCACCATGAACAGCCCGGCGTCGGCCATTACGGCCTGTTCAACGGCCGCCGCTTCGCCACGCAAATCGCGCCTTTGATCAAGAGCTTCATCCAAGCCCACGGCTGACACGTTTAACCGTTTGGCGGCGCGCCAAACCCGCGTAATCTCCCCGCACAACCGGCACCAGACCGGCACCATGCGGGGAGACGAAGATGTTCGGCCTGATGCAAGACCGCCCCTTGATGATCAGCTCGATCATCAAATACGCCGCCCGTAACCACGCGCGCACCGAGATCGTCTCCAAAAACGTCGATGGCAGCATCCACCGCACCAATTACGCGGGGCTGGAACGTCGCGCCCGCCAGCTCGTCGCCGTCCTGCAAAGCCTCGGCATCAAGGATTTCGACCGCGTCGGCACCCTCGCCTGGAACGGCTTTCGCCATCTCGAACTCTACTATGCCGTCTCCGGCATGCAGGCGATCTGCCACACCATCAACCCAAGGCTCGCCGCGCGCGACATCAGCTTCATCGTCAATGACGCCGCAGACCAACTCCTCTTCGCAGAAACCAGCTTCACCGCCCTGATTGAGACCATCGCCCCCACCGTCACCGCCACCGTCCGCGCTGTCGTGTTTCTCTGCGACCGCGCCGAGATGCCAGACATCAAACTCCCCGATAACATGGCGCTGCTCTGCTACGAGGACCTGATGGCAGCCGCGTCAGACGCCTATGTCTGGCCCGAGTTCGACGAGCGCAACGCCGCCTCGCTCTGCTACACCTCCGGCACCACCGGCAATCCCAAGGGCGTGCTCTACAGCCACCGCTCCACGTTGATGCACGCGATGGCGGTGAACACCGCGGACGTATTCGGCCTGCGCGCCATCGACCGCGCTTTGCCCGTTGTGCCGATGTTTCACGTCAACGCCTGGGGCACGCCGTACTCCTGCCCGGCCGTCGGCGCCGCCATGGTCATGCCTGGCCGGCATCTCGATGGCCCCAGCCTCACCAAACTGATGAACGACGAACGCGTCACCATGACCGCAGGCGTGCCAACGGTGTGGCTCGGCCTGCTCAACCATCTGCGCAGTTCCGGCGAACGGCTCGAAACGTTGAAGCGCATGGTCGTCGGCGGTTCCGCCTGCCCGCCTGCCATCATCGACGCCTTCGACCGCGAATACGGCATCAAGATCGACCACGCCTGGGGCATGAGCGAGACCAGCCCACTCGGCACCTACACCTCCCCGCAGCCGGAAACCCAGGGCCTCACCGGCGAAGCCTCGCTCCGCCACCGCAGCAAGCAGGGCCGCGGCATCTTCGGCATCGACATGAAAATCACCAACGATGCCGGCGAGGCCCTGCCATGGGACGGCGTGGCGCAAGGCAATCTCAAAGTCCGCGGTGCCTGGGTCGCCAGCGCCTATTGGGGCCAGGAACCCGGCAGCGCGTGCGACGCCGAAGGCTGGTTCACCACTGGCGACGTCGCCACCATCGACGCAAACGGCGTCATGGAAATCACCGACCGCTCGAAGGACGTCATCAAATCCGGCGGCGAATGGATCAGCTCCATCGCGCTGGAAAACATCGCCATGTCGCACCCAGACGTGGCCGAAGCCGCCATCATCGGTGCCAAACACCCAAAATGGGACGAGCGCCCGCTGCTCATCGTCGTCCCTAAGCCCGGCAAGGAAATCGACCCCCAAAGCCTCATCGCGTTCTACGCAGGCAAGGTCGCCAAATGGAGCCTGCCGGATGACGTGGTGGTGGTCGAGGAACTCCCCCACACCGCCACCGGCAAGGTCCACAAACTCACCCTACGCCAAAAGTTCGCCGATCATCTTGTAAAGGCGGCCCCCTATAGAACTTTTCGACCATATGGAATCATCTGTTCGAAATTTCGTGCTCTAGAGTCTGATCGTCTGATCCTGAATCGCTTTTAGGAT
>CAIJTR010000062.1 GCA_903823665.1 uncultured Rhodospirillales bacterium
CCGATGAAAGGCGGCTGCTGGTGCGCCGCATCCCCCGCAATAAACACCCGCCCGCGCCGCCACTCCTCCGCCAGCAGCGCATGAAACCGATAACTCGTCGCCCGCCACAGCGTCCCATCCGCTGGCGAAATCCAGCGCGCGAGAAGGTTCCAGACCGCATCTGGATGCTCCATCGCAAACCGGTCCTCGCCAGGCAGCAGCATAATCTCCCAACGCCGATGCAGCCCCGGTCCCAGCAGATACGTCGTCGGCCGCTGCGGCTCACAATATTGCCGCGCCTTATCCGGCAACTTGGAAGCGGCCTCCAGGTTCAACAGCACGTCAATCACCAGCCAAGGCTCGTCAAACACCAGATCTTCCAGCGCAATGCCCATCTGCTTGCGCACCAGGCTCGAAGCACCGTCGCACCCGATCACGTAGCCCGCGCGCACAACTCGCTCCGCGCCCTCGGGCGTCCGCAGATGCAACGTCACACCGTCCGCATCCTGCTCCAACCGCTCCGCCGCCGTGCCGAGCGCCACCTCAACGCACTCAAACCCCGCCACATGCGTCCGCAGCGCCTGCTCCACCGGCGGCTGGGTGAACACCATGCTCGGCACATAGCCCATCGGATAAGGGGCTGGCACCATATCGATCCGTCGGATCAACTGCCCTTCCGCCCCGAAATGCTCGGACGCGGTAAACGGCGCTGTATGCGGCAACACCTCGCCCGCCACCCCCATATTGTCGAACAGCCGCATGATCTCGTGATCCACTGCAATCGCGCGCGGCTTGGGATAAATCTCGGCGGTCTTGTCGATGGCCAGCGTCGTAATGCCCGCCTGCCCCAGCAACCCCGCCAGCACGGCACCCGACGGGCCAAAGCCGATCACCGCAACCTCAACGTCGATCACCTCAGACAAAGGGCACCGCCAACTGGGCTTGCTTCACATGCTCAGGCTTCGGCGGTGCAATCCCCCAATGATCCGTCCGCCCCGGTGGCCAGCGCCATTCATCCGGTCCACGAAAACGATAGCTGTCATCCACCTGCAAAACCTCAGCGGTGTATTCAACAACCACGCCGAGCGGATCAACGAAATAGGCGAACACATTGTCCCCCGGCCCATGCCGCCCAACGCCCCAGCCAATCGGATACCCCGCATGCACCAGGCGCCCAGAACCACGCATCACCGATTCCAAATCAGGCAGCAAAAACGCCACATGGTTCAGCCCATTCACCGGAGCCTCGGCAATCACCACCGCATGATGATCCGCATTGCAGCGCACGAACGCCATCAGCTTCGAACGGTCCGTCAACTTAAACCCCAGCACGGACTGATAAAACGCAGAAGTCGCGTCCACATCGACACTGTTGACGTTCACATGCGCCAGCCGCAGCGGCACATTCGCCACCATCGCCGCATCCGAATGCCGCACATCGCCATGCACAAACCGCAGCGTCATCCCGCGCGGCTCGCGCAACGTCAGGCACACGCCCCCAGCAGGATCAGCCGCAGGGTTCGGCAGAATGGTGCAACCCTCAGCCCGCGCCGCAATGCCCGCCAGATCAGCCTCGGCCTCCACGCGAAACGCCGTCTCCCGCAACGCAGACCGCTCGCCCGCATGCAGCGCCAGCACATGATGATCGTCGCCGGAGGCACGCAGATACACCACGCCCTCATCTCGCGCCGAAACGCGCAGACCCCACTCCTCTGTATAGAACGCCTCAGACTTCGCCAGATTAGGAGTATCCAGCGCCACACTGCGCAAAGCGCAAATCGGAAACCGCGTCACGCCGCCTCTCCCCGCCCCAGAAAGCGCATCGCGTTGTCATACAACAGCCGCTGCTGCACCGCTTCGTCGCCAAACGCCGCCATCACTCGATCCACCGGCGTCCGGTCATGGAAATTGAACGGATAATCCGTGCCGAGCATGATCTGCGTGTCGCCAAACCGCTCCACCAGATACCGCAGCGCCACCCCGTCAAACACCAACGCGTCGAAATACATCATTCGCGCCTGCTCGGTGGGTGACGCCATGAGCTTCTCCGCCAGCAACGGAAACACGCGCGCCCCCTCCGCCAGCCGAGGCAGCAACAACCCCAACGTCCCGCCACCATGACTAAAACCAAGCCGCAGCGTCGGATGCCGGATGAGCAAATTCGTTGTAATGGCCGACGCTGCCGAAAGCCCAACATCACCGGGATACGCCAAAATCTGCTGCAATGCCGGCGGCCCAATCAACCGGTCCATCCCCGCCGGGCGCAGCGCATGAACAAACACGCTCGCCCCCAACGCCGCACACTCGGCAAAGAACGGCTCGAACTCCGGAGCCCCAATCGGCCGTCCGTTGATGTTGCTGCCCAACTCCACGCCCGAGAACCCCATCCGCAGCAAGCGGTGCAGCTCCGCCAGCGCCAGATCCATGTCCTGCAACGGCACCCCGCCCAGCCCCGCCAACTTGCCGGATGACGCCGCCATCATCTCCGCAATCTGGTCATTGATGTAGCGCAGCAACTCGTCGGCAGGTGCGGCATCCATCCAATAGGACAGCAATTCCGGCATCGGTGAGACGGCCTGCAACTCAAGCCCCATCTCCGCCATATCCGCCACGCGCCGGCCCACATCCCAAGCACGATCAGAGACGGTGCGATATATCTTGCCGTTGATCATCACATGCCGATGACACGGCTGCGCGTCGGCCATAGAAGGCCAATCCGCAGGCACCGGCGATTTCAAATAGGCCGGAAAGCTCGCCGGAATGACATGCGCATGCACATCCACGCCGCACGCACACCGATGACTAAGACGCGCCATACAGCACCCCCGGCAACCACAGCGCCAAGCCCGGAAACAGCAGCAGCAACACAATCAACACCAGCGGAGCCAGCAGGAACGGCAAAATCCCGCGATAGATGCTGCCAATCTTCACATCCGGTGCCTGCGCCTGAATAACGAACAAATTCATCCCCACCGGCGGGTGAATCAGCCCCACCTCCACCACAATCACCACAATGATTGCAAACCAGATCGGATCGTAACCGAAGCTTTTCACCAGCGGCAGAAACACCGGCACAGTGATCAAAATCATTCCAATGCCTTCAAGAAAGCAGCCCATCACGATATACGCCAAAATCACCAGCGCCATCACCGCCAGCCCCGGCAACGCGAGCGATCTTGCAGCATCCGCCAGCAACGTCGGCAACTGCGTCTGCACCATCATCGAGGAAAACACATTCGCCCCCATGATAATCGCAAACAGCGAACACGACGTGCGCACCCCCACAATCAGCGTGTGCCGCAACTGCCTGAAATCAAGCCGCCGCCCAATCGCGCCCAGCAGCACCGCCCCCGCCACACTCACCGATGCAGCCTCGGTCGGACTGAAAATCCCCGCATAAATGCCACCGATGCTGACGCCGAACAGCGACACAAACTGCCAAGGCTTCGACAACGCCCGCACCCGCTCGCCCATGCTGGCCGAGGGTGCCATCGGGCTGTCCTGCGGCCGCACATACGCCATCACCACCGCCACCAGAATATACAGCAGCATCAGCACAATGCCGGGCAGCAATCCCGCCGCGAACAGCTTCGGCACGGACTGCTCAGAGATCGCCGCATACAGCACCAGGATGATCGAAGGCGGGAACAAAATCCCCAAGGAACCGCCCGCCGCAATCGCCCCCGTCGCCACCGTGTCCGCGTAATCGGCGCGGCGCATCTCGCCGAGTGCAATCCGCGTCATCGTCGCAGCCGTTGCAATCGAAGACCCACACACAGCCCCAAAACAGGCGGATGCCACAATCGTCGCCACCGACAGCCCACCGCGCATACCCGACAGCAAAACCCGCGCCGCCTTGAACAGATCAGCGGACAATCCGGTTGTCGATGCCACGCCGCCCGCAATGATAAACAGCGGTACCACCGACAGCGCATAGATCGAAGCCGTATCGAACGGCGTGGTGCCCAACAGCGCAAACGCACTGTCAAACCCGCTCAGCCCCATATTGCCAACGAAGCCCACCAGCACCAGCGCCGCCCACACCGGCACCCGCGCGAACAGCAGCACGAACAGCACAACAACTGCCGCAGCACCCAGAATCGGAGGAGACATCACGCGCGTGCCCGCCTCTGGCCAACCCACGCCGCCGCCATCGCACACACCGCACCGCCAATGGTCCCGCCAATGGCGAACGCCCAGATCACCCAGACCTTCAGACCCAGCTCCAGCTTGCGATCGCCATACTCAAACGCCTGCATCGCCGGGTCGAACATCGCCCACAGCATCAGCAGCAACGCTGCAATCGAAGCAAGATCACCAAACGCCAGCAGCCCCCGCCGTGCCCGTCCGCCCACCAGATGATCCACCAGATCGATCACGATGTGCCCCCGGTCCAAAAACACCAGGGACATGCCGTTGAACACAAACACCACCAGCATCGTCTCCACGATCTCATACGCCCCGTGGATCGGCCGCCCAAAGCCGTAGCGCAGCACAATGTCGGCAACCGTGCTGACCACAATGATCAGCACCGCCAGCACAGCAAGCACCGTCTGCACCGCGCGGATGCCAAAGATCGCAGCCTGGAACAGCATATCAGCCCACGTAGGCGCGATGGAACGCCTCAGCAGGCTTGCCCTGCGCCTCCAGCGCCGCCACCCGCTTGGCCAGCAGCGGAGCGACCGCCGCACGCATCTTCGCCATCTCGTCATCCGGCATCGTGGTGATCGTCACACCCTTGGCGATCATGTAGTCGCGCCCGACACCCTCAGCGGCATCAAGTGCCGCCCCAAAGCGCGTGGCCATCGCCTGCCCGGTCGATTGCGTGATCAGCGCCGCCAAATCCGGCGGCAGCGCGTCAAACTTCTTCGGGTTCATCGCGGCCCCGAACGTGGCGGTGCTGATCCCCGGCTCCAACGTGTATTTCGCAACCGTTCCAATATCGAAGCTCTGCGCACCCTCATACGGGAAGGTCGCCCCATCGATAATGCCCTTCGCCAGACTGTCCTGCGTCTCCCCCGGCGGCACCGCCAGCGGCATCGCGCCAAGTGCTGTCACAATATCGGCGAACTGCTCACCGGCGTAACGGATGCGCAGGCCTTTGAAATCCTCCAGCCTTCGCAAGGCGACTTTCGTGGTGTGGAACTTCAGCGGAGACGTCACCATCATCCATAGCATCTTCACCCCGATATATTCCGCCGCCAGATACTGGTCATACAGCGAGGTGAGACGACGCGACATCACAGCACACGAACCACCCTCCGCTGGCGTCACATACGCCTCACTGATCAGATCCGTCATCGGGTAACGACCCGGCGTCACACCCGAAAGACCGAACGCAATATCGGCCACACCCGAGCGAGCAAGATCAAACTGCCGTGGTGCCGGACCCAGCTGCCCCGCAGGATACATCTTCAGCTTCAGCCGCCCAGAAGAAGCCTTCTCAAGCTCATCACTCCAGATCAGGCACTGCTTCTGGAACGTGTGATTGGGCGGCAGAAAGTGCGACACTTTGAGCTCGACGGGAGCGGACTGCGCACGAGCAATCGCAGGCGTGGCCAACGCCGCACCAGCGAGCAGCGCCACGCGCCTGCGAGTCAAACCCATGGATAAAGTGCGCATTGGCCGCCCTCCCAATTTATCGTTACCGCTCTTGTGCCTTGGGCGAGGGAAGGCGTCAACTGAAATTATAAATTTTCCCACTGGCCTCCGAATTTATAAATTCTTGCGCAAACCTTATGGTTCAAGAGAATCAAAAACCTCGCCATCCGCCAGGATCACATTCGCACTCGCCTGGAAATGCGCCATCAGCTGAGCCACCGCCCGATCCGCATTCCCATCCACCACAGCACGCGTGATCGCCTCATGTTCCTCATACAAATTCCGCACCGGAAACGCCTTGCGGGCGGAGAGCTGGCGATAGCGATAGAGCAGATCAACCTGTTGATCGATATAGGTAATCAGCCAACGCGAGCCACAGCCGATAATCAACTGCCGGTGAAACAGCCGGTGCAGCCGCTCCCATTCCGGATTGCTCTCCAACCCCGTATCCGACAACGAGCGCCGGGTTTTTGAAAGCCGGTGCCACGCCAGCACCACGCCCTCCTCCCACGCAGCCGAGCCCTGCCGCATCGACTCGCGCAAAGCCCGCTCCTCCAGCCATGAGCGCGTCAGCGTCAGCTCCCGCAATTCCTCGGCGCTGATACCGGTCACGGTAAACCCGCGCTGATCGCGCAAGGCCACCAGCCCCTCTGATGCCAGCCGGTTCAGCGCCTCACGAATAGGCGTCTGCCCCACCTGATACTGCTGCATCAGAAACTTCAACTGCAGCTTCTGCCCAGGTTTCAGGCGGCCTTCCAGCAAATCAACCCGCAGCCGGTCGCACAGCGTGCTGGCCTGCGTCACAACAGGATCGGCAGAAATAAGCGGCGGGGTGATATCCATCTGATCTCGCGGCAAGAGGTATGTGGGCTGAGCTTAACAGAGGCCCCGGCATAAAAGCCGATACATTCCACCAATACACGCTAGATTTTATAAATTCCTGACGGCGCAACGATAATGCCCCTCCTATCGGCCATGAATCGAATGCGACATAGTCGAGGCTTCGCGGTATCGCAGAAGCTGGGGCGCAACAGGCATGAGCGTGTTTGAACTAGGTGCCACAAGCGCCACCATCGGCCTCATCCACGCCACCAGCGCCCCCGGCACCCGCATCACGCTCGCTGATACCGCATGGCAACGCATCCACGCCGCCCGCGAAGTCGTCGACCGCCTCGCCGCCGGTGACGCCCCCGTTTACGGCCTCAACACCGGCCTCGGCGGCAATGTCAGCTATCGCCTCTCACCCACCGAGATCGAGGCATTCCAGGTCCAGATGATCCGAGGCCGATGCATCGGCGTGGGCGAGCCATTCCCCGAGCCCCTCGCCCGCATGATGCTGCTCTGCCGGATTATCGGCCTCGCCCAAGGCGGCTCCGGCATCTCCCCACACGTGCTCGCACTAATGCTGGCGATCTTCAACGCAGGCCTCACCCCCGTCATCCCCAGCCGAGGCTCCATCGGGGCCGGTGATCTCGGCCTATGCGCCCATATCGGTGCCGTCGTGATCGGCGAAGGACACGTCTTCGCTAACGGCCAAACTCGGCCTGCCCACGAAGCACTGACACAGACCGGACTCTTGTCAGCCAAACTCGGCCCGAAAGATGCGCTCGCCATCCTCAACGCCAGCTCAATCACAACCGGACATGCCGCCGCCGTCCTCGCTGAACTTTGTGAGTTGCTAAGCTTATCCGCCGTCACCGCTGCCCTCACGGATGAAGGCTACGCCGCCAACCCCGCCATCTTCGATGCAAGGCTTGCCACAGCCCGCCCCGCCTCCGGGCAGGAACGCGCCGCCGCCATGTTTCGCGGACTGCTGCACGGCAGCTACCTGCACGACCCCGGTGCCCCCCGCTCCATCCAGGACGCACTCAGCTTCCGCGTCCTGTCGCAAATCTACGGCCCCACGATCACCAGCGTAGAAGCCGCCATCGAAGCCGTTGAAACGGAACTCAATGCGCAATCCGACAACCCGCTGGTGCTGACAGAGCCCGGCCTCATCCTCTCCACCGCCAATTTCCACACCCCGGCAATAGCACTCGCCTTCGACACGCTGGCCATAGCCCTCACCCATCTGGCAACCGCCGCGTCCTACCGGATCATCAAGCTGATGAACCCCGCCCTCTCCGGCCTTGCAAAATACCTCTCCCCCATTGGCGGGGCCCCCGTCGGCTTCAACTCACTGCAGAAAACCGTAGCCGCCCTGCACGCCGAAATCCGCCTGCGCGCCACACCCGCCAGCCTCGACTCGCTGCCTGTGTCGGACAGCGTCGAGGACCACGCACCCCACACGCCGCTCACCATCCGCAAGCTGGAAGAACAGCTCCTGCCGTTCCGTCTGCTGATCGCCATCGAAGCACTCGTGGCCGCCCAAGCCGTCGATATGCGCGGCCAGCCCCGCCTCGCCGCCCCCACCAGCCTGCTCTACGACGCCATCCGCGCTCAAATCCCAATGCTCACCGAAGATCGCGCCACCGGCCCCGATGTCGATGCCACCGCCGCCCTCATGCGATCACCAGACCTCCTCGCCCGCATCATCACCGCCGCCGGCCCAGATTGGGCCATTCCCCGCATCATCTGACCGAAAGGAGCCCGCATGCACCCGCTCTACCTCACCTATCTCAACCGCTTCGACATCGAGGCCCTCGCCATCACCAATGACGAAATCCTCGAAGCCATCGAGAGCAGCCTCGCCATCCAGGGCCGTGGGGAGGCGGTGATCGAGCCGCGTATGCATCTCGAACCCGGCGTCGCCCGCGGCCATTTCAACGTCCTGCGCGGCGCATTGAAGGAACCCATCGACTACGCCGGCGTGAAGGTCGTCGGCGACTTCGTAGACAACTACAAATTAGGTTTCCCCTCCGAACTCGCAGTCCTACTCCTGATGGACCCACGCATGGGCGCACCCCGCGCCATTCTCGACGCCAGCGGCATCACCGACATGCGCACCGGTGCCATGACAGCCGTGGGCGCCAAATACCTCGCCCGCAAGAACTCCAAGGTGCTCGGCCATATCGGCGCACGCGGCAGCTCCTACTGGAACGTCCGCCTGCTCGACCACCTCTTCAACTTCGACGAAATCCGCGTTCATTCCCGCAGGCCAGAAAGCCGCGAGGCATTCGGCGAGAAGCTTGAGCGTGATCTCGGCAAAAAGATCATCGTCACGTCCGATTGGCAAAGCTGCATCGAGGGTGCGGACATCGTCGTCGAAGCCTCGCGCCTCGAAGCACCGGAGCCGATGCTACGCACCGAGTGGATCACGCCCGGTGCGTTCGTCGTGCCCTACGGCACCATGTCCGCCATCGAACTCTCCCTCACCGACATCATGTCCAAGCTCATCGTCGATGACTGGGGCCAATGCAAAGGCGGCAAATTCGGCAGCCTGCGCGCCCATGTGGAGGCCGGCAAACTCTCCGAACAAACGCTCTACGCCGAAATGGGCCAGATCGTCGCAGGCCTCAAACCCGGCCGGGAAAATGATGCGGAAACGATCCTGTTTTGGCATCGCGGCCTGTCACTGTCCGACATCGCCCTCGGCCACGCCATGCTGAAAAAAGGCGAACGGCTCGGCATCGGCCAAAGGCTCCGCTTCGCCTAACCGCTATTTTCCAAACGGCCAGATGAACTGTCCCGGCAAATTGGCCGGGACTGGCGTATCCACCCCATACGCCTCAGGCCAAGCCGATTTCGGCAAATAATACGTGCCGAAAATCCGGTCCATCATCGGCAACATCGCCGCATAGTTACGGTTCACCACGCCGCCACTCGTGTGGTGCCAGTGATGAAACGCCGGTGTGGTGATCAAAAGCCGAAGCGGACGCATCTCCCGCCGCAGATTGGCGTGGATCAGAAAGCTCCAGAATGTGCCAACAAGCGTGATGAAAAGCCCGATCATCCCACCAGAAGTCGACGCCGGGTTGGCAAGGCCAAGTGCATAAACCGGCATCAGCGTCACCATTCGCGCGATGAACAAATCAACTGGGTGGCCGCGTGTGTTGACCTGAAAATCCATACTCTCCGCGCTGTGATGGATCGCATGGAACCGCCACAAAAACGGCACCTCATGGCTCAGCCGATGGATCCAATAATAGAACACCTCACCGACCACCAACCCGGGCACGGCGCAAGCCATAATGTGCGCAGCATAAGCCGCCATACCCAGCGGCACAGCAACAATCGCGGTCACCACCGTGTTTTTGATGAAGTAATAGGCCGGATCAACCATGATCTGACGACGCCAGATCTTCTGCGAACGCAGCGCAAACAGGCGTTCAAGTGGCACAAAAACTGCGCTCAGGAGTGTCAGCCAAATAAGGAGCCGGCCCTGGCTGAGCACCCAGACCGGCATGTCATGCACAAAATCGCTCATGCAAACCTCAAAGCCTGCGCGGCAATTGCGCCGCCTCGTCTCAAGCCTTCTGGCGGCGACGCCACATTGCAAGGCTCACCGCAGCCAGGCCGACAAAGAACATGGCGAGGCTGGCAGGCACTGGGGCCTCAACGAGCGAAACGTCAGACAGCAACACAACCGGCGGCAAGCCGTTGGGAGTTCCCAATGCGGTGAACGATTACACCTCACTGGCGGCCGTGGCCACGAACTGCAGCGACACCAAGCTCCAGCCAACCGAGCTTTGTGCAGCGGTCGTCATCAGCGGCGAAGTGGCCGTCGAACTGCCCAGGCTCACCCGCCACCGTTCCGTGGTCGCACCGTAGAAACTATATTCCTCAGCCGCCGCTTGGTAGAAAGACAGGTCATAGATGGAGCCCGGATTTAGGCCGTTGATCGTTTGCGATAGCGTCGATGTGTGGTTTGAATCTCCATCGATCGCGACAACATTGCCGCCACCGGGTGATGCCAACGTTGAGCCAAGAACATTGTTCCAGTAGAGCCCAATTCCCGGCGAGTAGCCGAAGTTGAATTGCGAAATCACCACCTTGCCACCAGATTTGATCGCGGCAATGTCAGTTCCGAACAGCAAGGTCGACGGAGCATTGGTGCCTTGGCAGCCAAAGGTTGGGCAGGTGGTCGTCCAATTGGTCAATGCCGATGTACAGTTTGACGTGCCACCCGGACTTGGGACGGCGCAAAGATAGGTGTCCTGTGTGGCACTCGTGTTCTGGAACGTTCCGTCCGTGATAAGGTCAACCGGCAGCGCTTGGGCCTGCGGTACCGTCAATCCAAACGCAATAATGCCCACGGCAACAAGTCGCACAAACACATGCAATTTAAGATGAGAACTTCCAGCCAGCAGGGCCATACCGTGCCCTACCATATTCCGAAAATAGAAAAACATCAGACGCATCTCACCCATTGATCCAGATGAGCGGAACTAGTTGCAGATTGATATTATTTTTATATACAAATTGTTTGAAAAACGCTATTTTTATTCCAGATCAATTTTATAAAGTATATTTTCATAAATCCGATTGACGTTTTATAAAATCATTTTATTTCATGCTATTGGAGAAAAACAACGCGATCCGCCCGGCCAATGACCGGGCGGGCCAGCAATCAGAGCAGCCGATCCAGCGTAATCGGGAAGCTTCGCACACGAATACCCGTGGCGTGCCACACCGCGTTGGCAATCGCCCCCACCGTGCCGGTGATGCCAATCTCGCCCACACCCTTGATGCCAAGGGCGTTCACATGCTCGTCGCGCTCCTCCACCATAATCGCTTCAATGCTCGGTACATCGGCATTCACGCTGACATGATACTCGCCGAAATTGGCGTTCATCACCCGGCCCGAGCGCTTGTCGGTCACCGCATGTTCATGCAGCGCGAAAGAAACGCCCCAGATCATGCCGCCATAATACTGGCTCTGCACCATACGCGGATTGACGATGGTACCAGCGGCAAACGCGCCGACCAGCCGCGTCACCCGAATTTGGCCGAAATCCGGGTCCACCTTCACCTCGGCAAACACCGCCCCATGCGCGTGCATGGCGTAGCTGGAGCGCAAGACCGGATCGCCCGCCCCGGTGCCCATGCCCTCAATGTCATCCAACCCGGCGCGCGCCAGAATCTCGCCGTAGCTCTCGCTGCGCGCCTCATCATCGCGCCGATATAGCCGCCCAGCCCGCGCAATCACGCCCGCATTGCCCGCCCCAAACAACGGCGACCGCGCATCGTTCATGGCGAGATCAGCAAGCTTGCCAATCACATCCGCCCCCGCCCCATCAATGGCAGCACCGGCGGTGGCCGTATGCGCGGATCCACCAGCAATCCCCGCATCCGGCATGTGCGATGCGCCGGAGCGGAATTCGATCTGATCCAGCTCCAACCCAAGCGCGTCAGCCGCAATCTGCGCCAGCCCCGTCCAGGCTCCCTGCCCCATATCGTGCGCCCCAATCTCCAACACGCCGGTGCCATCGCGCAGCAGCCGGGCGCGGGCCTGCCCCTGGAACATCAGTGCCGGGAAGACCGCCGTCCCCATGCCCCAGCCCACCAACATGCCATCGGCATCGCGCATCTGCCGTGGCTCCATCGGCCGCTTCGCCCAACCAAAACGTGCAGCCCCCTGCTCGTAGCACTCACGCAGCGCCTTGGACGAGAACGGCTTGCCCGTGGTTGGTTCATATTCGGCGTAGTTCGCCAGACGGAACACCAGCGGATCCATCCCGCAGGCCAGCGCCATCTCGTCAATCGCACTCTCCAGCGCCGCACTGCCAGGAGCCTCGCCAGGGGCGCGCATGAACATCGGCGTTCCCGTGTCCAGCCGCACCGCGTCGTGCGACGTCGCAATCGCCGGGCTCGCATACAGCGAGTGCGAGGAATTGGCGGCAGGCTCAAAGAAATCATCAAACGAACTCGTCGCCGTCCGCGCATGATGGCTCAGCGCCGTCAGATGCCCGGTCCCGTCAGTGCCCATTCGCAACGTCTGGCGCGTCGGCGCACGATGGCCAACCGGCCCGAACATCTGCTCGCGCTTCAGCACCAACTTCACCGGCCGGCCCACCAGCTTCGCCGCCATAATGCCCAAAATCTGCGGCCCCACGCCGAGTGCCTTGGAGCCGAAGCCGCCGCCCAGATGTGGGCTGCGAATAGCGATGTTCTCGGCGGGAATGCCGAACAGCCCGGCAATCCGCCCCTGCGTCATCGCAAAACCCTGAGTCGGCATGTCGATCGAAAGCGTGTTGCCCTGCCACTCCACCACAATGGAATGCGGCTCCATCGCATTGTGATACTGCGCTGGCGTGTCATAGGTGGCCTCCATCTTGACGACCGCCGCATCAAGCCCGCCTTCCACGTCGCCATGGCTCTCAGACGCCGTGTGACCAGCGCCAACAGCGGCCGGGACGAAGCTGTCATCAGCACCCAGATCGGTTCGTGCCGGCTCAACCTCATAGGTCGGGGCGAGCAGCGCCGCACCCTCGGTCGCGGCCTCCAACGTCTCGGCCACCACCACTGCAATCGGCTGATGGTGATACCGCACGCGGTCGTTCTGCAGCAGATCAAGACGGAACATAAAGCCGTGCAGCTTGGCATCCGGGTCCATCGCAAGCGGAGGCGCATTGGCTGGTGTCATCACCTCGATCACCCCGGGATGCGCGCGGGCAGCGTCCACGTTCAGCGAGGTCACGCGTCCACGTGCCACATCACTGCCCGCAATCGCGGCATAGACCATACCAGCAGGGTGATTATCGGCGGCAAAACGCGCCGCACCGGTCGTCTTCAACACGCCCTCACGACGCGTCAAATTCTGCCCGATGCTGGAGCCCATACGCATATGCGTGGGTCGGGCCGGGAGCGTGATGTCAGACATGAGCGGCGGCTCCTGAAAAAGGTGACGCGGGAAGCGCAGGCACACGATCCGGCGTGCCAGCCGCAGCAAGACCCAGCGCGCGGGTGACAATCCGGCGCGCCAGTTCAATCTTGAACGCGTTGCCTCCAGAAGGGGTCGCATCGGCCAATGCCAAGGCGGCAGCAGCACGAAAATACGAGGCATCAGCGGGCTTGCCCACCAGCGAAGCCTCCGCCGCCCGCGCCCGCCACGGCTTCAGCGCCACACCACCCAGCGCGATCCGCGCCTCCACAATCACGCCACCCTCCAGTCGCAACGAAGCCGCAGCCGAGGCCACCGCAAACGCGTAAGACGTGCGCTCGCGCACCTTCAAATAACGCGTGTGGCCAGCAAACCCAGCCGCATCGGCAGGCAACCTTACACCGGTGATGATCTCACCCGGCACCAGCACAGTCTCGCGCTCCGGTGTGGACCCCGGCAGCAGATGAAACGCCTCCAGCGTCACCTCCCGCTGCCCTGCCGGACCATCGATTTCAACAACGGCATCGAGTGCCACCAGCGGCACGCAGAAATCCGACGGATGCGTAGCGATGCAATGCTCGCTCCAGCCGAGAACAGCGTGCAGCCGGTTCTCACCGCCACGCGCATCACAGCCGGTGCCAGGTGCCCGCTTGTTGCAGGCACTCGCCGTGTCAAAGAAATACGCACACCGCGTCCGCTGCAGCAGATTGCCCGCCGTCGTCGCAGCATTGCGAAGCTGCGCGGAAGCACCCGACAAAATCGCCTCCGCCACCGACGGATACCGCTTGGCAAAATCTCGGTCATACGCAAGGTCAGCATTGCGCACCAATGCGCCGATCCGCACCGCGCCGTCGTCCAGATGCTCAATCCGGTCGAGCTCCGGCAGACGACTGATATCGACCAGATGCGCAGGCCGAGCGATGCCGCCCTTCATCAAATCCATCAGATTGGTGCCGCCCGCCAGGAACACCGAGCCCTCAGCGGCACCCGCTGAAATCGCCTCTGCCAGCGTGGCCGGGCGTGCATATTCAAAGCGGTTCATGCCGCGTCCCTCCGACTCGCATCGTTCATATTTCGCTCGGCCTCCAGCACCGCCTCGGTGATGCCAATATAGGCCCCGCAACGGCACAGATTGCCGCTCATGCCCTCGCGCACCCGCTCCGGATCGCCGTCCGTCTGGCCCTCATGGATCAGCCCGATGGCGCTCATGATCTGCCCGGGCGTGCAGAAGCCGCACTGAAACCCGTCATGCGCGATGAACGCCGCCTGCACCGGATGCAGCACGTCCCCCTGCGCCACGCCCTCAATGGTCAAAATCTCCGCACCGTCGAGACTGACGGCCAATGCGAGGCAGGAATTGACCCGCCTTCCGTTGACCAGAACCGTGCAGGCCCCGCACTGGCCACGATCACAGCCTTTCTTCGCCCCTGTCAGATCCAGCCGCTCGCGCAGCAGATCGAGCAGCGTCACGCGCGGATCGTCCAGCGGAATACTGCGTTGGGTGCCATTGATCCTAAGCTGGATTGACAGGCTCATGCGATACTCCGATCAAATCTGGTGTTGTCAAATGATATACGGAGGCACCCTCCGTTTACAAGAGGCGTGATCCTGGACGAGTTCGTCATACCGCAAAAACCACGCAGGCCGCGCGCAGATAGCGTGCGCAACCGCCAGCGTGTGCTCGAAGCGGCCAAAGCCATCTTCGCCGCCGGTGGACCAGACGCAAGCCTGGAGGCGGTGGCACGCGAGGCCAGCGTCGGCATCGGCACGCTTTATCGTCACTTCCCCACACGGCACGACCTGTTCGAGGCGGTCTATCGCCAGGAGGTCGAACAGCTCGTCAGCCTCGCATCCCAGCTGGAGGCCGATCCCTCCCCGCTCCAGGCCCTGCGCACATGGCTGCACGCGCAGGTCGAATTCGTCGCCACCAAGAAAGGCATGTCCACGGCCCTTGCCGTCGCCGTCTCCGCCTCGTCCGAGCTCACGCGCCACTCCGTCGACCAACTCGGCCGGGCTCTCGAACGCCTGCTCCAACGCGCCATCGACGCCGGCGAAATCCGCTCCGACATCAACGCGGAGGACGTGCTGCGCGCCATCGTTGGCCTCTGCTACACGCACGAATCCGCCGGCTGGCAATCTCGCGTCATCCGCCTCGTGGACGTGTTCCTTGACGGTATGCGCCGGACCTAGCGCTTGCGCGCCCGCCGCACGGCGCTCTCAACCAAAATCCCAGCGAGCCCCGCGAACAGCAGCAATGCCGGCAGCGGATCAGGCAAGCCGAGCCGTGGCAGCACCAGTGCCGCAATCAGCACCCACACCAAAATCGCCACCGCAAAACCCACATCATCGACGAACAGGCCGATGAACTCTGCGCCAACCGTCTTGAGCCACTCCATCACGCAACCCCCGCCAGACGCCGCGCGCGGCACATCGATACCGCCCCAAACGCCGCCGCCAGAAAACCAGCCAACAGCCCCAGCAGCGACCAATCGGCACCCGGCCATTCCAGCCCAGCGCCCTCGCCCACCCAGAACGTGCCGAACGTGCTGAGCAGCACACCCACCGTGAATTTCAGCGTGTTCTCCGGAATGGTGGAAACCGGCTTGTGCAGCACGAGGCCCAACGCCACCACCAGCAGCAACGCCGCAAGCGCCCCGATGCTGGCGGGGATCAGCAGCCCACCGCCCGCGGCCCCCATCGCCACGATGATGAACACCACCTCGATGCCTTCCACCATCGTGATCTTGAACGAGGTCGCCACCGCCACCCGGTCCCAGCCCTGCGTCACACGGGCGAACCCCTTGAGTGTCGCCACCTCCTTCTCGAACAACGCGTCCTCATCATGCAGCGCCAGCACGCCCGCCGCCCGCAGGATCGCCTTGCGCAGCCAGCGCATCCCGAACAGCAGCAACAACGTGCCCACGCCCAGCTGCACCACATCCAGCGGAATGCGCGTCAAAGCCGGGCCGAGCACCACCACGATCACCAGCAACACCAGCAGCGCCAACCCGGTGCCGCCCAATGCACCCTTCCAGCCGCGCACCGCACCCACGGCCAACACCACCGTCAGCGCCTCGATGAACTCCACCAATGACGCCAAAAACCCGGCGAGCATGGTGGGTGCCGCATGGCCCCAATCGATTGCGAACATCAAAAATCTCTCCGTGGTTCGGCCTCGCGCGGCACCAAAGCGCAGCGATCCGGGGCAATGGAAAATGCGAGCGTCGTCTGCTCGGCCACGCGATGCGGCCAGTCAATCTGAAACATGGTTGTATCCGCCCGCAGCGTCAGACGCCAGCAGCGGCCAATGAACATGCACGCCTCTACCACGCCCTCCAGCTGGTTCTGCGGGTAAGCCTCCGCCACCAGCGCATCCTCCGGCCGGAACATCAGCTCGACGAACGTGCCCGGAACCGGACAATTCGTGCGCATCTGCACCCCGCCGGCCGTGAACACGCTGCCCTCCATCACGCCCGCCAACGCATTCGCACTGCCCAAAAAGCTCGCCACGAACTGCGAGTTCGGCCTGCGATACAACTCCTCCGGCGCACCCGTCTGCAACAGCCTGCCATGCTGCATCACCGCGAGACGGTCACACAGCGCCATCGCCTCGCTCTGATCATGCGTGATGTAGATCGCCGTCGTGCCATGCGCCCGCACCAGCTGCAAAATCTCCAGCCGCAAATGCTCACGCAACGCCGCATCCACATTCGACAGCGGCTCGTCGAGCAGCAACACCTCCGGCCGCATCGCCAACGACCGCGCCAGCGCCAAACGCTGCTGCTGGCCGCCGGAAAGCTGATCAGGGAACCGGTCCGCCAACTCACCAATATGCACCGAGGCCAGCGCCTGCTTCACCCGCAAATCCCGCTCCGCCCGGCCCAACCCCGCCATCTCCAGCCCAAACGCCACGTTCGCCGCCACAGTCATATGTGGCCACACGGCATAGTCCTGAAACACATACCCCACGCCCCGCCGCTCAATCGGCACGTTCACGCGCGGGCCGAACACCGCGCGGCCGGCGACGTCGATCTCCCCGCCATCCGGGTCCGCCAGACCCGCAATCAACCGGATCAGCGTCGTCTTACCCGAGCCGGACGGGCCGAGAATGGACAAGATCTCGCCCTTCTCCACCGCAAGGTCGAGACCCTCCAGCACCTGCTTGCCGCCCAGCCGCTTAGCGACCGCCCGGCATTCCAACCATGTCGCCAACGCCTTTCCCCCACACCGCCCGGCCCGCCGCACGCGCCGCAAGCCACAGCAACCCTGCCGATCCACCCGTCGCCACAATCGCCAACAACGACAGCGCCGAGCCGATGCCGTCATTGTCATTGCCGAAATACCGCACAATCACCGACGGGGCCGGAGCACCGCTCGTCGGCTGTAGCAACTGGCTGATCGGCAACTCAAACACCGTGCGCGTGAACACCAAAAGCACCGATGTGATCAGGCTGAGTGCAATCAGCGGCACCACAATCCGCACCAGCCGCGTGGCGGCCGAAGCCCCATAAAGCCGCGCCGCATCCAGCAAATTTGGCGAAATCTGGCCAATCGCCGGCAGCACCACCACCAACGCGTACGGCAGCCCGTGCGAGATATACCCCAGCACCAGCAGCGGCCACGTGCCGTAAAGCCCGCTTGCCGAGAACACCGGCAGCCGGTTCCACATCAGAATATAGCCCAGCCCCATCACCACGCCGGGAATGGCCATCGCCCCCATCGACACCGCCAGCACCGCATTGCGCAGCACCCGCCCGCCCTGATCCAGCCGCCATGCCAGCAACAGCGCCAGCACGCCACACACCAGCGCTGTGATCGAGGCGAACCCCAGGCTGCGCAACAGCGCCTGATTGGCCGGCAGCCCCAACGTCAGCGCCTGATCGATGTAGCGCCACGTCATGTTGCTCGAAACCAGCCCCTGCCCCAGCGTGCGCGCCATCGACCGCGCAATGATCGCCGCCATCGGCAGCCACACCGCAAGCAGGCTCACCAGCAACCCCACCGCCGCCACCGGATACCGCCACGCGCCGAGGCGATAAATCCGCGCAGGCCGTGCCCGCCCCGAAATCAGCCGCACCCGCCGCTGCCGCCGCAACATCCGGTCCAGCAGCAACGCCGCACTCAACATCGAAAGCAACACCAGCGCCTGACTGCCCGCCAACTGAAAATCCACCGGGAAATTCTCAATCGCCGTCGCAATCGAATACGTCAGCAACCCAAAATCGATGCTGCGCGCGATGGTGGACGCCATCCCAAAATCCGACGCCACCTCAGCAAAAATCGCCAGAAACGCCAGCGCCAGGGCCGGAGCCAGCAGCGGCAGATTGACGCGCAGCCAAGCCCCCCGCGCACTCGCCCCCACCGTGCGCGCGGCATCCTCAAACTCGCCACCAAGCCCCGCCATCGCCGCACTCACCACAAAGCACGCAAGCGGAAACAGGTTCAGCGTGTGAACAAACACCAGCCCACCAATGCCAAAAAACGCATCACTGGCAGCATCCGACAGCAGCCCGAATTGCGCTAGATACCCACCCGGTGACATCAACAGCACCCAGGCCAGCGCCTTCAAATAGCCCGGTGTGAGGAAGATCAGCCCCGGCGTGATGCTCAGCAGCCACCGGCACGCCACATCCGTGCGCGTCAACATCACGGCGTAACAGAACCCCAGCAATGTCGCCGTCGTCGCCGCCAGTACACTCAGCAGAGCCGTGTGGGTGATCGCCGTGATACTGCGCGGGTTGGCAAGGCTATGCTGCAACCCGGCCAAACTCAGATGCGGCACATGGCCTTCCAGCAGGTCCGGCAGCAGCGCCTGCCCCATCACCAGCGCCAGCGGCAGCAGCACCAGCAGCCCGAACCCCAGCACCACGCCCAGCGTCAGCGCAACCTCACCCCCAGAGAGGCGGCGCGTGCGATCAGGGGACAAAGTTTTCCCGATACCAAGTCTTCCACTCGGTCTCGTGCGCAGCAGCAACAGCGTTGTCGAGCGTGATGAACTTGATGTCCGTCGTCCGCCCCGGCTTGGCCGTCACACCCTCGATGATCGGCACGAAGAAGAAATCACTGTCATCGCCGTCCAGCATCGCCTTCTGCCCCTCAGCGCTCAGCACGAACGAGACGAACTGCCGTGCCGCATCCAGGTTGGTCGTGCGCGCCGAAATCCCGATGGAGGAAGGCGTCGCCGCCACACCCTCACTCGGATACAGGCTCACCAGCGGCTCCCCTGCGGCAATCTTGCCGAACGTGGCACTGTCCTGCGTGATCGCCAGTTTCGCGTTGCCCGTCAGCAGCGCCTTGTTCACCGTCCCACCGCTCGGCAGGCCGGACAGGCTGCGATTGGTCAGCACCTGCTTCAGCAGCGCCTTGCCCTGAGCCTCACCCATCACCTGAAAGAACCCAGCCAGAAACTGAAACGCCGGGCCCGACAAGTTCGGATCTTTCGCCGCGATCACGCCAGCGAACTCCGGATGCGCCAGATCCGCCCAGCTTTTCGGATACTGCGCTGCCGGGATTTTCTTGCTGTTCACCGCAATGCCGGTGGTGCTGGCCGTCGCCGGAAAGAACATCGCACTCGCCGGCACAAGGCTACGACCCAGCGCGGTGTAGGGAGCCTTCTCGGCAATCTCCGGATGCTTGCCGAAGATGCCGGCCAGCCCCATCCGTTCCATTACGGCGGAGCCTTCCAGCCACACCAGATCATATTGCGGCTTGTCGCCCTCCGCTGCGATCTTGCCGAGCACGCCGCCGGTGCCGCCCTGCTCCACCTTATCGACCGCAATGCCGGTCTTGGCGGTGAACGCCTTCGCAGCATTGCCCACGAAATCCAGCGAATCGTAGATCACCAAAGCAGGCGCTCCAGCGCGAGCAATCGTCGGGGCCGCCAACACAGTGGCGGTGGCGGCAAGCAGCGTGCGGCGTGACAACATGGATTGCGGCATGATCGGCTCCCTGCGAACAGGGCGGAATAACAACGATACGCCGGTATCAGGTCCAGTTGCAGTTCTGTGACGTTTGCATCCGCCTAGCCACAACGAGGCTGGTGCGATCTCTCCGCGGGGTTGCAGGCACGCGCTGCTGCCACCAGCAACCGGATGGCATCATGCGCACCGCCAGCCTCGCCCTTTTCAAAATCACCCTCGGTTTGCGCCATCTGATTGGTCACGTGGGCGAAGCACAGCACCGGCCGGCCGCAGGCAGTGGCGAAGGCGTAAAGGGCGGCGGCCTCCATCTCCACCGCCAGAATGCCCCGCCCGCGTGCGGCTGCAATCGCCGCCTCGGTTTCGCGATACGGCGCATCCGTCGTCCACGTCGCACCCGTGATCACCCGCAGCCCGGTCTGCCCAAGCCCACCACGCGCCGCCTCCACCAAGTCCGCGCTCGCAAAGGCAAACGGTGCAGGCGGCAGATAATGATGGCTCGTGCCCTCATCGCGCAGCGCCCGATCAATCAGAATGAAATACGGCGTCGGCCCCACATCGGCGATCTGCCCGGACGACGTAATGCTGATCAGCAACCGGCAACCAGAGGCAAACATCTGCTCCGCAATCAGCACCGCGAATGACGCACCCACAGCACAGCCAACCACGCCAAACGTGATCCCATCCGCCTCGAACTCGACCATATCAGTGTGATAGCAGCCCCACACCGCACTCTTGCGCCCCACCCCACTCGCCAGCAGATGCCGTACCAGATCGCCATCCGGGTCGAGCACGCAGATCGCGGGCACCGCCCCCTCCGGTAAATTCTTCTGCCGCCTTGCCTCGCGCAGCAGGTTCTCGGCACGAAACACCGACGGTGCCTCGTAATGCTTGTCCGTCAGCAGCGGCGTGCTGCCCGGTGCGTCTGCTCTATCGTCCATTTGTATGACCTTCGCTGCGCAGGAACGATAAAAACCAGAGCCACCGCCCTCGGTTGCCAACCGGCCGCAACGCGCGTAACCGCCAGTGCCGGGAGAAATAGTTCATGGTGCAAAGCATGTCGAACGCGGATGACATCCAGCCGGTTGCCGTCATCACCGGCGGCGCGCGAGGCATCGGCCTCGCCATCGGCCAATGGTTCCTCGCCCACGGATACAAAATCGCCTTGCTGGATATCGACCGCGTCACCCTGGCCGACACCGAAGCATCGCTGGCCCTGCCAGACCGCGTGCTCACTCGCCCGTGTGACATCTCCAACCCCGTCGAGGTGCAGGAGGCCGCCGATGCCGTCATGGCGAAATGGGGCCGCGTCGATGCGCTGGTCAACAACGCAGGCGTCGCCGTCTTCAAGCCCGCGCTGGAAACCTCCTTCGCCGAATGGCGCCACGTCCTCGGCACCAACCTCGACGGCGTGTTTCTCTGCAGCCAGGCGTTCGGGTCCATCATGAAGGCCCAGAAATCCGGCGCCATCGTCAACATCGCCTCGATCTCAGGCCTCAGGGCTAGCACGCTGCGCGTCGCCTACGGCACCAGCAAGGCCGCGATCATTCACCTCACCAAGCAATACGCGGTCGAGCTCGGCAATTTCGGCGTGCGCGTCAACGCCGTCTGCCCGGGGCCGGTCGAGACTGAAATGGCCAAGCTGGTCCATTCCGTCGCCATCCGGTCGGACTATTACGACACCATCCCACTCGGCCGTTACGGCACGCCGGAGGAGATGGCCGAAGTGGTCGGCTTCCTGTGCAGCAAGGCAGCCAGCTACGTGAACGGCCAGGCCTTGGCCAACGATGGCGGGTTCGACGCCGCTGGTGTCGGCCTGCCCACATTCCGCCGCCAGGCCGGTATCAATCAGGTGGGTGACGAGACGCACTAGGCCGCCATAGTTGGCGTGCGCGCACCCACGCGATACCATCACAATTCGAGAAATATCCGGGGCACACCGGCAGCGGGGGAACAAGACATGAAGCGACGCACTCTCTTGGCAGCAGGGGCCACGTTGATGGCAATGCCCCGTACCAGCTTGGCTCAGGCAAAGACGGTGCTGCGCGTCATCCCGCAGGCCGATCTGGCCATCCTCGACCCCGGCATCACCACCGCCACCGTCACACGCAACCACGGCTTCATGGTATATGACACGCTCTACGGCCTGAATGCCGCTGGCGAGCCGGTGCCGGAAATGGTGGAAGGCCACACGGTCTCCGAAGACGGCCTAACCTGGACACTCACCCTTCGTCCCGGCCTGCGCTTTCATGACAACAGCCCCGTCCGCGCATCTGACTGCGTGGCCAGCATCAAGCGCTGGGCGCGACGCGACGGTTTCGGCAAAACCCTCATGGGAGCCACCGAGGAGCTTGCCGCCAGCGACGACCGCACGCTGCGCTTCAAGCTCAAACGCCCCTTCGCACTGTTGCCCCAGGCTTTGGCCAAAACCGTGCCCTACGTGCCGTTCATCCTGCCCGAACGCGTCATACCCGAAGACCCGTCCAAAGCCCTCACCGAGGTCATCGGCAGCGGCCCGTATCGCTTTGTGGCGTCCGAGCGTGTGCCCGGCTCGCGCGTCGTCTATGAGAAATTCGACGGCTACGTGCCCCGCCCCACCGGCACGCCGGGCCTGTCATCCGGCCCCAAGATCGCCCATTTCGACCGTGTGGAGTGGCACGTCATCCCCGATGCCGCGACGGCCCTTGCCGCCATCCGAAAAGGTGAGGTGGATTGGTGGGAACGCCCGATCCCCGACCTGCTGCCACTCGCCAAAACCGACAAGTCACTAAAGCTCGAAATCACCAACCGTGGCGGCACCATCGCCTTCCTGCAGTTCAACCATCTGCATCCGCCGTTCAACAACGTGGCGATCCGCAGGCTCGTGCTGCAAACCATCAACCAAGCCGAGTTTGCCGAAGCCATCGGCGGCTCCGACCCCTCCCTGCGCGGCGGCAAAGTGGGCCTGTTTCTGCCCGGCGGCCCGATGGCAAACGAAGCCGGGCTGGAGCTGATGGCCGGACGGCGTGATTTCAACGCCCTCAAGCGTGAACTCGAAGCCGCCGGCTACAAAGGTGAGCGCGTGGTCATGCTCGTCGGCACCGACAGCGCGGTGAACAACGCCACCAGCGAGGTCGCAGCCGACCTGCTGCGCAAGATGGGCTTCAACGTCGATTACCAAACGATGGACTGGGGCAGCGTCGTCCAGCGCCGCACCAACCAGCAGCCGGTGGACAAAGGCGGCTGGAGCCTGTTTGCCGTCAGCGCCGATGGTGATTTCTTCCTCGACCCCACCGTCGTGCCGTCCATCCGCGCCAATGGCCGTGACGCCTGGATCGGCTGGCCCGACAGCCCCGGCGTCGAGGCACTCTACCGCGACTGGTTCCTCGCTCCGGACACCGCCAAGCGCCAAGCCATTGCCCGCGATCTGCAACTGCAAACCCTGCGTGACGTGACCTGGATTCCAGTGGCGCAGGTATTCTTACCCACCGTGCTGCGCCAGGACGTAACCGGCGTGCTGCCCGGCTTCATCAAGGGCTGGAACGTGCAGAAAGCCTAGTCGGCATAGCCGCCCGCGGGATGATCGCCCCTCGGTGACGCACCACAACGCCAGCCAAGGCGTGACCCGCGCGTGCGGCAACCCCCGGTCTCTCGCCGCACAGCCGGGCCGCGAGATAAGCCGCCGCAAAGCTGTCGCCTGCTGCTGTCGTATCCACAACACCGGATACCGGCAGGGCGGTGACCTCTAGGTCTGCGCCGTCCGCCACCACCCGGCAGACAGGCGTTGCGTATTTCACAACGATCTCACCCACAGCGCACGCGCGAACATGATCGAGCACGGTGGCGGGATCAGCGTCCGTCACCTCATGAAGCAGCGCATGATCATCCACGCTCGCGAACACCAAATCGGCATGCCCAAACGCACGCGCATAAACATCGCGAGCCACCGCGCGGTCAGGCCAGCCACGGGGCCGGAAATTCGTATCGAACGCCACCTTCACGCCCACGTCCCGCGCACGTGCCAGTACCGCGAACAACCGATCACGACTGACCGCATCGAACAGCGATAGCGTGATGCCAGAAAGATAGATCAGCGTGGCCCCGCAAAGTGCGCGCTCAATAGCGCCGATTTGCGGCAACTGAAACAAGTGCCGCACCGGCGCGCTATCCCGCCAGTACAAGAACCGCCGCTCACCGGATGGATCGGTCCTGATCATGTAAAGCCCAGGCAACCGCCCCGGCACCCGAGCCACCAGACCAATTCCGATCTCCTCGGCCGCCCAAGCCGACAGCATCTCATCACTGAGCGCGTCATCGCCCAGCGCCGTCACATAATCAGTGCGGACTCCAAGCCGGGCCAAATAAAGTGCGGTGTTGAGCGTGTCACCGCCGAAGCTGCGCGACAGCGAACCGTCTGGCCGCTCCGAAAGCTCAACCATGCACTCGCCGATGCACGCAACCGGGCTGGCGTTGTCCATCACCACGCGGCCTATGCCGTCATCGGGCAAACGCCAAGCAAGGTCTCAAGGTCCAACCCACGCATCACGCAAACCTCCAATGAAGCGAGGGACATAATGAACGCATAAGGCCAAAGCTCAAGGCGATCACGGAACGCCCAATTTGTTCCACTGCATGGAAGGGAGATTCCTGAACTTGCCGTCTGCCGGAACAGTCTGAGATCACCGATATTGTCCCGCAGCGGTATCAACATGCCGCGATGGAGGTTTATGATGGGATATGATTTTGTTCAGCGCCTTTCCACGCCATCCGTCAGAGCAGCATGCGCGGCAAATAACGGCATCGACTTCGACAACGACGAACCTCAAGACCGCCCCTCCGCAACGTTCGGGGAACGCGAAACCCTGTTCATCGCCGAGCGTGACAGCTTCTATTTAGCCAGCGCGTCGGAATCCGGATGGCCCTACATCCAGCATCGTGGCGGCCCCACGGGTTTCCTCGTCATGCTCGATGACACCACGCTGGGCTTCGCCGATTTTCGGGGCAACCGGCAATATATCACGCTGGGCAACATCGCGGCCGATGACCGGGTGGCGTTGTTTCTAATGGATTACACCAACCGCCGTCGCCTCAAGATTCTGGCCCACATGACCGAGCATGATTTGTCCAAGGAGCCAGAGCTTACCGCGAAACTGATCACCCCCGGTTATCGTGGAAAGCCAGAGCGGGGCTTCACGTTGCGGCTGGAGGCGTTCGATTGGAACTGCCCGCAACACATAACCCAGCGTATTACCATGCCGGAGATCGAGGTTGCCACCGAAGCGTTGCGAACCCGCTTGGCCGTTCTGGAAGCAGAAAACGCCCAACTTCGCGCAGCAGCAGAAAACGCAGGCCGGTAGGGGAAATCCAGATGACCGAAGCCCCTCGCCCACCGTTGCCACCCTTCACGCCCGAAACCGCCGCCAAAAAGGCGCGGCTCGCGGAGGACGCCTGGAACGGCCGTGATCCTGTCCGGGTATCGCTCGCCTACACGCCAGACAGCCAATGGCGCAACCGGCATGAATTCCTGCGCGGCCGAGAACAGATCGTCACCTTTCTCACCCGCAAATGGGCGAGCGAGCTTGAATATCGCCTGATCAAGGAGGTGTGGGCCTTCACCGAAAACCGCATCGCCGCCCGCTTTGCCTATGAATGGCACAATGCCGAAGGCGCCTGGTTTCGCTCCTACGGCAACGAGCAGTGGGAGTTTGATACCAACGGCCTGATGGCGCGCAGGATCGCCAGCATCAACGATCTCTCCATCTCACCCGATCAGCGCCTGTTCCACTGGCCACAGGGACGCCGTCCCGATGACCATCCAGGCCTCAGCGAGATAGGGCTTTAGGCGCAGGAGCCGCTGCGGTGCTGTCACGATCAAGCAGCACCGCATCCAGCCGAACCCGCGCTTCCTCAGGTGCAATCGTCTCGCCCGCCATGGCGCGCAAGAGCAGCCCTGCCCCCATCCGCCCCAGCGCCTCTCGTGGCTGGCGAAACGTCGTCAGAGTCGGCTCAACGAAGTCAGCAAACTCAATGCCGTCAAATCCAATCAGCGAGACATCATCCGGCACCCGCAATCCCGCCGCCTGAATGGTTTTGAGAAACCCGATCGCCATCTCATCATTCGCCGCGAACACCGCGGTTGGACGCGGCACCGCCATGACAAACGAGCGAGCCGCCAAAGCGCCGGAGGCCATGGTGAAGTCGCCCAAGAAAATCCATCCCGGCTGCAATTCGCAGCCCGCCTCGGCCAGCCCCTCTCGAAAACCCGCCTGACGCTGCCGCTCCAGAATATTGCGCGCAGGCCCCCCCAAATACGCCACATGCCGATGGCCAAGCGCTGCTAAATGCGCACCTGCCTGCCGTGCCGCCTCATGGTTTCGCACCTCCACCTGCGGAAACGTAGCCTTCTCAATCGGCTCGCACACGGCGACAATGGGAATACCAAGTGCCGTCAGATCACGCCCCGCCTTGCGCGGAATATGGCCGTTCAACAGAACCACACCGTCAACCTGCCCCGCCTGCACCACACCCACAATCTGCGCCTGCTTTTCGTTATGCGGGCCAATGTCACCGATCAGCAGACCATAGCCATGCTGCGACAACTCATCTTCAAGCCCGCGCAGCACGCCTGAAAAGAACGGATTGGCGATGTCCGGCACCACCACCAGCACCACCATGCTGCGCCGCCCGCGCAGCGTGCGAGCGGCCACATTCGGCATATATCCGGTGCGCGCCACCGCCGCTTCAACCAAAGCAAGTGTCTCCGGCCGCAGCGCAGCCGACGCCGAAAGCGCCCGGCTGACGGTGGCTGTCGAAACGCCGGCCAACCGCGCCACATCAGCAATGGTAACGGCTTGCGTGCCCTCCCTTCGCAGACGCACCAAAATTGATCCTCCAACATGAAATGGAATCATCTTGTAAGCTCCTTTGAAATCGATTACATCTCAAATCCTGCCAGAATGGCAAAATAACCGGCGAACAATCCGCCGGAAGAACAAACATAGAGGGACCATCCATGATCCGCTCCTTGCTTGCCAGCACCGCCGTGCTCGCTCTGCTGTCCGCAGCCCCTGCCAACGCCCAAACACCCGCACGCGCCGAAGTTATTCATTGGTGGACATCTGCCGGTGAATCAGCCGCCATCCGCGTTTATGCCGACGCCTTCAACAAAGCCGGCGGTCAATGGGTGGATACCGCCATCGCTGGCGGAGCCAATGCGCGCGCCGCCGCCGTGAACCGCACCGTGGGCGGTGATCCGCCGACCGCCATGCAGTTTAACACCGGCAAGCAGTTTGACGATCTGGTGGAAAACGATCTGCTCGCGAATGTGGACGGTCTGGCGAAGGCTCAGAACTGGAACACGGTTCTACCCGCCGCCATCCTAGACGCCGTTACCCGCAATGGCCACGTCTACGCGGTTCCGGTTGATATCCACGGCCAGAACTGGCTCTTCACCTCCAGCGCCGCCCTCGCCAAGGCCGGTGCAACACAGCCGAAGAACTTCACTGAACTGTTCGTCACCCTCGACAAGCTGAAGGCCGCAGGTCTCGTGCCGCTGGCATTCAGCAGCCAGAAAAACTGGGAGCGTGGTCTGTTCAACGCCGTACTCTCCGGCATGGGTGGCTCTGAAATGTTCACCAAGTTCTGGGCCAAGCGCGACGTGGCCCTGGTGAAATCACCAGAATTCCGCCACGTGGTGGACACCTATCGCCGTCTGCACGCCTACATCGACGCCGGAGCACCGAGCCGCAACTGGAACGACGCCACCGCCATGGTCATCCAGGGCAAGGCCGGAATGCAGGTGATGGGTGACTGGGCGAAGGGTGAATTCACCTCCGCAAACCAAGTGGCAGGCCGCGACTATGGCTGCACCGTACTGGCAGATCACGAAATCACCTACCAGCTTGGCGGCGACATATTCGCATTCCCCAAGCCGAAAAATGCCACCGTGGCCGCAGCCCAAACACTGCTTGAACAGGTCGTAACAGACCCCGCCACGCAGGTTGCGTTCTCCGCCAAAAAGGGCTCGATCCCGCCACGTCAGGATGCCGACGTGGCCTCCCTCGATATATGCGCACGGCAGGCACATGACTGGCTGCGCGACAAGAACTCCCAGGTGGCCGCCAACGAACTGCTGTCACCGCCTGCGGTCACCGGTGCAATGGAAGATCTGATCAGCCAATTCTGGAACGATCAATCCGTCACGCCGGAAGTCTTCATCACCAAAGTCGCGGGCGTGTTCGGTCAGACCTTCTAGTCGGCCCAAACAAATGGCCAAACGACGGCTCATTGGCTCGCGGGTGTCAGCGCAGGTGGCGCTGGCTCCCGCGCTGCTGATAGCACTCGTGATCTATTGCGGTTCCACCTTGTGGACGTTGTGGATCTCGCTCACCACCTCACGCATGTTGCCGAACTCCGTATTCGTCGGGCTCCGGCAATATGAGGTGCTGGCCAGCAATGATCGTTGGCTCGCCTCCATCGTGAACCTCGCCGTGTTCGGCGTGCTGTTCATGGTGGCCGCCCTCACAGTGGGCTTTCTGCTCGCAGCCCTCATCGACTTCCGGGTGCGAGCGGAAAGCCTGTTCCGCTCCGTCTTTCTCTACCCGTTCTCGATGTCGTTCATCGTTACCGGTCTCGCCTGGCGCTGGATGCTCGATCCCACCTTGGGCTTTGAAAAACTGCTGCATGACGTAGGCTTTGCAGATGCCCATTTCAACTGGCTCGTCCGTCCTGATCGCGTTATCTACACGCTGGTGATCGCAGCCGTCTGGCACGCCTCCGGCCTCGTCATGGCGATCATGCTGGCGGGCTTGCGCGGGGTGGACCGCGAAATCTGGAACGCCGCCCGCGTGGACGGGCTGCCGGTCTGGCGCATTCTCGTGTTCATCGTCATCCCAATGCTGCGCGGAAGCTTCGCCACGGCCTTCGTGCTGCTCGCCACAAGTGTTGTCAGGCTCTACGACCTCTCAGTCGCCATGACCAACGGTGGACCCGGCATCGCATCCGAGGTGCCCGCCAAATTCGTCATGGATTATTTGTTCGAGCGCGGCAATCTGGCACTCGCGACGGCTGCTGCCACAACCATGCTCATCACCGTGATTGCCGTCGTAGCGCCGTGGTATCACTGGCAAGGCCGCAAAACCCATGTAGGAGCAGCGCATTGACCGCAATGGCGCAACCGAACGGCAGGCGGCCCAAGCGCCTAAGTGCGGGACGCATCGGGCTCTACGCCTTCCTTGTGATCTCAGCGCTGTTCTTCCTCACGCCGCTCTACGTCATGCTCGTCACGTCGCTCAAGCCCATGTCCGAGATTCGCACCGGCAACATCCTCGCACTGCCAGCCGCACCGAGCCTCGCCGCCTGGAACTCCGCTTGGTCGAGCGCCTGCACCGGCCTGCAATGCAACGGCATTCGCGTCGGCTTCTTGAACTCCATACGCATCCTGGTGCCTAGCGTAATGGCCTCAATCATGGTCGGAGCCGTAACCGGCTACGCACTGTCATTCTGGCGACCACGCGGAGCCCAATTGCTGTTCGCAACCCTCATGGTGATGGCGTTCATCCCTTATCAAGTCTTCATCTATCCACTGGTGCGGATGTTCTCTCAAGCCGGCATCGCCAACTCCCTACTCGGCATCGTCGTCGTCCACACCATCTTCGGCCTGCCGACCATGACACTGCTGTTCCGCAACCACTTCGTAGCACTTCCCATCGAGCTGTTCAAAGCCGCCCGCGTCGATGGCGCAGGGTTTTGGCGCATCTTCATCCAGATCATGCTGCCCATGGCGGTGCCGATCATCGTCGTCGCCATCATCCTGCAGGTCACGGGCATCTGGAACGATTTCATTCTGGGCCTGGTATTCGCCGGGCGCGAGAACCTGCCCATGACCGTGCAACTCAACAACATCGTCAACACCACCCAAGGCGAGCGGACCTACAACGTGGACATGGCCGCGACCCTGCTCACTGCATTGGTTCCACTCGCGGTTTATTTTCTCTCAGGTCGCTGGTTTGTGCGCGGCATTGCGGCAGGAGCGGTCAAGGGATGAGCACAGTCTCGCTGCGCGGCGTGGAAATCGCCTTCGGCACCTTCAAAGTGCTCGACTGGCTTGATCTGGAAATCGCCCAGTCCGAGTTTCTCGTGCTGCTCGGCCCATCCGGCTGCGGCAAGTCCACCCTGCTCGCGGCCATTGCGGGGCTGTTGGAGATCGACCAAGGCGAGATCTGGATTGGTGGCCGCAACGTCACGTGGGAGGAGCCGAAAGATCGCGGCATCGCAATGGTGTTCCAATCCTACGCGCTTTATCCACGCATGAGCGTCCGCCGCAACCTGTCCTTCGGCCTACAGGTCGCGGGCATGAAGCGTGATGAAATCGACCGCCGCGTGACCAAGGCGGCAACGATGCTGCAAATCGGCGAATTGCTCGATCGCAAGCCTGCCGAACTCTCAGGCGGCCAGCGCCAACGCGTCGCCATCGGCCGCGCGCTGGTGCGCGACGCCAGCGTGTTCCTGTTCGACGAACCACTCTCCAACCTCGACGCACAGCTACGCGCCGAACTCCGCACCGAGATCAAGCGCCTGCATGGCAGCCTGGGAGCGACGATGATCTTCGTCACCCACGACCAGATCGAGGCCCTCACACTGGCCGACCGCATCGCCGTGATGAAGGATCGCCGCATCCAGCAACTCGGCACACCACAGGAAATCTACCTCAAACCCGCCAACCGCTTCGTTGCCACCTTCGTCGGCTCTCCAGCGATGAGCTTCGTCTCAGGCCGTATCGGCGAACATGGCAATTTCGAAGCGAGTGGCTGGCAACTCCCACTCGCCGACTACGCCTTCGCGGCACCACCCGTCCGCGGTGCCACAGTCGATCTCGGCATAAGGCCCGAGCACGTGGTGCTCGCCCCATCAGACCCACACGCCCTTCCCGCCCGCGTTGAACTCGTCGAGCCCATGGGCAGCGATTTGCTCGCGTGGACCCGCATCGGGGAAGCCGCCATCTCCATCCGCCTTCCCGCAGAAACCCAGGTGGTCGCAGGCGACACATTGCCGCTTCTGTTCCCACCGCACCGGCTCAATCTGTTCGACGCACAGGGCCAGCGTCTTTGATTTCTCCCGCACAGGACAGCCAACGATGACACCTTCCATCTCCTACCAGCTCTACTCCTCACGCAACTTCCCCGACCTCGCCCGTCAGGTGAAAATGCTGGCAGGGCTCGGCATCAAGCATGTGGAGCCATTTGGCGGCCTGTTCGGTGACACAACGGCGCTGGCGGCGATTCTGGCAGAGAACAACCTCACCGCCCCCACCGCCCATATCGGTGCCCCCTCATGGCGCGATGATTTCGAGGGCGTGGTGACGAAGCTGAAGGCCCTGGGCGTACGCACCGCCTTCATGCCCGCTGTGCCTCCAGATGAGCGCGTGCAGGACCGTGAGGGCTGGCAAAAACTCGGCCACGAACTCTCCGGCTATGCCAAACGGCTGGCCGATCACGGCATCCGCTTTGGCTGGCACAATCACAGCTTTGAAATGGTGACCTTATCAGACGGCTCCACGCCCCTCGAATGGATCCTCGGCGAAGATCAAGCTGTGCTCTGGCAGGTTGATATCGCCTGGGCCGTCCGCGGCAAACAAGACCCGGCAGCCCTCATCAAGCGCTATGCCCCACGCGTGGCGAGCTTCCACGTGAAGGACCTCGCACGCGAGGGTGAGAACGCCAGTGAGGATGGCTGGGCCGACGTCGGCCACGGCATCATGGATTGGAAGGCCCTGCTGCCCGTCATGCGCGCCACATCGGCAGACGTTTGGGTGCTCGAACACGACAACCCCAGCGACGACGCCCGCTTCGCCCAACGCTCCATCGCCGAAGTGAGGTCGTGGTGAGCGCCGCCTTGCCTCGCGCCAAAGCGCTTGGCGTGGGCGTGATCGGCACTGGCGTTATCGCCGGCGTCTACATGCAGAACATGCCGCTGTTTGAAGGGATCGAACTGCGGGCCTGTGCCGATATCAGGCCGGAAGCTGCAGCAGCACAGGCAGCGAAATACAACACCGAGGCACGCAGCGTTGACGCGTTGCTGGCGTCGCCAGACATCGATCTCGTGCTCAACCTGACCGTTCCAAACGCGCACTATGCCATCAGCCACGAGGCCGTCAGCGCGGGCAAGCACGTGTTCTCGGAAAAGCCGCTCTGTGCCGGCCTCGCGGATGGCCGCAAGCTGGTGGCCGAAGCCGAACATCGCGGCGTTCGTCTCGGCTGCGCGCCAGACACATTCCTGGGCGGTGGCGGCAGGCTGGCGCGCCGGATGATCGATGAAGGCAAAATTGGCCACGTGCTCGCAGGCTCGGCATTCCTAATGTCACGCGGCATGGAGCATTGGCACCCTGACCCAGAATTCTTCTTCAAGCCCGGCGGCGGGCCGATCCTCGATCTCGGACCATACTATATCGGCGCTCTCGTCAATCTGCTCGGGCCAATCACCAAGGTCCACGCCCTCACCTCGATCGGCCTGCCCGAGCGTGTCGTCACAACCGCAGGCCCCCGCACCGGCGATCGTATCAAGGTCGAAACGCCCACAACGGTGATGGCGCTGCTGCAATTCGCCGCCGGTGCGCAAATCAGTCTGGCAATGAGCTGGGACGTGCATCGCCACAGCCATCCAGGCATCGAGCTTTACGGCAGCGACGGCTCCATGCGCGTGCCAGATCCCAACTTCTTCGGTGGCACCGTGGAGTTTACCGAGGGTGCAGGTGACTGGCAGGGTGCCGATAGCTCCGGCATGGTCTTCGGCAAGCCCAACTGGCGCTCGCCCAATTGGCCCGCCACACGGGCAGATCAAGCGAATTACCGCTGCCTCGGCATTGCCGAATTGGCACGCTCGATCAGCCACGGCACACCGCATCGCAGTTCCGGCAAGCTGGCACTGCACGTGCTGGAAGCGATGTACGCCATTCTCCAATCCGGCGAGAGCGGCAGCCCCGTGGATGTCGGCAGCCCCATCGACCGGCCTGCCGAGATGCCGGAAGCCGAAGCGTTTTTGTTGATGAAGCAGGGGTAAGTCATGGCCATGAAAACCATGCGCGGCCCCGCAATCTTCCTGGCCCAATTCGCAGGAGACGCCGCGCCGTTTAACACACTCGCCAATATTGCCGGTTGGGCCGCAGACCTCGGCTACAAAGGTGTGCAGATTCCAAGCTGGGATGCCCGCCTGTTTGATCTGCAAAGGGCGGCGGAAAGCAAAACCTATTGCGACGAGGTTCTCGGCACGCTGGCTGCCGCTGGCGTGGCACTCACCGAGCTTTCCACGCATCTTCAGGGCCAGCTGATCGCGGTCAATCCGGCCTATGATCTGGCGTTTGACGGCTTTGCACCCGAGGCCGTTCGCGGCAAGCCCGCCGAGCGGCAGCTTTGGGCACAGCAGCAACTGCTCTATGCGGCCAAAGCCTCCGCCAATCTCGACCTTCGCGCCCACGCTACCTTCTCAGGCGCGCTGGCATGGCCCTATCTCTACCCATGGCCGCAACGCCCCGCAGGCCTGATCGAGACCGCATTCGACGAGCTGGCCCGGCGCTGGCGGCCCATTCTGGATGCGTTCGATGCAGCGGGCGTCGATCTCTGCTACGAAATCCACCCCGGCGAGGACCTGTTCGACGGCACCACGTTCGAGATGTTCCTCGACCGCCTCGGCCAACATCCGCGCTGTAATATCCTCTACGACCCCAGCCATTTCGTGCTGCAACAGCTCGATTATCTGGCCTTCATCGATATCTATCACTCCCGCATCAAGGCCTTCCACGCCAAGGATGCCGAGTTCAACCCAACGGGCCGCCAGGGCGTTTATTCCGGCTATGCCCCATGGGCTGAACGCGCCGGGCGGTTCCGTTCCCTGGGCGACGGACAGGTGGATTTCAGCGGCATCTTCTCCCGTCTCTCCCAATACGGCTTCGACGGCTGGGCCGTGCTGGAATGGGAATGCTGCATCAAGGACAGCGCACAGGGTGCCGCCGAGGGGGCTCCATTCATCGAGAGCCACATCATCGAGGTCGCATCCCGCGCGTTTGACGACTTTGCCGATGGCGGCAGCGACCACGCGGCCATCCGCAAAATGCTGGGTCTCGGCTGATGGCACGGCGGCTCCGGCTTGGCATGATCGGCGGCGGACAAGGTGCCTTCATCGGTGCCGTGCATCGCATTGCCGCGCGTATGGATGATCGTTACGAACTAATTGCGGGCGCGTTGTCGTCTGATCCACAGCGCGGCCGGGCAAGTGCAGCCGAACTGCACATCGCCGAAGATCGTGTGTATGCCAGCGTCGAGGACATGATCACGCGCGAAGCGGGGCGGGCCCACCCTGTTGATGTCGTGGCCATCGTCACACCCAACCATCTGCACTACGCCGCCACCAAGGCGCTGCTGCGCGCCGGCATTCACGTGATCTGTGACAAGCCGCTCTGCCATTCGCTGGAAGAGGCGCTCGACCTGGAGCATGAAGTCGCCAAACGCCAGGCACTGTTCGCACTCACCCACAACTACACCGGCTACCCGATGATCCGCCACGCGCGGGCAATGGTGGCAGCTGGCGAGCTTGGCGATATCCGCGTGGTGCAGGTGGAATACGCGCAGGACTGGCTCGCAACCGCACTCGAAGCCAGTGGCCAGAAGCAGGCATCATGGCGGACCGACCCTGCCCGCAGCGGCGCCGGCGGCTGCATAGGCGACATCGGCACACACGCCTTCAACCTCGCGGAATTCGTCTCACGCGAGAAAGTCCAGAGCGTAGCAGCCGAGTTGACGACGTTCGTGGAGGGCCGGAGGCTGGATGACAACACCCAGATGATGCTCCGCTTCGAAGGCGGCGCTCGAGGCGCGCTGTGGTCGTCGCAGGTGACCGTGGGACAGGACAACGCGCTGCGGCTGCGCATCTACGGCAGCAAGGGCAGCCTCGAATGGGCGCAGGAAAGCCCGAACGAGTTACGTTTCACCAGACTTGGCGAACCGCCACAAACACTGCGCCGCGCAGGCCCGCACCTAGGGCCAGAAGCCGCCCACGCAACGCGACTGCCGCCGGGCCACCCAGAGGGCTATTTCGAAGCCTTCGCACAGCTCTATCGAGATTTCGCTGAGCAAATCAACGCAGTGCAGGAAGCCCGCACGCCAGATGCCGCCTCCCTTCTGGTGCCGGGGATCGAGGCGGGGGTGCGCGGCATGCGGTTCATCACGGCATCGGTCGCGTCCAGCCAGAACAACGCCGCATGGACCGCGTTGGAATAGCCGTCGCTACTTCGCCGACTGCACCATTGCCATAAAAGCCTGCGCCTCCGGCAGTGTCTCGAACACATGCGGGGCCAAAGCACGCTCTGCGAGGCTCGCCCCCAGCTTCAGCCGCATGAACGCACTCGTGGTATAGCGCGAGGCCGAGGTGTAATAGCGCTGCTGCAGATACGTGATCATTGAGAAGAACGTGTCTGACACGGCAGGATCGAGCGTGAACCCGTCATAATTGACAATGACCGCGATGCGATGGCCAATGGCACGGCAGCGGGTCTCAACCTCGCGGCGGACGAGATCAACATCGTCGGTGGTGCGAACGTGAAAGCCCTCATAGTTGATGAACATCGTGTCCCGCTCGGTATCAAAGCTGATCCGGTCGGTGAGCGACAGGCCCATCAATATCTGCTCCATGCCCATCGGTTCGGGCAGGAACAGTCGCCTATCCATCAGCGCGGGCGAGTTGATGATCGGCGTGAAGCCCATATGCGCGAGAATGTCCCGATCAATATCGATGCCCGGTGCCACCTCCGCCAGTTCCATGCCCTCGGCGGTTCGGCGAAACACGCAGCGCTCGGTGACGTAGAGCACGCTCTGCCCGGTCTCACCCGCCAATTCACCACTGAAGGTGATGTGCTCGACGGCATCAATGAACTTACGCTGACGGCCTTCGCTGACGATGCGCAATTGGCCATCGTCCACCGCAACCACCAGCCCACCCGCAGTGAAGCAACCCGCCAGCACCAGCTTGCGCGCATTCTGGCTGATGTTGATGAAGCCCCCAGCTCCCGCCAGCCTTGTTCCAAACTTGCTGACATTGACGTTGCCAAGCCGGTCCGTCTGCGCAAGCCCAAGCACGGCAAGATCAAGCCCGCCACCATCGTAAAAGTCGAATTGCTGGTTCTGCTGAATTACGGCGGAGGGGTTGAGCGCCGCCCCAAAATTAAGCCCACCCTGCGGCATCCCGCCGATCACGCCTGGCTCCGCGGTTAGCGTCACGTATTGCAGCACCTTTTCCTCGGCGGCCACGGCAGCCACGCCCTCGGGCATGCCAATACCGAGATTGACGACGCCGCCCGGTGGAAGTTCCAGCGCCGCTCTACGGGCGATCACTTTCCGGTCATCCAGCGGCAGCACCGCAACGCGGTCCATCGGCACACGAATTTGACCAGAGAACGCGCCGTTATGTGCCACCGCATACGTCTGCTTGTGGTTCTCCAAATCCGCCAGCACCACGCAATCGACCATCACGCCGGGCACCTGCACCCGGCGCGCATCGAGCGAGCCTTCCTGGGCGATCCGTTCCACCTGACAAATCACCAAGCCGCCAGAATTCTTCGTGGCCATCGCAGCGGCAAGCGCATCGAGCGTGAGCGCCTCACGCTCCATGGTGATATTCCCCGCAGTGTCAGCCGTGGTGCCGCGAATGAGCGCCACGTTGATGGGGAACGCCTTATAGAGCAGGTACTCTTTGCCGCCGATCACCAAAAGTTCGACGAGTTCCTCCGTCGTGCGAGCATTCAGCTTGCCGCCATCCTGGCGCGGATCGACGAACGTGCGCAGGCCAACGCGAGACACCAGCCCCGCGCGATGCGCCGCGATATCGCGATAAAGCTGCGAAATGCAGCCGAGCGGCAGATTGTAGGCCTCGATCTGATTGTCCATCGCAAGCGCCGAAAGCTTCGGAACCAAACCCCAATGCCCACCGATTGCACGGCGGACGAGGCCTGCATAGGCGATGCGGTTCAGCCCCTTGTCACGCCCATCTCCGGGGGCCGCGGCAAAAACCAGCGTGAGATCACGCGGCTCACCGGTCTCTCGAAAGCGCTTCTCCAGAGCAATGAGCAACTCGTCCGGCGTGCCGATGCCCACAAAGCCCGCAACCGAAACAGTATCACCTGATTGAATAACAGCAACCGCCTCGGCGGCCGAGACGATCTTGTTGTTCATGCTGTGCCCTGATCGTGCTTTTCAAGAAATGAAGCGACAGCGGGTGCGAAGAGTTTCTGTGAACGCCCACCGACGAACACCCCCACATGGCCACCCGGCAACGGCAATTCGGTGTAGTCCTTCGTGCCGATGTGCTGCCCCAAAGCGCGAGACGTCGGCGGCGGAACGATGTGGTCATCCAGCGCGTAAACGTTGAGCACCGGCATGGTGATATCCGATAGGGTCACGACCCTGCCGCCCAGATGCCACTCCCCGCGCACCATCTGGTTTTGCTGATACAGATCCTTCAGCCATTGCCGGGCGGCCTCACCGGGATGATCCGGTCTATCAGATATCCATTTCTCCATCCGCAGCCAGTTTAGCAGCTTGCCCTCGTCATCCACATCCAGCAGATCGAGGTTGTATTTCAACAGGCTGCGAATAGGGGACATCTGATTGAACACCGCCCCCATAAATGCCCCAGGCAAAGCGCCATGTGCGTCAATCAGCCGATCCACGTCATCGACAGACAGGCTGCGCGTCCAGATATTGATGAAACCATGGCCGGGCCTGGGGTCTTCAACATCGGCATGGAAATCAATCGGTGTGATGGTGGTGATGAGCGTGTTCACCCGCGCGGGCTCAAGCGCCGCAAACGCTGTGGTAAACACGCCTCCTTCGCAAATACCGAGCAGATTGACCGCTTGCTGCGAAGAACGCCGCGCCATCTCGGCCACAATGGCGTCGAGGTAGCCCAGAATATAATCATCCAACGTCAGGTAACGATCCGCCCGCGATGGGTTGCCCCAGTCGACCACGTAGAGATCGACACCAAGATTGAGCAGGTTGCGCACCAGCGAGCGATCAGGCTGCAGATCAACCATCGTCCAGCGACCGATCAGGCCATAACAAATCAACGCAGGCACGCCGACACGCTGCGCCGTAAGCGGCCGATAACGATACAGGCTCACCTTGTCCTGCCGCCACACCAAATCCTTCGGAGTGGTGGCGATCTGCACATCCTCATCGCACACGGAATGCAGCATGGAAGCGGAGTTGAGTATCCGCGCACCAAGATCGACGGCGTCTGCCACAATACTCGGTGGCACTGGTTTGCTCATGCGTGCTGTTTTTGAGGTTGGCTCTCAGCCAACTCGCGCTTGAGCGCCCGAAGTTCACGCCGCAACTCAGTCACTGTGCGATGCAGATCATCAACCTCCGTTCGAGTTGGAAAGCCGTAGAGCCTGCCGAACAACTCTCCAAGGTCCTGCTGCGCGAGACTGAGTTCAACGCCGGCACGCAGCGTGGCCGCCTGACTGGCCAGAAAAGCATCCGAACGCTGCGCCGTGATCAACACGCGATTGGCGATTTCACTCCATTGCGCCATCATCGCGCGGCCATCTGCCGGAGGGTTTACTGCAATCACGCCGCTAAACTCGGCTGCCGCCTCCATCCATGCCGCCAACACCACGGCGTGATGCAGGTCGGAGACACGGCGCATCTCCAGCACGGCTGCGGAAAGACGAGCGTATCGGCGCTCGATGTCCCACATATCGGCAAAGCGCGGCCCGTGCGCGATCTGATCAAGCGCCTCGTGCAAATCAGCCCCACCGGAAAGCCATGCGGCGGGATCAGCAATTTTGCGAAACAGTGCCGCCGTGTTGGCATCACTGCCGGGCATCTGGCTGGCCATCTGGGCCATCATCGCAGTTGCCGACTCAAGAAGAGTCGCCATCGCCTCGCCGAGGCGCGCCACCTCCTCCGCTTCAGGCACAACCGCCTTCGGCAGCAGGGCCGCCCAAAAGGCAGTTGCGGCCTCGAATGGGTTCACCCAGGGAACTCAACCACCAGGCGCACCACACTGCCAGCATGCAGACGGTCGAAGCCTTCGTTGATCTCATCAAGCGAAATCTTGCCGCTCATCAACCTGTCCACCGGGAGCTTCCCGGTGCGGAACAAATTGATGAAGCGAGGAATGTCGCGCGTTGGAACGCAAGTGCCGATATAGCTGCCCTTCACCGTGCGCTCCTCCGCCACCAAATTGACCAGCGGCAACGCCAAAGCAGCCGTCGGCGGCGGCAGCCCAGCGGTGACAGTCGTGCCGCCGCGCTTGGTGATCTTGTAGGCAAGCTCCATCGCCCGCACAGCACCAGCCATCTCGAACGCGAAATCAACGCCGCCGGCGGTGATGGCGCGAACCTGCTCGGCCGCATCAGCATCTTTCGCGTTGACAGTGTGCGTGGCACCGAGTTCGCGAGCCAGCGCCAGCTTGTCGTCAGACAAATCAATCGCCACCACCTGCGCAGCGCCGGACGCAACAGCACCGAGCACCGAGGCGAGGCCCACGCCACCCAACCCGATCACCGCCGCTGTCTGCCCCGGTTGCAGCTTCGCGGTGTTCACCACGGCCCCCACGCCCGTCAGCACAGCGCAGCCGAACAATGCCGCCTGATCGAGTGGCAATTCCTTGTCGATCTTGACCATCGAACGACGCGACATCACCGCATGATCGGCAAAGCCGGAGACGCCGAGATGATGGTTCACCTCCGCCCCATCACAGTGCAGCCGCCGCTTGCCAGAAAGCAAAGTCCCCGCACCATTGGCCACCGCACCCGGCTCACACAAAGCCGGACGCCCCTCGGCACAGGGCAGGCAGTGCCCGCAGCTCGGCATGAACACCATGATGACGTGATCACCGACGGCCAGATCATCCACATCCTCGCCCAGCGCCACGACGACGCCGGACGCCTCATGTCCCAACGCCATCGGCATCGGGCGGGGACGGTCACCGTTGATCACCGAGAGATCGGAATGGCAAAGCCCGGCGGCAGCGAGCTTGACCAGCACCTCGCCATGGCCGGGGGCATCGAGGTCCAGCGTGCGAATGCTCAGCGGCTTGCTGTCGGCGTAGGGGTGGCTTGCACCCATCTTGTCGAGAACGGCGGCGCGGATTTGCATGATTTTTTCCTCTTAGACCATCGCCGATTCAGCTGGCTGCTGAGCCACCCGCGCGCGCAGTTCTGTCACCAACACGCGGGTGTTCTCGGTGTAGTCTATCGGCACGGCCACGAGATGCACACCACCGCCTTGGAACGCAGCCTCCAGCGCCGGGATCAGGCCCTCGGTGGAGGTCACTCGCGTGCCCTTCGCACCATAAGCCTCGGCATAGCGGACAAAATCCGGATTGCCGAAGGTCAAGCCAAAATCTTCAAAATTATCCACCGCCTGCTTCCAGCGGATCATGCCATAGGCACCATCATCAAGGATCAGCACCACAAGGTTGAGCTTGAGCCTGACAGCGGTTTCCATCTCCTGGCTGTTCATCATGAACCCACCATCACCGCACACCGCCATCACCCGGCGTTCCGGATACATCATCGCCGCCATCATCGCCGATGGCAGTCCAGCGCCCATCGTCGCCAGCGCGTTGTCGAGCAGCAACGTGTTGGCAACATAGGTGCGATAATTCCGGGCAAACCAGATTTTATACATGCCGTTGTCGAGTGCCACGATGCCGTCTGCCGGAATGACCTGACGCACGTCATGCACAATGCGCTGCGGCGTCGGCGGCCAGCGATCTTCGGTGGCGCGGTCAGTGATGCGGGACAAAATGCCTTCGCGCAGGGTCAGCAAGGCACCCGCATTATGCAGCTTGCCCTCAAGCCGGTCTGCCAGCAGTTCCAGGCTCGGCCCCACATCGCCGATCACCTCGGCATGCGGGAAATACACCTGATCCACATTGGCCGAGCTGTAGCTGACATGGATCACCTTCGGACCGCTCGGCCCCATGATGAACGGCGGCTTCTCAATCGTATCGTGGCCAATAGCGATGATGAGGTCCGCCTGATCGACGGCCTCATGCACATAGTCCCGCTCCGACAGCGCCGCGGTGCCCATATAGAGATTGCCGCCGCCGGGCACCGTGCCCTTGCCCATCTGCGTGGTGAAGAACGGGATCTGCAGCCTCCGCACGAATCCGGAAAGCCCCGCCGTGCTGCGCGGACGGCTGGTGGCAGCCCCTAACATGATCAGCGGTCGCTTCGCGGCCAGGATCATGTCCGCGGCACGATCCAGGGCATTGCGATGGGCCACTGGGATCTCAATGGGATGGACGGGGATCGGCAGCAAATCCGGCCCTTCCTCGCCCGCCACGTCTTCCGGCAGCTCAAGAAGAACCGGGCCGGGGCGTTCTTCCATCGCCACGCGGAACGCATCGCGCACGATCGTTGGAATGCTGGCAGGGCTTGCGATCTGGCGCGACAGCTTGGTCAGCGGCTTGAAGGCGGCAACCACGTCCACAATCTGAAAACGTGCCTGCTTGCTGCTGTGGATGCCTTTCTGGCCGGTGATCATCACCATCGGCATCGCCCCCAGAAACGCATACGCGGCTGCGGTGGTGAAGTTCAGCGCCCCCGGCCCAAGCGTTGCGATGCAAACGCCGGGCTTGCCGGTCAGCCTGCCATAGGTGGCCGCCATGAAGGCCGCCCCCTGCTCATGGCGCGTGAGGATCAGCCGGATGCTGGAATTGCGCAGGCTTTCAACAACATCAAGGTTCTCTTCGCCCGGCACGCCGAATATCCGGTCCACACCCTCGTTTTCGAGAGCAGCCACCAGCAGGTCTGATCCTTTGGACATCAGCGTCTCCCGTTCAGCAATGGCTCAGATGCGGGCTAGCAAGGCTGTGGTGAATTCCTGGGTGGAAGCAGTGCCACCGAGATCGCGGGTGCGAACGCCATCTGTGGTCAGAACCATGTCGATGATATGGCGCAACTTCGTGGCAATCGCCACCTCGCCCACATGATCGAGCATCAGCCCGGCGGCCAACAGCAATGCTGTGGGATTGGCCAGACCCTTGCCGGCAATATCCGGGGCGGAGCCATGCACGGCCTCAAAGATCGCCGCCTTCTCACCGATATTCGCACCGGGTGCCGCACCAAGGCCGCCGACCAGGCCCGCGATGAGATCGGACAGGATGTCACCAAACAGGTTGGTGGTGACAATCACGTCGAACTGCCACGGGTTCAGCACAAGCTGCATGGCACAGGCATCGATAATGCGATCATCGCACTCGATGCGCCCCTCATATTCCTTGGCCATTTCGCGGCCCGTTTCAAGGAACACGCCGGTCAGCGCCTTGAGCACGTTGGCCTTGTGCACCAGCGTCACCTTCTTGCGGCCCAGCTTGAGGGCGTGCTCGAACGCAAAGCGGATGATCCGTTTGGCACCGTCGCGCGTGTTCATGCCGGTGGAAATGGCCACCGCGTGCGGATCATCGCCCACCGCAATGTAATGCTCGAACGCCACGTAAAGACCTTCTAGGTTCTCGCGCACCAGGATGAGATCGATATTCTCGAACCGCCCGCCAGGCACAAGCGAATGGGCCGGGCGAAGGTTGGCGTAGAGATGGAACTCCTCACGCAACCGAACATTCACCGAGCGAAATCCGCCGCCGACCGGTGTCGTCAGCGGTCCCTTGAGCGCGAGTTTGGTGCGCCGGATGCTGTTCAGCGTCGCCTCCGGCAGCGGATCACCGCCTGCCGCCACACCTGCAAGCCCGCCCTGCTGAACGTCCCAGTCAAACGGCGCGTCGAGTTTCGCGAGGACAGCGACCACGCATTGGGTGATCTCAGGCCCAATGCCGTCCCCAGGGATGAGCGTGGCCGGGATCATGCCGTCGGAATTACGCTCAAACATCATGCAAAAGGTCTCCAGTACTAAAAAGCGATCAGCAACGGTGTCGCCGACCCAGTCGTGAGCTGGCGCAACCTATCTTCACGATAGACCAAAATGGCCGCCAACGGATGACAAAAGCCTTTTCGGACCGCGAGGAAATTTGCCCGACCGCCGCCACCTTCCTTGCTGAGACAGCATCAGCCAAGCGTGCATCGCGACCTCAAATGAGCACAGGCAACGATCGCTGAACAGGTTGAATGATCGGCGGGAGGCAGCATTCGGGCCAAAGGAGGAGGGGGAAGCCAATTACACATTTCGAAACTGTATAATTTTCAAAAATGTTGAGTCTTACGGTGTTTTCTTTATATACATCTCAATTTCGTTTTTCTGGAGCCTCCATGTCCGGTGCCAATCTCACGCGTGCCCTTCCATCCCAGCCGTTTTCGCAGCCAGGGCTGAACGCGATAATCGCAGTTGCTGGAACAATCATGCTGACCGCGCTTGCGTTTGCGGTCTGGACGCAGGACGGCGGCAATTGGCGGCTGGCCGCACTTGTGCTGGTTGGGGCCGGGATTGGTGCGGCGTTGCTGAGATCCAGCTTCGGCTTTGCCGGCGCGTTTCGAGCGCTGGTGCAAGACGGGGATGCCACCGGGTTCCAGGCCCATGCCGTGATGATTGCACTCGCAAGCCTGCTGATGCTGCCGATGCTCGCACAGGGCAGCATACTCGGTGTCCCCATGCGCGGTGAGGCCACACCGGTAGGTATTGGCTTTGCGGTCGGTGCCATCATGTTCGGCGCGGGCATGCAGATCGGTGGCGGCTGTGCTTCGGGCACCTTGTTCTCCCTCGGCGGCGGCAACGGCAAACTGATAGGCACCGTCGTCGGTTTCGTGTTCGGCTCCGCACTCGGGGCTTGGAGCATGGGGTTCTGGTGGAGCCTCCCGGCCTTGCCGGGAGCCAACCTGCAGGGGCTGATCGGCTTCGGGCCGGCTATCGCACTGCAACTTACAGTCCTGGCGGGCTTGTTCGCCTTGGCACGACACGGGTCGAAATCCATGCTGTCGCAAGGGCTGTTGATGGGCGGGATCGCATTGGCACTGCTCAACGCCGCCACGATGTTCCTGGCCGGCAAGCCATGGGGCGAGACATCGGCCTTTGCCTTATGGGGATCAAAGATCTTCACCTCCATCGGTATCGACGCGCATCACTGGGCCTATTGGATGCGTCCGGGGTTCACGACGCAGATCGACGGATCGCTTTCGTTTGACGTGACGTCCTTGATGGATATGGCGATTTTGCTTGGTGCCGCGATGGCAGCAGCCTTCGCAGGGCAGTTCCAGCCTCGCTGGGGTGGTGGCGTCCGCCCATGGGCTGGCGCATTGCTTGGCGGCATTGCCATGGGATACGGCGCGCGACTGGCCAATGGTTGCAACATTGGGGCCTATTTCAGCGCACTCTCGGTTGGAAATCTCTCAGGCTGGGCCTGGATGCTGCTAGCCCTCGCCGGCAGTTGGATCGGGATTAAGTTGCGCCCGTTTTTCGGTCTCGATACCAAGGCTGACGGACCTACTTGCTGAGAATCCGAGGAGAGGGCGAGCCCCCTCCCCGGTTCGTCTCACTCAACCAAAGTACGCTTGGCCGGGGCCACGCTCTCCAGCGAACTGTCGTGCTTCAGCAGAAGCACCGTCACCATCGAGATCAACACGAAACCAGCGATCAGCAGCAGGCCGCTGTTGTAATTGCCGGTGTAATCCTTCAACGCACCCATCGCGTAAGGCCCAGCAAAGCCAGAGAGATTGCCTAGCGCGTTGATGATGGCAATGCCCGCCGCTGCCGCCGGGCCGGATAGGAACGAGGTTGGCAGAGTCCAGAACACCGGTAGCACAGCAAATACACCGAACGCGCTGATCGAGAAGGCGGTCATCTTCATCAGCGGGTCCGTCGTGAGCGTGGCCGCAATCAGCCCCACGGCCGCGATCAGCAGCGCAACGGCAGCATGTCCCTTGCGCTCCACCTTCTCGTCAGAGCGCCTGCCATACCAGATCATGCCAACAGCACCGATTGCGTAGGGGATCGCCGTGATCAGCAAAGTGATGGTGTCACTGTAGCCGAACGCCTTGACGATCTGCGGCATGAAGAAGCCAACGCCATAATTCGAAGCCACCGCACCGAAATAAACCAGCGCCAGCGCCAGCACGTGAGGGTTGAGGAGGGTTTCAACCACCGACATGCTGCGTGCTGCCTCGCGCTGACGAGCCTCAGCCGCGAGGGTTGAGGAGAGCCAAGCGCGCTCGTCATTCTCAAGCCACGTGGCTTCGGCCGGACTGTCGGTCAGGTAGGCCAGCACGGCCACAGCCATGATCAGTGCCGGTGCGGCCTCAACGATGAACAGCCACTGCCAGCCTGCCAGACCCATCGCACCGTCGAACTGCAGCAGATAGGCCGAGATCGGCGAGCCGATCACGGTTGAAAGCGGGATCGCGGCCATGAACATGCCGACGATGCGGGCACGATATACGCCGGGAAACCAGAGCGTCAGGAAGAAGATGATCCCGGGGAAGAAGCCGGCTTCAGCCGCACCCAGCAGCACGCGCACAGCATAGAACGTGTATTCCGGCGAAAGTCCGGTGGCGTTAGAGATTTGCGGAATAAACGCCATGGCCCCCGATAGGATGCCCCACGTGATCATGATCCGGGCGATCCAGCGGCGCGCACCGAACTTTGCCAGGAAGAGGTTGGAGGGCACTTCAAAGAAGAAATACGCGATGAAGAAAATGCCCGCACCAAACCCAAATGCGCTGGACGACAGGCCAAGAGCCTTGTTCATCGTCAACGCTGCGGAGCCCACATTCACGCGGTCCAGGTAGGCCACGAAGTAACAAACCACGAGGAACAGCACGAGCCGTGCCGAGACCTTGGCGATTGTACGTTTTTCAATTTCTGACATAAGTCGTTTCCCTGCCGCACCAGCCATTGATTGGCGGTTTTGGATGGCGCGAAATTCGACAATCCAAGCCCGCTTTGCAAGAGCCAACCGCTTGAAAAGTCAGCAGCCGGATGCGGCACGGCCGAGAGGCACTTACCAACGTGTTCGTACAACAAATCACAAATCTCAATTTTTCTAGGCAGGAATGATTCGGCGCTCTGTGTTTTATTTCACTAAGAGAAACAACCCATTGCGGCACGCGACGCAGCCAATATGGCTGTCGCAAAAAGATGAAAGATGAACAACATGGCGACCACTTCGATGCAGTCTAGCGCAAAGCCACTTGGCCAGCGGATGCAAGCCGCGTTAAGCGGAGATGTGTGCGGCGTTCCCATGGCAATCGTCGTGATGCTACTGGCAGGAATGCTGGCGGGTGGCGTTGTGGCACTGACCACCAATTTCTTCGAACCGCCCGCTCAGTCGGGCCGGCCTACGACCGCACCACGCATCTGATATCACAGATTCGGCGGCGTTCAGCCCTGCAAACTTTGGCTGAACGCTCACCGGCGCGGTTCAAACGCTGGTTCTATCTCGGAACCAGCGTCCAAACCTGAACACGCGCATTTTGATGGCCACCGATTCGCTCAGCGTCTGGCCCCCAGCCGAAAAACAAATCAAGCCGCGCAGGCCCGGTGATCAGCGCTCCGGTGTCATGCGCAATCACCAGATGTGGCATACGAACCGTGTCAAACGCCTTGTTGGTGTTGATCCACAGCATGCTGCCAAGCAACGTGTAGCTCGGGTCGATGGCCACGGACCGCATCGGCAGCAACGGCAATGAAAACGCCCCGTAGGCACCGTATTGCGGCCGCAAATCGGGAAGCTCACGGAAAAACGCATAGGCCTGATCACGCGCGAGCCTACCATTGGTCTGCGGCACATGATCGGCGGCCCAGGCGCGGATGCCGCTGATGGAAAGATCGCGGCCAGGAATCGGCGCTTCTCCAAACAAGCCCTCCAGCGGAATGCGACGCTGGCCGTTATTCGCAGCCGTACCGAGCCGCACCAGGCTACCATCAGGCATCACCACACGACCGGAGCCCTGAAGCTGCATGAAGTAGAGGTCGGCCTCGCTCTGCAGATACAGAATCTCAAGCCCCTGCCCCTCCAAAGCTCCACCCATGATATCGGGGCGCGGGTATCGATTGGGATAACGCGGCGGGGCATAGACCGGCACGTTGTAGGTGCTGTCTCGTCTGCGACTGCCTTTAACGGTCAGCTCGAAATATCCCGTCAGATAATCGGTGCCAACGAGTTGCGGGCGGAAATAGTGGATGAGGAACAGACGCGCCGCATCTTCGCTCCCAGCCGCCACACCACTCACAGCATTACAAGCGGGCCTAAAGCGGGGCTCGCGCATCACCGTGCAACCAACGGCGAAAGCGGCCACGACTGACGATTTCAGCTCGGTCCGCCAACCCGGCAGCAAATCAAACTCGCTGGCGGGATCATGCGTAAAGACAATGCGGGGGCCCTCGGGAACACCGATCTCCGGCTCCTTCGCGCACCCCGCCAGCAAGGCCAGCAGGGCAAAGCCAACTCTAAGCTTTGCCCCGCCGAACATCAGTTCTTCGCCTTGTCCACCAGCTTGTTCTTGGCGATCCACGGCATCATGCCGCGCAGCTTCTCGCCCACTTCCTCAATCTGGTGCTCAGCCATACGGCGGCGCGTTGCCTTGAAGCTCGCCTGATTGACCTTGTTCTCGAGCATCCAGTCACGCGCGAACTTGCCGGACTGAATATCGTCGAGCACGCGCTTCATCTCGGCCTTGGTATCTGAGGTGACGATGCGCGGGCCGGTGACGTATTCGCCGTATTCGGCGGTGTTGGAGATCGAGTAGTTCATGTTGGCGATGCCGCCCTCATAGATGAGGTCAACGATCAGCTTCACTTCATGCAAGCACTCGAAATACGCCATCTCGGGAGCATAACCGGCTTCAACCAGTGTCTCGAAGCCGGCCTTGATGAGTTCCACGAGGCCGCCGCAGAGCACAACCTGCTCACCGAACAGATCCGTCTCGCACTCTTCCTTGAACGTCGTCTCGATGATGCCAGCGCGACCGCCGCCGATGGCCGAAGCATAGGAGAGCGCGATTTCCAGCGCGTTGCCGGATGGGTTCTGATCAACCGCCACGAGGCAAGGCACGCCGCCGCCCTTCTGGTATTCCGAACGCACCGTGTGGCCAGGGCCCTTCGGAGCGATCATGAACACGTCGATATCGGGCCGCGGGTCGAGCAGATTGAAATGCACGTTCAGGCCGTGGGCAAACGCCAGCGCCGCACCCTGTTTCATGTTGGCAACCAGGCTGTCACGATACAGATCGCCCTGGCCCTCATCGGGGGTCAGCACCATGATCACATCGGCCCATTTGGCGGCTTCGGCCGGGGCCATCACCTTCAGGCCAGCGGCTTCGGCCTTGGCAACACCCGCCGAACCAGGACGCAGGCCGATCACCAAATTGGTGGCTCCGCTGTCCTTCAGGTTCAGCGCATGGGCATGGCCCTGGCTGCCGAAGCCAATGATGGCGACTTTTTTGGCCAGGATCAGGTTCACGTCCGCATCGCGGTCGTAGTAAACGCGCATCTTCTCGTCCTTTGTTTCTTATAGATAGGCTTGGATCGGGAACGCTCTAAAGAATGCGCGTCCCACGGGCAATGGCAGCAACGCCGGTGCGTGACACTTCGGCCAGGCCAAGTGGGCGCATCAGATCGACAAACGCGTCGAGCTTCTCGGTCTGGCCGGTCATTTCAAACACGAAGCTGTCGATGGTGGCATCAACAACACGGGCACGGAACGCATCGGCCAGGCGCAGCGCCTCCGCACGGCTGTTGCCAGAGCCGACCACCTTCACAAGTGCCATTTCGCGCGCAATGTGCGGTCCGTCCTGCGTGAGATCCGAGACGCGATGCACCGGAACCAGCCGGTCCAACTGCGCCTTGATCTGCTCAATCACCATCGGCGTGCCAGACGTCACAACATTGATCCGGCTGCGACCACGATCGCCTTCCACCGGGGCCACCGTCAGACTGTCGATGTTGTAGCCACGCCCAGAAAACAAGCCGATGACGCGCGCGAGCACGCCGGCCTCGTTCTCCACAAGGCAAGAAATGGTCGCCGACCGGACGGTCGGGTCTTTGGGATCGATCATGTCACTCACTCCAGCGCCGGTCTTGCTCAGACCAGCACCAGCCCTTCATCGGTAAGACCGGCAGCGCGGCCATCCTGCAACGCGGTGCCGTGCTCCGGCCCCAAAATCATGTCGTTATGCGCGGCACCAGACGGGATCATCGGATAGCAATTCTCTTTCTGATCCACACAAATATCGGCAATCACCGCACGCGGATTGGTCAGCATGGCGCGGATTACGTCATCGAGTTCATCAACACAGGTGGCGCGCATGCCAACGCCATGGAACGCATCGGCCAGCTTCACGAAATCCGGCAGCGCCTCGCTATAGCTCTCGGAATAACGGCTGCCATGCAGCAATTCCTGCCACTGCCGCACCATGCCCATATACTGGTTGTTCAGAATGAACACCTTCACCGGCAGGCGATACTGCGCCAGCGTCGCCATCTCCTGAATGTTCATCAGGATCGAAGCCTCGCCGGCAACGTCGATACACATCGCCTCAGGGTGAGCAATCTGCGCACCCATCGCAGCAGGCAGGCCGTAGCCCATCGTGCCGAGACCGCCTGAGGTCATCCAGCGATTGGGCTTGTCAAAGCGGAAATACTGCGCCGCCCACATCTGATGCTGGCCGACTTCGGTGGAGATATAGGTCTGCTGGCCGGTTTTCGCCTCGTGCTCCTGCGTGAGGTCATACAGGCGCTGAATGGCATATTGCGGCTTGATGATGCCGCCCTTGGCCTGCGTCTGGGTGAATTTCAGGCAGTTAACCGCCTTCCAGCCCTCAATCGTCGCCCACCACGACGCCACATCGGCGGTCTGCGGCGGGGCCGGATCGGCATCCCACGCATCGCACAAAGCCTCGAGCGCGTAAGCGGCGTCGGCGATGATCGGCACCTCAACCGCCACATTCTTGTTGATGCTGGACGGGTCAATATCGATGTGGATCTTCCGGCTATCCGGCGAGAAAGCGTTGAGCCTGCCGGTCACGCGATCATCGAAGCGCGCGCCGACGTTCAGCATCACGTCGCAGCCATGCATGGCCATGTTGGCTTCGTAGGTGCCGTGCATGCCGAGCATGCCGAGGAACAGCGGATCGTTCGACGGGTAGGCACCGAGGCCCATCAATGTCGAGGTAATTGGGAAGCCGGTTTTGCGGACGAATTTGGTCAGCGCCGCCGAAGCCGCATCACCCGCATTGATCACGCCGCCACCGCTATAGATAACAGGGCGCTTGGCGGCCTTGAGGAGTGCAATCGCGCGGCTGATCTGCGCGGCATCGGGGGCGGTCTGTGGGCGGTAGCTGCGATGCGGCGTTTCGGGCTTTTCCGAATAGGGCGCCTTGTTGATCAGGATGTCCTTCGGCAGATCGATCACCACCGGCCCCGGACGGCCGGACCGGGCGACGTAAAACGCCTCATGAACAACGCGAGCCAGATCCTCGGACTTCTTAACCAGGTAGTTATGCTTCGTCGCAGGCCGCGTGATGCCCGTGGTGTCCGCTTCCTGAAACGCGTCATTGCCGATCAGATGCGTCGGCACCTGCCCGGTCAGGCACACCAGCGGTATGCTGTCCATCAGCGCATCGACCAGGCCAGTCACAGCATTGGTGGCACCGGGGCCGGATGTCACCAGCACACACCCAACCTTGCCGGTGCTGCGCGCGTAGCCTTCAGCGGCATGCACCGCCGCCTGCTCATGGCGCACCAGAATATGGCGAATGGCGTTCTGCTGGAAGATCGCATCATAGATCGGCAATACCGCACCACCGGGATAGCCGAAGATAACCTCTACGCCCTGATCTTTCAGCGCGCGGAGCAATACTTCGGCACCACTTTCAAGCGTGGTGGACGGGGGAGCCTGGAGAGTGTCGGTCTGGGTCATGATGGACGCATGGGTAGAACGTTGCGCTGCACTGCGTCAACCATCATGCTGAATAAAATTGAGCAAACCACCCCATTCTCTTTCCGAAAATTGCGCAAGACCCGCAATTCGCGCATGGATCGTATGCACGCGGCTGACATCAGCCAATTTTTGGCCTCGAAACCATGTGGCTTGCCGCTTGATAAATTGTCCGGTGGCAAGGTTCGCCCGCGCCACCGCCGCGGCCAGATCGATCTCATCACGAAGATACGCCGCCAGCTCCGGCACCCCCAGCGCCCGCATCAACGGCAAACCGGGATCGAGCCTCAGCGCCAACAGATCGCGCACCTCATCCAGCGCCCCAGCCTCCAGCATCGCATTGAAACGATGCGCGATTGCCTCACGCAGCCCATCTCGTGGCGGATCAAGCAGAACAACGCTGAACCGCCAATCGGACGGCGGCGTCGCATCAGACTGCCAATTTCGCAGCCCGCGCCCGGTGCTGCGCCACACCTCCCAAGCCCGCGCCACGCGCTGACCATCCGTCGAACGCAATCCAGCGGCAGTGACCGGATCAGCCTCCATAAGCCGGGCATGCAACGCGGCCACGCCAATCTCATCCACCAACCCCCGCGCCTCCGCCCGCGCCCAGGTCTCCGGCTCAGGAATATCAGCAATGCCGCGAACGAGGGCGGAGAGATACAGCCCGGTCCCACCGCAAAGGATCGGCAGGCCCGAACATGCCTCCATCTCCGCCAGCGCCGCAGCACGCCACCATGCCGCATTCCCAGCCTCCGCAGCGGCACGCACTCCATAAAGGCGATGCGGAACGGCGGCTTCATCCGCCTCACTCGGCCGCGCCGTCACAATGCGCAGTTCACGATAAACCTGCATGGAATCAGCATTGATGACCGTGGCACCCAGCCGCGCCGCCAAACCCATGGCCAGCGCCGATTTCCCGCTCGCCGTCGGCCCCGCCACAATCACCGCGTGGCGCATCTTGCCCCCACCCGCACTCACCCGTAGACCCCTGGCATGACCTATATCCTCACTCTGGTGGCCGACCGCAAAGCCACCACGCTCTCCCCCGCCGTCATCGACCGTGTTCGCGGAGCCATTGGCGGTGGCGAGCCCATCATTCTCTCACCCGGCGAGGCGTGCGACATCCCCTGCACCACCGCGCCAGAAAACGCCATCATCGAAGCAGCACTCGAACGGCTGCCAATCGACGCCATCACCACCAAAGCCCGAGGAAGACGCAAAGGCCTGCTGGTCGCCGACATGGACAGCACCATCGTCACCAGCGAAACCCTTGACGAACTGGCGGCATTTGCGGGCGTACAGGCCGAGATCGTCGCCATCACCAAGCGCAGCATGAACGGCGAGATCGATTTCGCCACGGCGCTACGCGAGCGCGTTGCCATGCTGAAGGGGCTGACACTCGCAGCGCTGGAAAAAACCTGGGAAGCGACCATGCTCACCGAAGGGGCCGCCGAACTTGTGGCCACCATGCGCAAGCACAACGCCACAACCGCCCTCGTCTCTGGTGGATTCACATACTTCACCGGTAGGGTGGCTGACAAGATCGGATTTGATGTTCACCGCGCTAACACGCTTCTGCATGAAGCCGAAGCGCTGACCGGCGAAGTCGCCATGCCCATTCTCGACCGTTTCGCCAAGCTGGAGATTCTGGAAGAACTGGCCGAGGCGCGTGGCCTCAAACTCACCGCCACATTGGCCGTGGGCGATGGAGCCAACGACCTCGACATGATCAAGGCTGCCGGCCTGGGCGTTGCCTATCACGCCAAACCCATCGTGGCAGAGGCGGCGAAAGCGCGGGTGGATCACGCCAACCTGCGGGCGCTGCTGTTCGCCCAAGGCTATCGGATCACAGATTTCGCCTGAGGTTCGCACGCCGCCTCACCCGCAATGGTCGCCCTTCAGCGAATACGTCACCACCACGCCCCGCTCCACCTCAAGCGTCGTCTGGCAGCGCAGCTGATACGCCTCATACTGACCTTCGAAGCCAAGTTTTCGATAGCCGATGGTCCCATACCGGCCATAGCCGTCGAACATATTATATCCGCCGAACTGCTCGATCGGGGCTTGCTCAACGTAAGACAAATACTTCCGCTGGCCCGAGAGGCTGATATCCATGGGCGGCCCCATCACGCGGCGCGCCAGTTCCTCCGGCTTCCCCACCAGCTTGTCCAAATTGGAACGGCGATCCGGCACCTGCACGCATCCGGTCATCACCAGCAGAACAATCAGAACCCGCTTCACCGCCACATCACCTCGTCAATCCGATCCGCGCCACAAGCCAGCATCGCAAGCCGGTCAAACCCCAGCGCGATTCCGGCACAGGGTGGCATATACGCGAGTGCTTCGAGAAAAGCCTCATCCATCGGCCAGTCCGGCCCACCATAAATCGCGTGACGCCGCGCACGGTCATGCTCAAAGCGAGCGCGCTGCTCGGTGGGATCGGTGAGTTCCTCGAACGCGTTGGCGAGTTCCATACCGCCCATATAAAGCTCAAACCGCAACGCCACCCGCGGATCAGCCGGATCACGCCGCGCCAGCGCCGCCTGTGCCGTGGGCCAATGGGTCAGAAACACCGGATGCGCGTGACCCACCACCGGGTCGATGCGCTCCAATATCAGCCGGAAGAACAAATCCTCCCACTCCTCACCGTCCCGCAATCGCGTCTCCGCCTGCGCCGCCAAAGCCACCGCATCCTCCGCCGTGCCGAGCAAATCCGCCCCCACGTAGCGCGAGAACGCCTCCGCCATCGTCAGCCGCTCAAACGGCGGCAGCGTCTGACCCGGCAACACCGCCCGGATCAGCGCCTCCGTCTCATCCATCAAATCCGCCATGCTGGCACCGGGCCGATACCATTCCAGCATCGTGAACTCATGCGAATGCCGCGCCGCCTGCTCCTCATTGCGCCACACGCGCGCCAGCTGGAAAATCGCGCCGGAGCCCGCCGACAGCAGCCGCTTCATGGCGAATTCCGGGCTTGTGTGCAGGAACAGCGCCTCACTCTCGCCGGTTGGCAGACGGCGGGAGGTCGCGAAAGCACGCAGATGCACCTCCTCCCCGGGCGTCGGCACCGCGTAAGGCGTCTCCACCTCCAAATACCCACGCGCATCGAAAAACCGGCGCACATCCTGCGCCAGACGAGCCCTCCGGCGCAGTTTGTCAATCACGCTCATGGCAGCCGCAGAAACTGCCCCTCGGCCACCACCACCGCACCACCGCCAATCGAAACACCCGTCACGCTGCCGTCGGAAGCCCGGGTGATCTGCGCCACCAACCGGCTTGGCCGCCCCATTTCCACACCCTGATCGATGACGAGATGCGTGGCATCCGTGTCCATGCTCCCCGCAAGTGCAGCCGCGGCCGACCCGGTGGCCGGGTCCTCCGTAATGCCAAATTTCGGCGCGAACATGCGCGAGTGAATATGCGTCGTCGGTCCGTCATGCTGCGTCGCGGCGTAGATATAGACCGAGCGCCCACCCCACAAATCCTGCGTCAGCGCGTGCCAGCGATCACCATGCAGCTGACTGCGTGCCACACCCTCGCGCCTGCGAACCGGCATAAACAGAAACGGCATGCCATAGCCCGCCTGCCACGGATCACCCGCCAAATCCGCCTCAGTCAGCCCAATCGCGTCGGCCAGCGCCACCGCCGCCACGCCATGCGGCCGCACCTCGGCAGGACCATCCATGAACAACGTTGCCCCACCTTCACGCAGCACCACCCGAACCGGCCCTATATTCTCCTCCAGCACGATCTCGCTCAGCCCCGCCGTGCGTCCGAGATGAGCGAGCACCACCGAAGTGCCAATCGTCGGGTGGCCCGCAAACACCATCTCTGATGCAGGCGTGAAAATCCGCACCCGGAACCGCCCCGGAGCCGAGCCGGGCGTCACAAACGTGCTCTCGGCGAAATTCATCTCCCGCGTCAGCGTCTGCATCTGCTGCGTCTCCAGCCCCTCAGCGTCATAAAACACCGCCAGCTGGTTGCCGCCGAACGCCACGTCGGTGAACACGTCGGCGATGATGTATTTCATGTCGCACTCCGGTTGCTTGGCCGCGCGCGCAGGACTACACGCCGCCGATGGACCAATCGATACCGCAAACGCTCCGCGATCCCCAGGCGCTGATCAACGCCGGCCTCGTCATGCCTGCCCAGCGTGAGGCCCTCGAAGCCGTGGGCCAACGCTACGCCGTGGCCATCCCGCCCGCCTTGCAGGCCCTGATCGACGACCCGTCCGGCCCCATCGGCCGCCAATTTATCCCCGATGCAGCCGAACTCATCACCGCCGGGCACGAACGCCTGGACCCCATCGGCGATGACGCGCTCAGCCCCATCAAAGGCATCGTCCACCGCTATGCCGACCGCGCGCTGCTCAAGCCCCTCCTCATCTGCCCCACCTATTGCCGCTTCTGCTTCCGGCGCGAACACGTCGGCCCCGATGGCGGCCTGCTCACCGAGGCAGAACTCGCCGCAGCGTTGGACTGGCTGCGCGCGAGGACCGACATCACCGAAATCATCCTCACCGGCGGTGACCCGCTGATGCTCTCACCCCGTCGTCTCGGCGAGATCATCGACGCACTCTCCGCCATGGACCACATCGCCATCATCCGCATCCACACCCGCGTGCCCGTCACCATGCCGGAGCGCGTGACGGCCGAACTAGCGGCGGCAATGCGCACCGAAAAGGCGATGTTCGTCGTCCTACACAGCAACCACGCCAGCGAGATCACGCCCGCAGCCCGCACAGCCCTACGTCGCATTCAATCCGAGGCCATCCCAGTCCTCGGCCAATCCGTACTCCTGCGCGGTGTCAACGACAGCGAAGCCGCCCTCGAAGCCCTGTTCCGCGCCATGCTCGCCGCCCGAGTAAAGCCCTACTACCTCCACCAGCTCGACGCCGCCCCCGGCACCGCCCGCTTCCACGTCCCCATCGCCGAGGGCCAGGCCCTGCTGCGCGGCTTACGTGGACGTGTCACCGGCCTCGCCTGGCCCACCTACGTGCTCGACATCCCCGGCGGTGCTGGCAAAGTGCCGCTCAATCCTGGGTATTTGGAGGCGGACGATCATGTGCGAGACCCAAAAGGCACGATGCATCGTCTGGCGTAGAGCCTCCATCGCGGCCCTGCTGCTGCTCGGCCTTCTCACATGTCCGGTCCGAACACAGTCCTCCGAACAGGACACCGCCATCCATCAGGCCCTTAGCGGCACCGCGCGCGAACGACGAGCGGGGATGCAGTATCTGGTCCAGAACGCAGACCGTGGGTCGGTGGCACTCCTGATCCAGTTGCTGCGTTTCCAGCCGGACGATGCCGACAGCCTCATCGCCAAATTGCAGGAGCTAACCGGCGCGGATCCTGGCGCGCAATGGTTCGAATGGATGCTCTGGCAGCAAGCGCACCCCGAAATCGTGCCCAATCCCGGCTACATCGCATTCCTCAGCACCATGCTGTCGCGCATCGACCCAACATTTCGGCGCTTCATCCAACCAGACATGCGCCATGACATCCGGCCGGAGGAAATCGTCTGGGGCGGTGTCGCCGTCGATGGCATTCCAGCACTCGACAATCCAGCCCTGATCACCGCCACCCAGGCCAGCTATCTCAACGCCTCCGATCAGGTGTTCGGCGTCGAGATCAACGGCGACGCCCGCGCCTATCCGCTGCGCATCGCCAACTGGCACGAGATGATCAACGACGTGGTGGGCGGCGTTCCCGTAAGCCTCGCCTATTGCACGCTCTGCGGCTCCGGCATTTTGTTCGACGGACGCGTGGCCGGGCGCGCCCGGCCGTTCACCTTCGGATCATCCGGTCTGCTCTATCGCTCCAACAAGTTGATGTATGACCGACAGACAAACTCGCTGTGGAGCCAATTCAACGGCAAACCCGTCGTGGGACAGCTCGTGGGCTCCGCCATCACGCTGACCGTCCTGCCGGTGGTGATCACGTCGTGGCAGCAATGGCGGTCCTTGCATCCGGGCACCCAGGTCCTCTCGCTCAACACCGGCTTTGCGCGGGATTACGGCACGGGCATCGCCTACCATGACTACTTCGCAAGCCCCGCGCTGATGTTCCCAGCTCTGGCCGGAGACCCAAGGCTTGCGGTGAAAGACCGCGTGTTCGGTGTTCGCCTCCCTGGTGGGGCCAAGGCCTTCAAACTCAGCACGCTTGCAGGCGGTGCTGTCATCAACGACCACGTGGGTCTGGCCGGCATCGTGGTGATCGGCGAGCCAGGCGGACAAGGTGCCCGCGCCTATCGCAGCGATGGCAGGCCATTCCAGCGCGGTTCAACGCCGGATCAGCTCATCGAAGGCAACACCATTTGGCATATTACCGAGGTCGCTTTGATCGGACCTGATGGTACGACACTGCCCCGCCTGCCCGGTCACGTCGCCTACTGGTTCGCATGGTCCGGCGCCTTTGAGGACGCACAGCTTGGCGCTGATCCGTAACGCCGCAGCCGCCTAAATCTCGACAATCCGGTTCGGCAGCTCATCCTTCGGCAGCGCCCCAGGCGGAAAATGCGTGGCCAGCACCGCACCACAGCGCTCAATGGCCGCGATAAACCCATCAGCGGGCTTGCCATCCTTGATCGCCGCCACTAACGCACCCACCGCATCCGCCCAAACCGACGCATCCACCTTCGCATCAATCCCAGCATCCGCCGCAATCTCAACGTAATGCTCAGCAGCCGAGGCAAAGATCAGCACGCCGGTGCGCCCGGTGGTTTTGTCGATCCCCTGCGCCATAAACTGCCGTATCGCCTCTGCATGGGCATTTTGCTCCAGCGTGCGACGCGGGATAATACGGTATTTCACGGAGCGGATCGAAAACACCAGCGCCGCCACCACGAACACCGCAAGCTGGACGAGATAGACAATCCCGTCATCCCACTCCGTCAATGTCAGCATCGGCAGCGGGGCGAGCAACGCCAGGGCCGCCGCCCACGCCACCGGAACCAGCCGGTAATCGCTGGAATGCCGCGCGATCACGCAGAAAATCTCACCCGCGGTCTGGCTCTCAGCCGTTTGAATGGCCGCACTCACCCGCAGCTTGTCGGCGTCTGAGATCATCTCACCACTTCCCCGAACTGCCGCCGCCACCGAACGAGCCGCCGCCGCCGCCAAAACTCGGCCCACTCCCGCCCGAGCCGCCGCGCCCGCTGGAGGTCGCCGCCATGAAGGCCATCTGCGTCATAATCTGACACAGCACCCCGCCGCTGACGGCACAGTGAATGAGCAGAAACACAAACACCACGCCGCACGCGATGATAGCCCAAAGCGGAATACCACCGGTCTGCACGCGTGACACATGCTGAACCGGCTTGGCCACCGCACTGGCATCGCCACGCAGCAACTGAATAATCTGCGCCGTCCCACGCTTGATCCCGGTCGGATAATCCCCGGTGCGAAATGCCGGCAGGATCGTGCTCTCGATGATCACCCGAGTGGCGGCATCGGTCAGCACGCCCTCCAGCCCGTAGCCCACCTCAATCCGCACCGCCCGCTCAGTCGGGGCCACAATCAGCAGCGCCCCCGTGTTGGTGTCCTTCTGGCCAATCTTCCAGAACCGGCCCAGTTGATAGCCGTAATCAGCGATATCCCGCCCTTGCAGCGACTTGACCGTGGCCACCACCACCTGACTGGACGTGGTGGCCTCCAACGCGGCAAGTGCATCTGAAATGGCAGCCTGATCCTGCGGCGGCAGCAACCCAGCCTGATCCACCACCCGCCCGGTCAGCGGAGGAAACACCAGCGCCGACGAAACGGGAGCAGAGGCCGCAGCAGGAGCCGGGGCCTGCGCCTGGACCTGGGCCAAAGCAGCACCAGCGAGGCAAACCCACGCCAGTGCCGCCAGGATCATGCGGCGCATAGGCGTCAGAACTTCACCGCCGGTGCCACCTTCGCGCTGTCGTCAATCGTGAACTCCTCCATCCGCTTATGCCCGGCATACAGCGTCGCCGCCCATAGGCGACCCGGGAAGGTGCTGATCTCGGTGTTATAAACCCGCACCGCCTCAATATAGTCGCGCCGAGCCACCGCAATCCGGTTCTCAGTGCCCTCAAGCTGGGACTGCAGAGCCAGATAGTTCTGGTTCGACTTCAGCTCCGGATACGTCTCGGAAATGGCCAGCAACCGACCCAATGAGCCGGAAAGCTGAGACTGCGCAGCCTGGAACTTCTTGAACTGCTCCGGGTCGGTGATTGTGTCGCTATCCACCTTCACCTGCGTGGCGGACGCACGAGCCTTCACCACCGCCTCCAGCACGCTGCTCTCCTGCTTGGCGAACCCTTTCACCGTCTCCACCAGATTGGGAATCAGATCAGACCGCCGCTGATACTGGTTCAGCACCTCCGACCACTTCGCCTTCGCCAGTTCCTCATAGGTCGGGATGTTGTTCACCCCGCAACCGGACAGCACCAAGCACAGCAGCGGCATCAGCACCGCAAACCGGAACGAAAAACGGGGGCGGGCCGCGAGAGCGTGCATGTCAAATCTCCAAGAAGGATAAAAGCCATTTAGCAGACAACCAGCCGTGATGAAATCGCGCCCCCGTTGGCGAGCCATCCGCATCCGGCGTAGCATTTCCCCACACCAGGGGAGATGCCGCCATGAACACCATCCCGGCCAAATCCGCCTCGACGCTCAACGAGGTCAACGATCCCGATCCCGCCGAAACCCGCGAATGGCTTGATGCGCTCGAAGCCGTTGTCCGCGTCCGCGGCAGCGAGCGCGCCCGCTACGTGCTCAACCGGCTGGAAGCCGCAGGCCAACAACTCGGCCTCATCCCACAGCCGCAGCCCTTCTCCGCCTATCGCAACACCATCCCCCTCGAACGCCAGCCGCCCTATCCCGGCAACCTCGCAATGGAAGAACGCATCACCGCCATCATCCGCTGGAACGCGCTGGTGATGGTCATGCGCGCCAACGCCGCCCACGGCGATCTCGGCGGCCATATTGCCAGCTTCGCCTCGGCGGCGGAAATCTTCGAAGTCGGCTTCAACCATTTCTTCCGTGGAAGCAGCGCGGGGGGCAGTGATGCCGAGGGCGGCGGCGACCTCGTGTTCTTCCAGCCGCACTCCGCCCCGGGCATCTACGCCCGCGCCTTCCTCGAAGGCCGGCTGTCCGAAGACCAAATCGGCAACTACCGCCAGGAGCTCACCGGCAACGGCCTGTCCTCCTACCCGCACCCCTGGCTGATGCCGGATTTCTGGCAGTTCCCCACGGGGTCCATGGGCATCGGGCCGATGAGCGCCATCTACCAGGCCCGTTTCCTGCGCTACCTCCGCGACCGTGGCCTCACCCCGGACACCGACCGCCACGTCTGGGGCGTGTTCGGTGACGGCGAGATGGACGAGCCTGAATCGATCGGTGCCCTCACCCTCGCCGTCCGCGAAAAGCTCGACAACGTCACCTTCATCATCAACTGCAACCTCCAGCGGCTCGACGGACCCGTGCGCGGCAACGGCCAGGTCATCCAGGAATTCGAGGCGCTGTTCACCGGTGCCGGCTGGAACGTCATCAAGGTGCTGTGGGGCACCGAATGGGACGCACTTTTCGGCATCGACCACAAGCACATCCTGCTCAAAACCTTCGCCAACACCGTTGACGGCAAATACCAAACCCTCGGTGCCATGGACGGCCTCTACAACATCGAGCACTTCTTCGGCCAAGACCCGGAACTGAAAGCCCTCGTCGCCCACATGTCCGACCGCGAGATCGACGCCCTTCGTCGCGGTGGGCATGATTTGCGCAAACTCCACGCCGCCTTCGCCGCCGCCCGCGCCAACAAGGGACGCCCCACCGTCATCCTCGCCAAAACCAAAAAGGGTTTCGGCATGGGGGCCGCCGGTGAATCGCGCAACACCGCGCATCAGGCGAAAAAACTCGACGCCGCAGCCCTCCTCGCCTTCCGTGACCGCTTCGCCCTGCCGATGAGCGATGAAGCCGCCACCTCGCTTGCCTTCTTCCGCCCCGCCGAAGACAGCGCCGAACTCCGCTATCTCCGCCAACGCCGCGAGGCCCTCGGCGGACCACTGCCCCGCCGCCGCCGCGAAGCGCCGGTGATCGCCGTGCCGCCCGTCGAATCCTACGCGCAGTTCGCGCTGGTGCCAGACGGGCGCGACATGTCCACCACCATGGCCGCCGTGCGCATGTTCCAGGCGCTGCTGAAAGACACAACGCTCGGCCCCCGCATCGTCCCCATCGTCGCCGACGAGGCCCGCACCTTCGGCATGTCCACCCTGTTCCGCCAGGTCGGCATCTATTCGCCCATCGGCCAGCTTTACGAACCCGAAGACGCCGGCTCCATGCTCTATTACAAGGAGGCCACCAACGGCCAGTTGCTCGAAGAGGGCATCACCGAAGCCGGAGCCATCTCCTCCTGGGTCGCCGCCGCCACCTCGTACTCCGTCAGCGGTGTGCCGATGCTGCCGTTCTACATCTACTACTCCATGTTCGGCTTCCAACGCGTCGGCGATCTCATCTGGGCCGCAGCCGACCAACGCGCCCGCGGCTTTCTGTTCGGGGCCACCGCCGGCCGCACCACCCTCGGCGGTGAGGGCCTGCAACATCAGGACGGCTCAAGCCACATCGCAGCATCCTGCGTCCCCAACTGCCGCGCCTACGACCCGTGCTTCGCCGGCGAACTCGCCATCATCCTCGACCACGGCATGCGCTCGATGATGGAGCAGCAGCGCGACGAGTTCTATTACGTCACCCTGATGAACGAGAATTACGCCCAAGCCCCGCTCCCCGAAAACGCTGCCTCAGACGTCATCGCCGGCCTCTACCAATTCCGCCGCGCCGAGAACGCCGCCATCCGCCTCATCGGCTCCGGTGCCATCCTGCGCGAGATCATCGCCGCCGCCGATCTGCTCCGCTCCGACTGGAACATCGACGCCGAAATCTGGAGCGCGACCAGCTTCACCGAGCTCGACCGCACCGCCCGCGAAGCCGCCCGCTGGAACCGTCTGCACCCCACCGAGCCGCCGCGCATCAGCCACGTCGAACGCTGCCTGCCCGGTGCCACCCCCATCATCGCCGCCACCGACTACGTTCGCGCCTACCCGCAGCTCATCGCGCCCCACCTGCAGGCCCGCATGATCACCCTCGGCACCGACGGCTTCGGCCGCAGCGACACCCGCGCCCGCCTGCGCCGCTTCTTCGAGATCGACCGCCACCACATTGTAGTGGCCGCTCTCGACACCTTGGCGCGCGAAGGCAGCATCCCCCGCAACATTCCCCTCACCGCCATCACGCGCTATGGCATCAACCCGGACGCCCCGGCCCCATGGAGCGTCTGATGCCCGAAACGCCAGCCTATGCAGGCCCCACCGTCCGCAAACTCGCCCGGGAATTCGGCCTCGACCTCTCCCGCGTGGAAGGCACCGGCGAAGGTGGCCGCGTGCAAACCGAAGACCTCACCCGCCACGTCCAACAGGCCCTTGCCGGAAACCACGTCACAACCGCCGCCCTCACAGGCGAAGCCGACATCACCGCCCTCGAAGCCCTCCGCGAGCAATTCAACGAGCGAGACACATCCCCACCCGTCCCGCTGCTCAGCTTCCTCATCAAGGCAATCCCGCACGCCCCCATCACACTGATCCTCGAAACCCCCGACGGCCCGCACACCAAGATCATCACAAAATTGGAAACAAAAGGTTTACGCGCCATCACCGCCGAACTCGAAACCCCGGCCCCCGCCACCACACACAAAACCACCCTCACCGCCGCCCAACCCGAAATCAAACCCATCTGGAGCGGCGAAACCTTCACCGCCCGCCGCATCCTCCCCCTCACCCTCACCTACGACCCACGCACCATGCCCCCAACCGAAGCCACGCATCTCCTAGCCCGCCTCACCACCATCCTCGCCGATTTCCGCCTCAGCCTGCTGTAGTCACGATTTCATTAACTAACCGGAACGATTAGGACGCAAGTCGGCCCAGTAGCCAAACCGCGCGAAAAAAACGTGAAAAAAGCAAGCGGCTCTAACAGCCAATTCCGGTTCCAGCCATAAGCGAGCACCAGCTTGTCCGGCGGACGGATCAGCGCCGCCGTCACCACCGGGATCATCACGGCAAGCCCAAATCGCGTCACATGCCGCCACAGTAACACGCGCCCCTTGGGCGTCATGAAGCCGCGATAAAGCCCATCCTCACCGCCCCATCCATCCTCGACAACACCCTGCTGCGCCTCAAACTCCAAGCCCGCATAACGTTCTTCAGTGGCCAGCCACGCCAGCAACGCGTGCCGGATCTGCGGGCAGAGATTGGCAATCACCAACAACTGCATCAGCAGATTCCACTCCCCCGCGCTGCGCACAGCTCCGCCAATGAGGCAGAGCAGCGCCATCGGATCAGAGGTTGCGGAGGAGCGAGAGGCGGTCATCAGGTGCGGTTCCTGTGTCAGAGAACGGGTTATTCTCTATGACACAAACCAACCCATGACGCAAGATAAATTAACACATCGCACCGCCGTAAGGTGCGTCGCGCCTGGGTGCCGCACCATGCTTCGCAGGGTCGCACATAGCTCAGGCACGCTTCACTCTACGCCCCCAAAACCGCGCGCAACGATGCCTCAATCTGCCCACCGCAATACGCATCGCCATAGTCATGCCGCGCCTTCGCCGAAAGCTTCGCCAACGCCGGCAAAGCTGAAACCCGCCGCGTAACTCCAGCCGTCAAAGGCGCTGTCTCCTCCAACATCTCGCCAATTTTGGGAAACCGCTCCGCCATCGTGGACCACAACGTCGCCGTCACCACATCGGCCAATTCCGGCCCCTTGCTGCCCAGCAAAAAACCGGCATCCGCAGTCAATCCATGCCGCCGCCCAGTCTCCTCCCAGAACGACATCCACTTCTCCAAACGCGGCACAAACTTCTCCCAACTCGCCGTCGTCCACATCGCCCGCCCGCCATCCAGCGTGATCTCATCGATCACGTCATTGGCATCATTGACGATTTTGAGCGTCATCGCGCGCATCGCATGAGAATTCGGCATCAGGCTCAATGACTCACCCAAATACAGCAAAATCGCCGGCATCTGCGCGATGGCGAAATCCGTCTTGGTGTCGATCAGCATGGGCGGTCCCATGAACGGCACCGGCATCAGCGAAACCGAGCCATGCATCAGGTCAGAAATCACGCCCTCACCGGCCTCGGTCCAGGTTTTCCCCGCAAACGCCAACGCCGCGCGAACGAACTGACCACGAAACGGCATGTGCCAATAGTAAAAATAGTAGTCGGCCATGGCACGCGCTCCCGGTCGTGATGCACCACCCGTGACCCAAGGCCACAACGTAGTGACGTTTCACGTAACAGATAAGCCGCCACCCGATTAGCTTCGGAAAGTACTCAGACCAGCGTCTCGTTACGTCCGGAACAGCGGCTTGGGCATATCTTCGCGCGTCCGGTCGATCACCGTGTAACCACCACCCTGATAACGCTCAATCACCGGGTTGCCGCTCACCACACCGCTCAACTGTGCTGCAAACCCATCAGCGGAATCCAGCGGCTCCCACCCAATCGCGGCCCGCGCGTCATCGCCCCAGAACGTGCGCGCATTGGCCGAGGCGCCCCAAATCACGCAGCTTCCCGTCGAGGGGGCCAGCGTCGCCTTCACGCACAGGCGGCACAGATCGGCATAGGACAGATACGTCGAGAGCGAGCGGTTCTCCACCGGCGCTGGGAACGAGCTGCCGATGCGCACGTTCACGTTCTCCACGCCGTGCTTGAACCAATACATCCGCCCCATCAGCTCGCCATACGCCTTCGAAAGCCCGTAATACCCATCCGGCATCAACTGGCAGTCATCATCAAGCTTGTCCGCCCGCTCGTGAAACCCAATTGCGTGATTGGAACTGGCGAACAACACCCGCGCACGCTCCCGTCGCGCCGCCTCATAAATGTGATAGAGCCCGGTGATGTTCGGCCCCAGCACCTCGCCAAACGGCTTCTCCACCGATACGCCGCCGAAATGCAAAATCATCCCGCAGCCCTCAGCCAACCGCAAAATGGCCACGCCATCCGCCAAATCCGCCTGCGTGAAACTGCATCCTGTCGGAATCGCATCCGGGAACGGCGCGATATCGGTCAGCTTCAGCGTCCAGCCGAGGCCACCGAGATAAGCGGTCAGCTGGCGGCCAAGCGCTCCGGAGGCACCGGTGAGCAGCACAGGTTTGCTGGGAATATTGGACATGGTTGCCTCTTCTTCTTGGTTGCAGCTGACGCTTAGTAAATCACCGGCTCCGAAACGGGAGCCCCGAAATCGGTGCGCAGGAAGTCAAAGTCGCACCCCTTATCGGCCTGTTGAATGTGCTTGGTAAACACCCAGCCATACCCCCGCTCAAACCGCGGCTCAGGTGCCGTCCACGCCGCCCGGCGCTCGGCCAGTTCCGCATCCGAAACCTCCATCCGAATGCTACGCGCCTCAACATCCACCGAGATGATGTCGCCGGTTTTCAGCAGCGCCAGCGGCCCGCCAATATAGGATTCTGGGGCCACATGCAGCACGCACGCGCCATACGATGTGCCGGACATCCGCGCATCCGACAGCCGCAGCATGTCGCGATGGCCCTCCTTCAGCAGCTTTTTCGGCATCGGCAACATGCCCCATTCCGGCATCCCAGGCCCCCCCTGCGGCCCCGCATTGCGCAGCACAAGCACCGTGTCCGGCGTGAACGGATAGCTCTCATCATCCACCGCCTTCTTCATCGACGGGTAATCGTCAAACACCACGGCCGGGCCTGAATGTTTGAGGAATTTCTGATCCATCGCCGCAGGCTTTATCACGCAGCCATCCGGGGCCAGATTGCCCGTCAGCACCGCAAGCGAGCCTTGGCCATAGATCGCATTGTCCAGGCTGCGGATCACATCATCGTTGAACACCTTTGCCCCCTCGATGTTCTCGCCCAGCGTGCGCCCAGTCACGGTCAAACAATCCAGATGCAGATGCTCACGAATATTCTGCATCAGCGCACAGATGCCGCCCGCGTAGTAGAAATCCTCCATCAGATACTTGCTACCACTCGGCCGCACATTGCCAATCACGGGCACAATCCGGCTATAACGCTCAAAATCCGCAAGCCCAATATCCTGCCCGGCCCGGCGCGCCATCGCGATCAAATGAATGATCGCATTCGTCGAACAGCCCATCGCCATGGCGACTGCAATCGCGTTCTCAAACGCGGGACGAGTCTGGATTTTCTGCGGCGTCAGATCCTCCCACACCATCTCCACAATCCGCCGCCCGCATTCCGATGCCAATCGGATATGCCCCGAATCCGCCGCCGGCATGGACGAGCCACCCGGCAACACCATGCCGACCGCCTCGGCAATCGCCGTCATGGTCGAGGCCGTGCCCATCGTCATGCAGGTGCCATAGCTGCGCGCAATGCCCTGCTCCACGCCGAGCCATTCCTGCTCGGTGATCTTGCCCGCGCGCAGCTCGTCCCAATACTTCCAGCTATCCGAGCCGGAACCCAGCTGCTTGCCCTGGAAATTGCCCCGCAGCATCGGCCCCGCCGGCAGGAAAATGCATGGCAAATTCATGCTCGTGGCCCCCAGCAGCAGCGCCGGCGTGGTCTTGTCGCACCCACCCATCAGCACCGCGCCATCAATGGGGTGAGAGCGCAGCAGCTCCTCCGTCTCCATCGCCAGCATGTTGCGATACATCATGGTCGTCGGCTTCACGTAGCTCTCGGACACCGAAAGCGCTGGCAGTTCCACCGGAAAGCCACCCGCCATCAGAATGCCGCGCTTCACGTCATCCACGCGCTGCTTGAAATGCGCGTGGCACGGCTGCAAATCCGACCACGTGTTGATGATCGCAATCACCGGCTTGCCCGTCCATTCCTCCGGCGCGTAGCCCATCTGCATCGCACGGCTGCGATGGCCAAACGAACGCAGATCCGCCGGGCCGAACCAGCGCGCACTGCGCAAATCAGCCGGGGTTTTGCGGTGAGCGGGCGGCATGGCGGTGTCGGGCACGATGATCTCCTGGTCTGCGAGAGCGCTTGGACGCGCCTTGGTAGCGATCCCAAACACGCTGCCACCTTCTCACCAGGATGGAAAGACCAAACCCCCCACAGCGCACACACCATCCGCGCGCGCCGTGGGGCAGAAAATCAGACGTGGCCGATATCAATCTCGGCAAAAACCTTGGAAAGCTGGCTCACCGGCACCATCGCAGGCTGGTCAAACCCCCACGGATTGCCCAGCTTCACCGCCGCCGAGCCACCGCTGCCCACAATTCCCTCGAACATATAGGCGTGGTTGCCCACCAGGTTGTAAGCGCTGCTGCCGCCGCCCGTTGTGTCGAACACCAGCATGTCGTTGGCGCTCACCAGACTTTGCAGCTTCGCCAGCGTCATCACCGAGCTGATCTGCGACTGGCTGACATAGCTTGCAGCCTTTCCCGTCAGCTCCTCCATCGCAATAATCGGGCTGCCGCCATAGGCGATCGAGCCATAGCCGCCACCCAAATTGGCCACCGCCTCCTCCAGCACCTGCGGCCAAATCTCCTTCACGCCGTTCAACGCCGCCTGCGTGGCCCCATTATTGACCGATGCCGTGGAGAAATGATTGTCCACGCTCACCTGCTTGGCATAAAGCTGCGACGTGATGCTGTAGACCGCCGAGCCATTCTTGTTGGCATACAGCGTCACCGTCTCCGTGCCGTTGGAGTTGGTTTTGATCATGTTGCTGATCGAATTGGGGCTCGTCAGCACCATCTCGCCGATGGATGAGATCAGAAAGCAATCGCCCAGCTGCCCTTGATTGAGATCAGCCACACTGATCGGCGCCGTCGTGCCGGTCTCCTGAAGATACAACGCCGTGGTGGGTGCCACCACCGCCGCAACCGCCGCCTTGGCCGCCGCGTCAAACCCCAGAAACGACACGTCGCTGGCCACGAACACATCAGGCCCGCTCAATCCGTCCCCGATCGCGTCGCTCTGCAGAAAATTGAAGTCAGAGCCGTGATTGAACCTTGGTGCCGCGAAACTCATGAAACATCTCCAGAAACGGTGATGTCTCAATTTCGCAGCAAAGGGTTAAAACCCCCTGAACGCCGCCCGACAAAAAGCGGCTAAACCGTCGTTGTGCGCAGCAAAAACCCCTTGAACATTTCGCACAGGCTCTCCGCCCGCCGGTGCAAAATATTGTGGCCCAGCAGTCCGAACAGCGCCGTGCCGATGCCCAGCGCCGTTGCCAACAGCGCCGAGGCAATGCCCCGGCTCACCGCCGCCGGGTCGGAAATCCCACCCGATGACAGCGCGTTGAACGTGTCCATGATGCCCAAGATCGTGCCCAACAAACCAAGCAGTGGGGCTGCGGTCACAATCGTGTCCAAAATCCACAGCCGCTGCGAAACCCGGCTGTCCACATCGATGTAAAGTGCCGCCCCCAGATCCTCCACCCCGGCACGGCCCATCGTGGCCGGCTGTTGTGCCGCCACATACTCAGCCATCGACCGGCTCAATATGTCGCTGCCTGAGAAATCCGCAGGCTTCACCGAACCGGACGCGACCACGCCCGCAATCCGCTTCGCCTTCAGGCCGAGCCAGGCATACGTCAATGCCCGCTCGATGATGACAAAGAACAGCAGCACCAGCCCCGCATAAAGCGTGTTGATGCTGATATCGTGGAAAAGGGCGCGATCGAGTTCCATGGCTCAGAACGCCGAGCTCAACGTGACCAGTGCCGCAAAGCCCTGGCCAACATAGTACGACGGTGCCGAGCCAGAGATCGTCCCACCATTGCGGCCAGTGATGTTCTTCGCCGTCGAACTCACGCTGTTCACCCCGGTCAGAACCGTCTGATCGGCGATGTTATACAGGTTGAGGCGAATTTCCGGCTTCTTGGCGTAGGAGAAATCGTCAAAGCGATAGCCGATCCCCATGTTCACCCGGCCATAGCTGCCAACAGATTCATCGTTGGTGAACGATGAATACTGCATGCCAGTGTATTTGATGTTCAGGTTCCCGAACAAATGGCCATCATCATAATCCACACCAACAGCCGCACTGAACTGCGGCGCGTTCGGCACATACTTGCCACGTGTCGGCAGATAATCATTGATCGTCTTGCCGTTCAGGCTCGACGATGTCTGAATATCGCCATCCAGCGTCGCATGCAGATATTCCGCCGAAACATAAGGACGGAAATTGTTGATCGGACGCGTGCCCACTTCAGCGTCAATACCATAGGTGGTGGTGTTGCCCGCATTGATGTTCTGGCTGATGAACACGTTGCCGCCGGCTGGGTCAGGGATGTTCGTCTGGAACTGACGGCTCTGATAGTGATAGCCGAACACCGAAACAGCCGTGGTCAGCACGTCACCCTGATAGCGATGGCCCGCCTCGATCTGAATGGCCCGCTCCGGCTTCTGCTTGCCGCCTACCACAAACCCGTTATTCGCGGCCGTGCTGGTCAGGCTCACACTATCAAACAATGAGAAGTTCTGCGGTGTGCGAAAGCTGGTGGCCAAGCCTGCAAAGAACTGGTTCTGCGGGTTCGGCTTGTAGCTCACGCCCAGCACCGGCAGCGTCTCGGTGTCAGTCAGATTGCGATACGGCGTGATGGTCGCATACGGCCCGCTCGGCAGCTCGTTGTCACCATGGCGGCTGACAAAGGCCTGCTTCACGCCGATGTCCAGCACCAGCTTGTCACCCAGCAACGAAATCTCATCGCCACCAAAAATGATGTTGGTGCGCGTGTTGGTGACGGTGTTGCGCTTCTCCAGCAGTTTGCCGGCATAGGCACCGCTTTTGATGACGATGTTGTTCACTTCAGCGAACGCGTCTTGCGGCGTGCCGTCCGGATTCACCAAGCTCGCCGTGCCATACTGATGGTGATACGCCGCTTCATACATATAGCCCAAGGTCAGCTTGTTGTTGTCGAGCTGATAGTTGAGCTTCGAAATGATGCCAGGACGATACGTGCGGGTGATCGACGGCGTATACAGGTTGATCTTGTCGGTGGTCGTGCCGTTGCCGTTCAAATCCTGCGTGATGCGCTGGCCGCCATAGTTGAAGCCACTCTCGCTCACCGACGAATAGCCCCCGCCGCTGCCATAGCCGTACCAGAAATACGGCGTCACATCGAGCGTCAGATTGTCACGCAGCGCGAAGGTCGAAGGTGCCGACAACACGAGGTTGTCGAACGGATTGATGCGCAGCTTGTAATAGCCGTTCGTGCCGGTGTTCTGCTTCAGCGTCGTGCCGCCCGGATTATAGACGGTGTCTTCATTGTTCTGCGGCGCGTATGGCCCGAACGCGTTGAAATTCGCCTGCGTCGGGTTGGCGTAGAAATTGTTCAGCTCGTGGTTGTACAAAGCCGAGATCGTGATCTTGCTGGCTTCACGCACATCGATCACCACCTTGGCGTCGAAATGATCGCGCACGTCGCCGCCCGGGCCGCGCCAGTGATCGTTTTCGTAATGCGAATACGAGAAATAGCCGCGGGCCCGGCCAATCTGGCCCGTCTCCAGTCGGATGAACTCACGCGTGGTGTGGTTCGAACCGTATGAGAAATCGACAAACCCACCAGCCTTCTTCGGCGGGTCGATGGAATAGATGTTGATCACCCCGCCGGTCGCACCAATATGCGGGCTGTCCAGATCGGTGAAGCCCTGCGCCAGCGACACCTGGCCGATATTCTCCGCATCCAGATATTCCTGCGGATACAGCGCATAGTTGCCGCTGTCATTCACCGGTGCGCCATCGATCGTCAGGCCCAGCTGGTCCGAATTGAACCCACGCACCGTGATGTTGCCGCCGTTCAGACCAAACGCGTCCGTGCTGGTCACGTTCGCACCGGGCAGAGATTCGATCAGCTGATACGGGTTTGACGTGGGCGACAGCTTGGCAATCGCATCGCGCGTCACCGTCGAACGGCTCTTGGCCTGATCTTCCTGGATCATGTAGCCGCCACCGATATCCACCCGCGTCACTCCGGTCGAGGTCGCTTCGCCACCGGTCGATTTGATCCGGCCGATATCGGTCGGCTGGCTCGAACCAAAGCTGCCGCCCTGGCCCGCCGCCGGGGCCGATTGCGCCGGGGTTGTGGCATCGGGTGTTGCCGCAGGCGTGGCGGTTTGCGCCAGCGCGCCATACGTCAATGCGGTGCTGGCCAACAGCATGGCCGTGGCAAGCTTGCGGGGGAAAAGTCGGTATCGCATGGCGTGATCCTAGGCTGGGGGTTCGTATTCAAGAGTGACCGTGAACACGTGCTCAGACGCGTTCGGGTAGGCACCGTCGGGCATGCGCGGCGGGGTGCCGTTGCGCACGACGGACATGGCTTGCTGGTTCAGCGCCAGCACCGGGCTCGGCTGCTCAAGGGCGACATCGCGCACCTCGCCAGACCGTGTGACGGTGAAGCGCACCACCACGCTGCCCTGCGGCTTCATCTGCCGGGCTTCCTTGTTGTTCGGGTATTTGTTGACCGACCGGAAATAGCCACGCAGCTGGCCCACATACCCCGCCTCAATCCCCGCAGATGGCGGCGGACCACCGGCAGGCTTGGCGGCCACGGCAGCTTGCGGCGCAGGCGGCGAAGCCACAGCCGCAGGTGGCGCGCTTGATACCACCGGCTTCGCCACGGCGGACTGCGGTGCCGCCGGTTTCACAGGAGCCTGGCGCGGCGGTGGCGGCGGCACAGGCTTGGGCGGCTGCACCACCACAGGCGGCCGCGGCACAGGCGGTGGCACAACTGGCACAGGCGGTGGCGGTGGCGGTGGTGGCGGCGGCGGTGCGGGCGGCGGAGGTGGCGGCAGCATCGCCGGCTCAGACTCCACAATCGGCGGCGGCGGCAAATCAGGCGGCGGAGGCGGTGGTGCCTCGACAACGGGAGGCGGCGGTGGTGGCTCCGGCGGAGGCGGCGTCTCAGCCTGCGGCACGGGCGGCGGAGGCGGAGGAGGCTCGACCGGCGCAGGCTCAGCTTGCGGTGGTGTCGGCGGTGCCGATGCCTCCAGAGGTGCCGCCTCAGCCGCAGGCTCCGGGGCCAGCGACAAATCCACTGTCTCAGGCTCAGGCGGCTTGGGCTGCGGGTCGCTCACCGTCAGCCGCGGCACAATCCCGGCAAACAAGGCCACGGTGATCGCCACGGCCGCCAGATTGCTCACCAATCCAGACCGGTCACGGGCTGCGGCAACCAGCACGAGATTACCTCGCCTTCGCCACGATGGCGGCGTTGGTGATGCCAGCCTGCTTCAACGCGTCGAGCACATTCACCAGATTCTGAAGCTCGGTCGCGCCGTCCCCGGCGATAATCACCACCGGTGCCTGCTCCCCCGGCTGCGGCCGCAAGCGGTCCGGCAATTCGGCCAGTGTCACCGGCCTTCCGTCGAGGAAATCATTGCCGTCATGGTCAATGCTGACCATCACCTTCGTGCGATCAACAACGCGCTGTGTCTGGCTGGAGGTCGGCGGATTGATCTTCAAACCCAACGCCGGCAACACATTGATGCTGATCAAAACAAAGAAAACCAAAAGGAACATCATCACGTCGATCATCGGAATGATCTCGATCCTGGCCTTGCGCTCTCGTTTCTGCGGCCAGGAACGCAACGGTCACGCCTCCATGCTAGGCTCCCCGTCGCACGAGGAACCCGCTCCAGTGATCAGACGTTCTGTTTCGTTCAGTTTCATTATTCAAAACAGCGAAGAAATGACGACGTTTTTGTGGCAATTTTGTTGCGCCGCAATAAGGATCGTCACCCAAGCGCGAGCTGATATTCCGTGTATCCATCAGCATCCAAGCCAACACGCGTGATATCGCTCCGCCCGTCCAGCAACGCCTCCAGCCGCGCCGCAGACCGGAACGCCAGCGTCACTTTCTGCAGCGGCTCGGCAAACGACCACGTGGCCACAGGCTTGTTCCGCAGCGTGCCCATCGCCCGCAAATATGAAACGATCGCGTCCCGATTGAGGTCCGGTGCGCGCAGCACCACGCGGCTGCCATCAAGCCCCGGAAAGCCGCCCCCACCGTCCGAGCGATAATTGTTCGTCACCACCACAAACTCCCGCGCGGGATCGATCGGCTGCCCCTCAAACCGCAAATTGACAATCCGCCGGTACGGCCGCGGCTTCGGATCATTGCCCTGATAACGCGAAGGCTGGGTCAAATCGATCTCATAGGTCAGACCCGAAATCACATCGAAATTATAGGTCGGCACCGAAGTGTTCAGCAGCTTCTGCGGCCCAGCCTTGGCAGGATCGATCTGGTTGAACTGTCCGGCTGATTTCTCCAGCCACTCCGCCACCTCCGCCCCTGTCCGCTTCACCGCCACCAGCGTGTTGGCGAACACATATAAATCCGCCACCTCGCGCAGCGCCACCGGCCCCGGTGCGATGTCGATGAAGCTGTCCGGCCCCGTCCCGCCCGCCTTGAACGGTGCCGCCGCCGCCAACAACGGCAGGCCCGCATATTCCGTCCCCGCCAGCAACTTGCGCGCATACCAAACCTGCGCGTCATTCACCAAGCCCACCGCCGCGTCCGAACCCAACAGCGAGAAATACGAATTGAGCGGAAACTTTACCTCCCCCACCGGCTGACGCATCCACTCAATGGTCGCCTGATGCGCCGGTGCCGCTGCCGCGGTTATGGCCGTGTTCGGCTCCACCAGCGAAATCACCTGCCCCTTCTCGCGCCGGTAAGTCGGCCGTGCCTCGACCTTAAAGTCGGCAACCTTCCAGCCCCCGTCCGCACTCTTCTGAAGCGAGAGGTCAATGATCCCCAGATGACTGCCCCAAAACCCCGGCATCACCGCAGGCACGCCCGCCAATGTCCCGCGCAGCGCATCCACACCCGGCCTGCCGTCATAATCCGGCCCCGGAAACACCCGGTGCGAATGGCCGGTGAAGATCACATCAATCCCCGGTACGCCTGCCAGATGATACGCCGCATTCTCAAACCCGCTCGCCGCCGGCCGCGTATCGATGCCGGAATGACACAGCGCCACCAGCACATCGCACTGCGCCCGCAACGCCGGGATCTGCGCGCGCGCCGCCGTAACGATATCCGTCGTCGTGACCTTCCCTTCGAGATTGCTGCGATCCCAAACCATGATCTGCGGCGGCAGAAACCCGATCACACCGATCCGCAAGGCGTGCTCGCTGCCATCCTCGGCCTTGAAGTTGCGAGTAATGACCATGGTCGGCGGCAAATAAAAGGTGCCATCAATCCGCGCGAGATTGGCGCACACAAACGGGAAATTCGCCCCCGCAATCGCATGGTCCATATACGGCAGCCCGTAATTGAACTCATGGTTGCCCAGCGTCGCCGCATCATAACCCAGCGTGTTCATGGCCGCGAACATCGGATGGATCTCGCCCGGCTTAAGCGTGCCCGGCTGCGCCAGCATATCGCCCAGCGGGCTGCCCTGAATGATATCGCCATTGTCGAACAACATGCTGTTCGGGCCCTGCGCCCGCGCCTGCGCAATCAACGAGGCCACCTTCGACAACCCCACCGTCGCGTCCCGCCGCTCATGGTAATAGTCATAGTCATACACAAACATGTGCAGATCCGACGTCTCCAGCAGCCGCAGCTTGATCGTCGCCGCCCCCGCCGCATGCGCATGCGCAGCCAAGCCCGCCGTGGCCAGCCCCAAGCCGCCGCCCACAAAACTGCGCCGCCTGAGAGATGCCTGCACCCGAGCCTCCTGTACCACCGACAAGGATGAAACAGCAGCGCTATCCGAGGCCCACGTCCAGTTGTTGTTCTATGACAGCGCGCAATCAGCCCGCGCGCGCAATCCGCCGGCAATGCTGCAACGCCGCCTCAATCAGATTGTCGCTGGCCTCAGGCGTGCGAAACGCCGAGTGCGCGGACAGCGTCACGTTCGGCAAAATCGTCAGCACATGATCCACCGGCAGCGGCTCCGTGGTGAACACGTCCAGTCCAGCATGACCAATCTGGCCGGACCGCAGCGCCTCCACCATCGCACCCTCATCCACCACCGCCCCGCGCGCCGTATTGATGAGAATGACCCCCTTGCGCATCAGCGCAATTCGCTCCGCCGACAGAAAGCCCCGCGTCTCGTCATTCAGCAGCAGATGCATCGAGACCACGTGGCTCTGCGCCAGCAGCTCCTCCAGCGACACAAACGTCACATTGGCGTGCTCACGCGGCGTGCGGTTCCAGGCCAGCACCTTCATGCCGCAGCCATGCGCCAATCGCGCCATCTCGGCAGCAATCCCGCCAAAGCCGACCAGCCCAATGGTCTTGCCGGTGAGCTCCATCCCCTCCGTGCGCAGCCACTGCCCCGAGCGCATCCCGCCATCCATCCGCGCAAATCCGCGCGCCGACGCCCACATCAGCCCAAACGCACACTCGGCCACCGCCGTGTCGCCATAGGATTTGATGATGTGAACCTCGATCCCCAGTGCCGCCAGCGCCTCCGGGTCCATGTAACTGCGCGCGCCGGTGCCCAGGAACACAACGTGCTTCAGCCCCTTGCACAGCTTGGCAATCTCAACCGGCAGCGCCGTGTGATCAATGATCGCAATCTCCGCCCCCGCCAGCACATCCGGCAGTTCCTCCGGCGTCACATTCACATCGCGATGAATGGCAACGCTCGGGTCACTCTCCCGCCACAGCCTGCGGAAAACGGCAGCTAGAGCCTCACTCGCATCAACGAAAACGGCGCGCAAATCAGCTACTCCCAGGCGTGTAAGCGTCAGCCACCAAAACCGAGGAAGCCGTTCTGCGGGCTCGGCGTGCCGCGATCGCCCACGCCGGCAGGTGCTGCAGCTTGCGGCTGGCGGCTTGTTACAACCTGCGCCGCGCTCGGCCCATTCGATGCAACGGCAGCCTTCGGTGCCACCGGACGTGGAGCCGGCTGAACCGCCATCTTGCTGCCACCCTTGGCACCAGCAGCACCACTCTGCCCACCACCAGACGACAACGTCTTGGCGGACCGCACAGTTTCGGCCGACGCACCGCGCAGCGACAAAAGCAGGAACGTGATATTGTTGCGCGACAGATCGATCGACTGATCAAGCGGCGTCAGGCCCAGAATGTTACGCCCGTTATAATCGGCACCCCGCGCAATCGCATCACGCGCCGAGTTCAAATCACCACGGTTGATCGCATCAAACAGCGCCTCGGTCGGCGGCAGATCGGCAGCCGCACCGTTGGAAGGAGTCACCCGATCAGCCCCAACCGCCGCACCAGGCAGACCCGGCGGCGGTGCATTCGAGGAGCCCGAGACACCGGGAGGCTTCACCACAGGCCCGTTGACAGCCCGGTTCTCAATCCCTTGCGCGCCGGCGATCGCGGCAAATGCGCTCACCCCAACCAGGGCAGATACAGCAAGAAGAACGATGCGAGGCTTCATGAACGCGTGATTCCCAGGGCAATTCTGCCCTTTTAACCTATCAGCCGTTCAGCCACCAGAACCCGATATTGAGATAAGTCGCATAGGCCGTCCAACACAGATAGGGCACCAGAAACGCCGCCGCCATCCTGTTCAGCCGCACGAACGAGGCGATGGTCAGCCCGATCATCACCAGCATCGGCACAATCACCAGCAAACCCAGCGACGGGCTGTTCATGCCAAAGAACGCCGGCGTCCACAGCGCGCTCACCAGCAACTGCCAGCCCCAAAGCTGCAACGCCGCATTCTGCCGCCGGCCCTGCGGCGCACGCCACCAGATCAGCCACGCACTCGCACCAATCATCAAATCCAGCGTCGTCCACACCAACGGAAACGCCCAATTCGGCGGAACACCGGGCGGGCGATGCAGCGTGAGATACCAGCCATTGATTTCATGCGCGTTGACCGCCGCAGCCGTGGCACCCACCAGCAGGCTCAGCCCCACAAACCCAATCAGCGCAGGCCAGGGCGAACCCTTGCCCTCTGGCCAATCACCACGCGGTGCCGGCGGCCCGGTTCTGCGGCCGGGGCGCGATGACTTCTGAAAGGCGTATTCCCGCATGCCCTAACCCCCCTCGCGTCGCCACACCAGCACCGCCAATCCCAGGATCAGCGGCAGGGCCAATCCCGGCGGCATCAGTGGCAGTGCCGCAATACCCGTCACAATATGGTCATCCCGGCGCACAAGGCCAATCCAATCACCACCAGATGCCACTCGTCCCGCGTCCATACGGCGCAACAACGGCGCACCATCAGGCTCCAGCCAATGAACACTGCCGCCAGACTGCCGGGCCAACGGGGCAAGAGCCGTCGCCGTCGCGCGCAAATCAGCCAATTCGAGCGGATTTGTCGCCCCTGCTGCAGCATAGGCCACGTGAGCCCCGTCATTGGCCTGCCAAACGCCCGGTAACGTCGCCGAAACACGAATGGTGCCGCGACCAGGATGCGTCGCCTCCAACGGCAGCACGCGCTTGGCCCCATCCGGGCTGGTGATTGTGACATTGCCCGGCGGTGTCGCCTCCGTGCGGCGCTGCTCCACTGACAGCACACCCGCCTCCACCGAAGCGGTCAGCGCCGTCTCGTCCAGCTCCGGCTCCTTCATCAGCCAATGCGCCACCCGCCGCAGCACCTCCGCCTGCGGACCACCGCCGTCATGCCCGCGCGACCACAGCCAAATCTGATCGGACAGGAGCAGCGCCACCCGGCCTTCACCAACATGATTGACCACCAGCAGCGGCTGCTCATTCGGCCCGGTCATCAGCACATCGCCCTGCACGTTGCTGGAGCGGAGCGCCCGATACCACTGCCCCCACAACGGCGGCACCCCATCGCGCCATCCCGGCAAATCAGCCGTCACCGGATGGCGCGTGCCAAGAGCGGACACGGCAGGGCGAAACGCCTGATCCACCACGCCCACGCCGCGCGTCCCCAGCGCATCCATCACCGCCCGCGCCGGCAGCACCGACGCCAGCGGGCTCAACCAGGGACTACCAACACCGGCAAACTCAGGCCCAGCCGAAACCAGCAACGCCCCGCCTTGCCGCACATATTCAGAGATATTCCGCAAATAAACCGGCGGCAGCAGCCCACGATTGGTGAAGCGATCCAGAATGATCAGATCAAACTCACGAATTTTGACCTGAAACAGCTCCCGCACCGGGAACGCAATCAGCGCCAGCTCGTTCAACGGCGTCAGATCGTCTTTCTCGGGCGGACGCAGAATGGTGAAATGCACGAGGTCAACCGACGGATCGGCCTTCAACAGCCGCCGCCACGTCCGCTCGCCCGGATGCGGCTCACCAGAAACCAGCAGCACCCGCAGCCGGTCGCGCACACCATTGATCGTCACCACCGCACGATTGTTGAGATCGCTCACCGCACCCGGCAGCTTGTCCGCCGCCATCTCCACCACAATAGGCCCCGCGCGTGTGATCGGAATGGGCAGCGTGGTCGGCTGACCGACCGGCATAGGCACCACCACCGGCTGCTCACCATCCCGCCTGATGGTCAGGTTCACCATCGCCGCTGGTGCCAGCAAAGGCCGCGGCACGCCCAAATCCTCGACCACGACGCGCAATTCGGCGGATTTGCCGACAATGCCGTAACCAGGAGCCGAGACGATCCGCACCCGCCGGTCCGTCTCCTCCCCCTTCGCTGGGATCAGCACATGCAACGGCGCTCCACCCGGCGGGGTCGCCGGAATGTCATGCACCTGCCCATCCGTCACTGCGACAATCCCAGCCAGCCGCGACGCCGGAATATCCGCCAGCGCCCGGTCAATCGCGCCGAACAACCGGGTCCCACCCGTGCCGCCCTCCGGCAGCGTGATGGTGCGCAGTTCCAGCCCCTCAAGCTCGCGCCCGGCATCATGCACCTGCGCCTCAATCGCCGCCCGCGCCTGCTCGGCCAGCTTGGTCCTGCCGCCCACCTGCATCGAGGCGCTCTGATCAATCACCATCAACGCAATATCTGGCCTTGTCTGCCGGCTCTCCTCCACCAGCCTCGGCCCCGCCAGCCAGAACAATACGACCGCGAACAATACGCCGCGCCACACCGCGCCACGCGCCCGGTGCCAAAGTGCGAAACCCACCGAAAACGCACAGAACGCTGCCAATACCGTCAAAACCCAGGCATCCAGCAGCGGCTCAAACCGCAGCGCCGCAATCGCCTGATCCAGCCGCATCATTGCCCCAGCCTTTCCAGCAAGGCCGGCACATGCACCTGATCGCCTTTGTAGTTCCCGGTCAGCGAATACATCACAAGGTTGACGCCGAACCGATACGCCAGCACCCGCTGTCGCGCGCCACCGGGCAGCGTCGCATACGGATTGCGCCCCTGCGCATCGACAGCCCAGGCCGCCGCCCAGTCATGCGCCCCCACCACCACCGGCGAGACGCTGTCATTGTTGCGATCCTCAAAGCTCTGCACCCACACCGTGTCCCCGGTGTAGCGACCCGGAAACTCTTGCAGCAGATAGAACGACCGCGCCAACACATGTGCACTCGTCAGCGGTGTCAGCGCCGGCACATTCAGCCCGCCCCCAATCCGCGCCAACGCCTTGCGAGAGCCCTCCACCATGCCCTCCCCGGTGCCGCCGTCGCGCGTGTCGATCAAAATAATGCCACCATGCGACATATAATCGTTCAGCGCCTGGATCGCGGCCCCAGACAGCGTCGCCGCATCCGCTGTCACCGGCCAGTAAAGCAGCGGATAAAAACTCAGATCATCCTGCCCCGGCTGCACCCCAGCAGGAGCCGCCAGCGCCGCATTCGTCCGCCGGTTCACATAGTCAGACAGACCCACCAGCCCCGCGAGCGAAACCTCGTCCACATGGCTGTCCCCGGTCACCAGATAAGCCAGCCGCGTCACCAGCGCCGGATTGGTCTCCTCCGGCGGGTTCGTGGCCGCGTGGACCGGCCCAACAAATGCCACCATCAGTGCCACAGCCGCGGCATTCCGCCCAATGCCGCGCCCAAGGCCACGGAGCGGCAGCGAGATCAACAAATCCAGCGCCAGCAACGCGAGCCCGATCGCCATCAGCACCGCCGCCACCGGTTTCGGCTTCACATTCGCCGCAAGTGCTCCCTCGCTCGCGCCGGCAATGAACGGTGCCGCCGTCAGCACCGTCGCCCCATCGCCCAAGTTCAGCACATGGCGGTTCGTCTCCGGTCCGTAAACCCCCGGCGGATGCCGCGGTGACGCCGCCACCCGCCCCGCATTGGCCGCAATCGCCACAGCCGCCGACGGTGGCGTTCCCGCAGTGCCAAACCCATCCAATGTCTCCACCGGGGCCAAAGGCGTCGCATCCGCCCCGGCATCATTCGACGCCACGCCCAGCGCCTGCGCCACCAGCCGCCGCAGCATCTCCACAAACAAGCCAGACAACGGCAGATCAGACCAATCCGCATTCGCCGTCACATGAAACAACACAATCCGCCCAGCCCCACGCGGAGCCGCCGTCACCAGCGGCGTGCCATCCGCCAACCGAGCCCACACCAAATCAGCCGCAGCCCCGTTCTGCACCGTGGGCCGCAAACTCTCAGGGTCCGCCAGCACCTGCCGCGTGATGCGAATTTCATCCGGCACGACCAGGCCTGCAAACGGGCTCGTCGTGTCAAATGCCGCCAACCCCGGCGGCTGCGTCCACGACATCGCACCTCCCAGCTGCCGGTCCCCACCCAGCAGCTTCACCGGCAACAGAGTATCCGGATGCTCGGCCGTCGCCGGTCCCGCAAAGCGAATAAGCGTGCCGCCCTTCTGCACCCAGGCCTCGAGCTGCGCCCGCTCCGGCCCATCCGTCACCACATGATCGGCGAGAATCAGCACCGACAGCTCGCGTGACAGCAACGCCGAGAGATCGCCCTCGCGCAGCTCCACAAACGGCTGCAGCGCCCGGCTTAAATAATAAAGCGGCCCAGTGAGAGGAATGTCAGCCGACACACTCTCTCCCGCCAGCAATCCCACCGGCCGCCGCCGCCAGCGCTCATCCAGCAGCGCCACACTGCCCGCCGAACCAACACCCTGCACCACCAGCCGCGCCAGCTGATTGCGAATTTCAGCCGGCACGATCAACGCCCCGGTCCCACGGTCCGCATCCGCAGGCACCTCCACGTCAATCCGCGCCAACGTCCGCCCATCACCGGACTGCGCCAGCACCGGCAACACCCGCTCCACCCGAACCGGCAGCGTCAGCACCTTCACCACAAGACGGTCAGACGCCGATTCAGGTGGCGGCAGCAGTACCGGCGGCACCACATCGCGCAGTTCCTCCACCGCGCCCACACCCGCAAGCGCCTTGGCGAACGCCGCGTCATCACCCAGCCCGTCGCCCACGTAAACCACCGGCCCAGCGGGCACGCCCTGCAACGCCGCTGTCGCAGCAGCCCGATCCGTCCCCCACGGCTTCGGATGCAGCGCCGCGAGCCGCGTCCGCAGATCCGCCACCGGCATCACCCCCGTCCGCACTGGAGCCGAGCCATCCTCTGGCGGGGCCGTGCTCAGCATCGAAACCGAACGCCCCGAATGCTCCGCCCGGTCCAGCGCCGATTGCGCCGCCGCCATCCGCGCGGTCCACGCCGGGGCGGCAGCCCAGCCATCATCGATCACCAGCAACAGCGGACCGGAACCCGCCAACTCGCCACCCGCATTGAACACCGGCCGCGCCAGCGCCACGATCACCAGCGCCGCCGCCAGCATCCGCAACGCCAACAGCCACAGCGGGGTGCGCGCCGCCGTCTCAGACCGCGCATTGAGCCCGAACAACAAACCAATCGCCGGAAAAACCTCACGCCTCGGCGCGGGCGGCGTCACCCGCAACAGCCACCACAGCACCGGCAACCCAGCCAGCGCGAACAGCACCCAGGGCGATCCAAAGCTCAAATTGCCAAACAGCCCGCTCATCGCAGCTTCACCGCAAGCGCTGTGTAAAGCCCGAGCAACGCGGTCTCCGGCGGATGATCAGTGCGATGGGTGGCAAACCCCCAGCCCGCCGCCGCACAGATCGCGGCAATGCCATCCTGCTGCGCCTGCAAACGCTCCGCATACGCGTCCCGCACGCCCTCCACCCGCGGCACCAGCAAATGCCGCGCCTCGCCAACGCCCTCAAACCGCACCCGCCCGCTATACGGCAGGCCAATTTCAGCGGGATCGAGCACCTGCAAAATCTGACCCCGGATCCTGCGCGAGGCCAACCGCTCTACCGCCAGCGCAATCTCCTCCAGCGGCGAAAGCATGTCGCCGATCAACACCGCCACGGCATGTCGCGGCAACGCCACATCCGGCGGCAACGCAATGTCATCGGGCACGCTCATCAACTGCCCAGCCAACGCCTCGACGCCACGACCGCCGCTCACCGCCGTTGTCCCCGGACAGATCAGCCGCACCCGTTCTCCCCCGCGCAGCAGCAGCGACGACAACGCCAGCAGCAGCAACTCACTGCGCTCGCGCTTGGAAATTGCCATGCTCTTGGAATGCCACTGCATCGAAGCCGAGCCATCGCGCCAGACGCACACCGTCTGCGCCGCCTCCCACTCGGTTTGCCGCACGAACAACCGGTCCGCGCGCGCGGACTGCCGCCAGTCGATCGCACCCGGCGCGTCCCCTGCCACAAAGGGCCGGAACTGCCAGAAGCTGTCGCCCTGCCCGACCCGACGCCTGCCATGCACACCCTGAAACACCGTGTTCGCCACCCGCTCCGCCGCCACCAGCAACGGCGGCAGCCTGGCACCCAGCGCCTTCGCGCTCAGAGCCTGCGATGGATGCGGAACGCCACTCACCCGATGCGGCCAACCAGGCGGTCAATCACCTGCACCAATGACACACCCTCCGCCCGCGCCGAGAAATTCAGTGCCATGCGGTGGCGCATGACCGGATGCGCCAGTGCCGCCACATCCTCCAGGCTCGGCACCAAACGCCCATCGAGCAGCGCCCGCGCACGTGTCGCCAGCATCAGCGCCTGCGCCGCCCGAGGCCCCGGCCCCCACGCCACATGCCGCAGAATATCCGCATCATCCGACAATTCCGGCCGCCCCCCGCGCACCAGCGCCAAAATGGCATCCACAACGCTGTCTCCCACCGGCACGCGGCGGATCAACTGTTGAGCGGCGATCAACTCATCGGAGGTCAACGCCGCCACTGGAGCCGCCTCACTGTCGCCCGTCGTGGCCAGCAGCATGGCGCGCTCAGCGGCCAAATCGGGGTAGCCCACCTCAATTTCCAGCAGAAACCGGTCCAACTGCGCTTCCGGCAGCGGATAGGTGCCCTCCTGCTCAATCGGGTTCTGCGTCGCCAGCACATGAAACGGGCGCGGCAGCACATGCTCCACACCAGCCACCGAAACCCGCCCCTCCTGCATCGCCTGCAACAAAGCAGACTGCGTGCGCGGGCTGGCGCGGTTGATCTCGTCCGCCATCAGCAACTGAGTGAATACCGGCCCTTGCACAAACCGAAAGCTGCGGCGGCCGTGATCATCCTCGTCCAGCACCTCGCTGCCCAAAATGTCGCCGGGCATCAAATCAGGCGTGAACTGCACCCGCTTGGTCGCCATCCCCAGCACCGTGCCCAGCGTCTCCACAAGGCGAGACTTGCCCAGGCCCGGCACACCCACCAACAGCACGTGGCCACCGCATAGCAAGGTAATCAGGCTCTGATCGATCACCTCGGTCTGCCCGTAAATCGCCCGTCCGATCTCCGCCCGAACCTTCGCAACCCGATGGCCGAGCGCCTCGATCTCGCCCAGCAGCGCGTCGGTGGCAGGAGCTTGCAGCGGAGAGATTGTGGCCATCGGCAAATTCCTCGCGGTCAAAAACAACGCTCGTCCACACGATATGGCACGAGCCTAACAGATAGATTGTGCGATGTGGCGGTTTCACCACTTCCCCCTGGGGGGGGATGCTACCTATATCGTGGTCTGGGAAGGAAGTATCTTCGCCCGGGGACAGTGAGTTGAACGACGCGAGCCACGGGGCAGCAATCTTGCCAACGACCGAATGCGGTGCGAACGCACAGAGCCATGCGCCGTGCGCCACTCGCCCAGGCTTACATGCGCGCGCGCCCCGTGAATGCGGCCCGCTGCCGTTTCTGATCAAGCGTGACGCAACCTGGCTCTACCGTGGCAGCCCCATTGGCCGCAAAGAACTCGTCTGCCTCTTTGCGTCAGTCCTCAAACGCGCCGAGGATGGCGTGTTCTGGCTCGAAACCCCCGCCGAACGCGGCCCCATCGAGGTGGAAGACGCGCCGTTTCTGGCCGTCGAACTGGACTGGTCCGGCCTCGGGCGTGACCAAGTGCTAAATTTCCGCACAAATATTGACGAAATTATCGCAGCCGGCCCCGACCACCCCATCCGCGTCGCCCACGACATTCTCACCTGCGAGCCCACGCCCTATCTCTTCATCCGCGCCGGTGCCGGGAGGCTTCCCATCGAGGCCCGCATCAGCCGCGCCGTCTACTATGAACTGGTGGCGCTGGCCGAGGTCGAGGAAATCGAAGGCCGACGCATGCTCGGCGTCTGGAGCCACCGCCGCTTCTTCGCACTCGGCGAAATGCCAAGCTGCGACGTCATCGGGGATTGCGAAGAGCCCGACTGCTCGTGACAGCCTCCGAGCTACGTGCCCGCCTGCTGTCGCTCCCGGCAGGCAACCCCGATTTCTGCCTGCACGATGACACACGAGACCTGCCGCAAGCGCCGCTCGTCCCCGCCGCCGTCCTCGTCCCCTTCGTCCTCGGCCCCACCCCCGGCGTGCTGCTCACCAGACGAACGCCGCACCTTTCCAAGCACGCGGGCCAGGTCAGCTTCCCTGGCGGCCGCATCGACCCGGATGACGCCAGCCCCGAGGCCGCCGCCCTGCGTGAAGCCCAGGAAGAAATCGGCCTCAATCCCGCCCGAGTCGAACTCGCAGGCCGACTCGACGACTACGTCACCGGCACCGCCTACCGCATCACTCCCGTGATCGGCCTTCTCACGCCCGGCGTCACCCTCGACGGCCTTGGCCTCAACGCTGACAGCGCAGAGGTGGACGCGGTGTTCGAACTCCCACTCGCCGTCCTGCTCGATCCTGAGGCTCCCACCCAATGCAGCCGCTTTTTTCGGGGGCGGGACCGCACATATTGGCAATGGCCGCACCCGGAATATCACATCTGGGGAGCCACCGCCGCCATCCTCGTAGGCCTCGCCCACCGCCTGCGCGCCGCCGCCTGATGCTGCGCTTCGCCGAAATCGGCCTGTTCCTATCGCCCTTCGCGCTGTTCCTGATCTGGCGCTTCCTCAGCCCCCGCGTAAAACCCGCCGCGCTCTGGACCGCGATGGCGCTGATCCTGGCGCTGGCAGCGCTCTCCGTTCGCTATGGCCTGCAACAGCGTCTCGACACCAGCGAACGCTACGTCCCCGCCCGCATCGAAGGCGGCCGCATCATTGATGGACACGGAACGCCCTAACCCTCCGCCTCAATCCAATACCGCAACGCCGTCAACTCCGGATGCCATCGATGCGGACCGGACCCAATCCGCTTACCGCCATTGGCCTCAATAACCTTGATCGAGCCGATATTCGTGTCGAGGCACGTCAACAACAACCCGCTCAAACCCGCCGCCCGCGCCGTCGGAATCGCCAGACCCAGCAGATGCGTGCCAAACCCCCGCCCCTGAAATGAGGGCCGGATCGCATAGCCGATATGCCCGCCCCAAACCTGAAGCTCCGGCGTTAGACGAAACCGGATATTCACCCGCCCGATGAACGTGTAGGCGTGCGTCAGCCAAAGCTGCACATGCGGCATCCGCTCGGTCATGCTCCCATCGGGCAAGACCACACGCCCGCCCTGCTCGTTCAGCCACACCAGATGCGCCCCCAAACTCGCCGGCGTGCCGTCCAGTTTGGGGGCGGCCGGGTCTGGCTGATAACCTTCCTCCACCGCCGCCTGATACGAACGCGCATGGGTCAGCGACGGCATCATCAACAGGGAATCGCTGGGCATAATCGGCATGGGCAAAGACTATGAAACGCCCGCGCACCCGTCGAGACTAAGGCCATGAACTCAAACGTCACGTCGCCGTCATCACCCGGCCTAAACGCGGTTCTCAAAGCCCTGCCGCATGCAAGGCTCGTCGGCGGCTGCGTGCGTGACACGCTGGCAGCCCGCCCCATCGCCGACATCGACCTCGCCACCCCCGACCCGCCAGAAGACGTGATCAAGGCCCTCGCAGCAGCCGGCCTGCGCAGCATCCCCACCGGCCTCGCCCACGGCACCGTCACTGCGCTCGCACACGGCGAAAGCTTCGAAATCACCACCTTGCGCCGCGATGTTGAAACCGATGGCCGCCACGCCGTCGTCGCCTTCACCGATGACTGGCGGGAAGATGCCAGCAGGCGAGACTTCACCATCAATGCCATGTCGATGACGCCGGATGGCCACGTGTTCGATTATTTTGGCGGCATCGACGACCTCAAAGCAGGCCTCGTCCGCTTCGTAGGCCACGCAGCCACCCGCATCGCCGAGGACTACCTCCGCATCCTGCGCTACTTCCGCTTTTACGCCCGCTACGGCACGGCAGGCCCCGACGCCGAAGCCCTCACCGCCATCACCAACGCCGTCCCCGGCCTGGCCGGGCTATCCGGTGAACGTGTGTGGAGCGAGCTGCAACGCATCCTCGCCGCCCACACACCGGACTCATCGCTCAAGCTGATGGCCGAAACCGGCGTCCTCACCGCTATCCTGCCCCAAGCCCTACTCGCGCCAGTCAACGACCTGCCAGCAGACCCCATCCTACGCCTCGCGGCTCTACTGCCGCCCGGCCTGCCCAATCTGAAATTCTCCGGTGCCGAAGCCGAACGCCTGCTCGCCGTGCAAGGCCCACCGCCACCAAACGACGCCACCGAAGACGACCTTCGCCGCGCCCTCGCCGACACATCCTTCGACATCCTCATCGGCCGCGTCTGGCTGGCAGGCGGCAACGAAGCACTGCGGGCGCGCATTGCCGCCATCCCAGAACCGATCTTCCCCGTCCAAGGCCGCGACCTTCAGGCCCTCGGCGTCCAGCCCGGTCCTGAAATGGGTCAAAAGCTCCGCCACCTGCGCAAAATCTGGCTCGAAAGCGGCTGCCATTTAAGCCGTGAAGATCTGCTCAATCTCTAGAGCACGTTTCGACCAGATGGAATCATCTGATCGGGCGTTGCTCTAGGGTGCGACGCGCTTGAGTGGCGCACCATCGCTCACACGCGCTGCAAAATCGCAATCATATTATCATCCGTCGGCAAACACAGCAGGAACGGGAACCGGATGCTCAGCCCATGCCGCTTGGCCAGCGCCGCCAGCGAGCCCCGCGTGAAGTAGTTCACATGATCCGGCAGCCTTATGCCGCACCACTTCGCCCCCATCACCTGGCGGTTGATCGAGCCGTAATTCGGCACCTTCACCACAGCGAACCCGCCCCGCTTCAGCTTTCGCGCCAACGCCGCCAGAACCGGCCCCGCATCCGCGTCATGCTCCAAATACGAACGCAGCGTGGCCGCGCTGAACGTCTCGTCAGGAAACCGCATCAGCGCCTCATGCGAACTCGCCTGTTCAATCCGCCCACCGCGCGCCGCCACCACAGCCTCCGCCCGAGATGCCAGCTGTGCTGAAATCTCAACACCATACGGGGTGAATTTTGTATCAAACTTCTGTAGATGCTCACCGCTGCCGCAGCCCAGATCAATCACCGGACCGGCCACAGCGTCACGATTGACGATATCCACCGGCTCCGTCCTCGGCAGCATGTTCAACCGCCACCGCATATGCGTGTCCATCCAGGACTGCACCGGCGTATGCACCCGCCGCCGCTCCGCCTCGACCGCAAACGTCTTCTCCCACGCCAGCGCATCGACCAGTTCCTCGGTCTCGGGAACATCGCGCATATGGGTGAAGCCGCAACCCGCGCAGTCGATGATCGCCCAAGGCAGGCGGCCATAAGCATTCTGCCGCGTTTTGAGATTGGCATCGTCACACACCGGGCAAATGCGGCGCTTCATCCTGATCTGGAGATCCACGATGCTTCCTTCCGGCCATATGCTTATTTCCGCGCGGTAATAAGGCGGTTCGAGAAGCTTCGCAAACATGCGTAACGTCCACAGCCACGATTTGGCACCACGCGCGCCACGCTGATACACAGCCGCGATGAAGACTGACCAAACGCCCCAGCAAGCCTCGCGCGGCTTCCTCATGCGCCGCCTGTGGCGTGAGCACATCACCCGCCATATCGGCCTGCTGATCCTCGTGCTGATCCTCACCATCCTGGCAGCAGGCCTGCAGGCGCTCTATCCGGCGGTGATCAAGCAGGCGATCAACCTGTTCGAGCGGCGTGACCCACGCATCCTCTATCAGGTGCCCATCCTGATCTTCGTTGTCACCTCGCTGAAATCGGTGGTGCAATACTTCCAATCCACCTTGATGCAGAAAATCGTGCTGCTGACGGTGCGCGACCTGCAAAAACGCATGTTCGCCCACCTTATGCAGGCCGATCTGGCCCGGCTTGAGCGCGAAGCCCCCGCCGCCCTGTCCGCCCGCTTCACCACCGATGCCGGGATGATCCGCGAGGCGCTGATCCGTCTCGTCAACAGCGTCGGCGACGGCCTGAAAATCATAAGCCTCGTGGGCTACCTCATCTACACCGACCCCGTGCTGTCAGCCGTGGCCTTCGTGCTGTTTCCCATCGCCGCCATCCCCATCCAACGCATCGGCCAGCGCATCCGCCGCGCATCGGGCGGCATGCAGGAACGCGTGGGCGAAACCGCAACTCTGCTCAACGAAAGCTTCTCCCAGGCCCGAACCGTCCGCGCCTACGGCCTGGAAACCCGCGAGAGCGGGCGTGCCGATGCTGCGTTCGAACGCATGTATCGCATCATGATGACGATCATTCGCAGCCGTAGCCGCATCGACCCCTTGCTGGAGACCATCGCCGGTGCCTCGATCGGTGCCGTGCTCGGCTTCGCAGGCTGGCGCGCTGCGAACGGCACCGGCACCCTGGGCGATTTCGCCGCCTTCATCACCTCGCTGGCCCTGACCTCACAGCCGCTGCGCGCCCTGGGCCAGCTGAATTCCGCCGTGCAAGAAGGCATGGCGGGCCTCGCCCGGGTGTTCAGCGTCATTGACGAGCCCGCCGGGATCGCCGACGCGCCCAACGCAACCCCGCTGCCACCCGGCCATGGCCGCCTCGTGTTCGACCATGCCGGCTTCGTCTACCCCGATGGTCGCACAGGGCTGTCCGGTGTCGATTTCGTGGCCGAACCCGGCCTCACGGTCGCCCTCGTCGGCCCATCCGGCGCCGGCAAATCCACCGCCCTCTCTCTCATCCCCCGCCTGCACGACGCCACTTCCGGCATCATCACGCTCGACGGGGCCGACATCAAAACCGTCCAACTCGAAAGCCTGCGCTCAGCCATCGCCTATGTCGGCCAGGATACGCTGCTGTTCGACGACACGGTCGCCGCCAACATCCGCATGGGCCGCCCCAGCGCATCGGACGCCGAAGTGGCCGAAGCAGCCCAAGCCGCCGCCGCCGCCGACTTCATCGAGGCCCTCCCGCTCGGCTACCAAACCCTCGTCGGCACCAATGGCGGCAAGCTCTCCGGCGGCCAGCGCCAGCGCATCTGCCTCGCCCGCGCCCTGCTCCGCAACCCGCGCATCCTGCTGCTCGACGAAGCCACCTCGGCGCTGGACGCCGAGAGCGAAGCGCTGGTCCAACACGCCCTCGCCTCGCTGCGGGATGGCCGCACGACAATCATCGTCGCCCACCGCCTCTCCACCGTCCGCTCCGCCGATCTCGTCGTCGTCCTCGCCGATGGGCGCGTCGCCGAGTCTGGCACCCACGCCGGACTGCTGCAGCATGACGGCCTTTACGCCCGCCTCGTCCGCACCCAGGAACTCGCCCACTGAGCGATCTGCCACAAATCATCGCGCTCTCGCTGACCGTCAGCCTGTCGGCGACGCTGATTGCCGGCATCATCGGCATTCCGCTGGCAGCCCTGCTTGCCCTCGCCGCGTTCCGTGGCCGCGCCGCGCTGATCATCGCCACCAACGCCTTGCTCGGACTGCCGCCAGTGGTCGCCGGCCTCGGCCTCTATCTCATCTTGTCCCATAGCGGACCACTCGGATTTCTGGGCCTGCTCTACACCCCCGCCGCCATGGTGCTGGCCCAGGCCACACTTGCCACGCCCATCATCGCAGCCCTCGCCCATCGCGTGCTGGAGCGCAGCTGGGCCGAGTTCGGCGGCCCTCTGCGCGTGATGGGGGCCACCCGCATCCGCGCCCTACCCGTGCTGCTCGCTATGAACCGCCGCGCCATCGCCACCGCCTTGCTGGCAGGCTTCGGCCGCACTATCTCCGAAATCGGTGCCGTGCTGATCGTCGGTGGCAACATTGCCGGGCACACCCGCACCATGACAACCTCAATCGCCCTGCAAACCAGCATGGGCAACCTGGAATACGCCCTGGCCCTTGGCTGCGTGCTGATCGGCATCAGCCTCGCCGTCTCCACCTGCCTTATCTTGCTCGGAGCACCCCGCCCATGATCCGCTTGATGCTTTGCCTTCTCGTGCTCGCGGTCACACAAGCCCGAGCCGAGACGATCATCCTCGCGTCCACCACCTCGGTCGACAATTCCGGCCTACTCGCCAAAATCCTCCCGGTCTTCACCACCGAAACCGGCATCGAGGTCAAAGTCCTCGCCCAAGGCACCGGCCAGGCCCTCGCCACCGCAGCCCACGGCGACGCCGATCTCGTGCTGGTCCACGACCCAGACGCCGAGGCGGGCTTCATCGCCGCGGGTCACGGCATCCTCCGCCGCGAAATCGCCTGGAACGACTTCCTTTTCGTCGGCCCCGTGACCGCCTCCCCCCACACGCATGACGTACTGGCCGCCCTGCGTGACATCGCCGCCCACGCCACGCAATTCGTCTCCCGCGGCGACAAAAGCGGCACGGATGCCGCCGAAAAGCGGATGTGGAAAAAGACCGGTATCAATCCCGTGGGCCAAGCCTGGTATCACGATATCGGCGGCGGCATGGGTGCCGCCCTGAACGCAGCCGCCGCCATGAACGCCGTCACACTGACAGACCGTGGCACCTGGCTCTCCTTCGCCAACAAGCGCGACCTTGTGCCGCTCGTCGAAGGCGATGCCAGCCTGATCAACCGCTACGACGTCATCCAACTCAACCCAGCCCTGCACCCCACCGCGAAGCTGGACGCCGCCCGCAAACTGGCCGAGTGGCTCGCCTCCGACAACGGACAGGTACAGATCGGGGCCATGATGCTCGGCGGCGAGCAGCTTTTTCACCCAGATGCCGCGGCACCGTTCAAACCAGCAAGCTAGAGCACCGCCCAGCGACCACGCGACCACAACAACTGGTGCCGGTCCGAGATGGGCTATCAGTTCGGAAATATCACGG
>CAIJTR010000063.1 GCA_903823665.1 uncultured Rhodospirillales bacterium
GCGGGTGCGCAAGCCTTCCTATGTCGATATCGAGTATCGCTGCGGGCCTGATCTGGATGGCAGGCACTGGGTTTTGCGGTTGAGCCGGAGTGGGCTTCGTTACAAAAGGCTTTGAATATCCGAGGGCTAAATTTGCGCTCTAATCGTTCCGGTTAGTTAATGAGCGCGGATTTTTGGGGTTTTTGCTTGGGGCTGAGGGGAAGCAGAGAAGGAAGGAACGAAGGAAGGAAGATTCTACCACGGAGGACACGGAGGACACGGAGAAGGGGAGCGCAGAGAAAGAGTCCTTCCGCAATCTGCGCACTTCATCGCGCGGCGAGACCCTTCGTGTTCTCCGTGGTGAAATTCTGTCTTGCTTTCTCAGCCTGCGGCGGCGACGGCGCGGCCACCTGAGAGGCGGAAGATGCGGTCGAGCTTCTCCACGCCGGTGAGGCGGTGGGCGATCAAGATGATGCTGCGGCCATTGGCGGCGGTGTTGAGTGTGGCAAGGAACTCGCGCTCGGTCTGGGCGTCCAGACCGGCGCAGGGCTCATCGAGGATGAGCACTTTTGCGGTGGAGAGCAGGGTGCGGGCCAGCACGATGCGGCGTGCCTGACCGCCGGAGAAGCGATGGCCGCCCTCACCGAGATAAGCCTCCAGCCCGTCCGGCAGGGCGCGCACGGCGTCGGCAATTTGGGCCTGTTCCAGGGCGAGCCAGAGTTCGTCTTCTGCAGCGTCTGGCCGGGCGAGCAAAAGGTTGGCGCGGATGCTGTCGTCGAACAGATGCGTGGCCTGGCTGAGCCAGCCGATCTGGTGTCGCAAATCGACGGCGGCCAGGGTTGCGATGTCTACCCCGCCGAGCAGAATGCGCCCGCGATCCGGCACCGTCATGCGCAAAGCCAAGGCGGCGAGGCTGGATTTTCCCACGCCGGACGGACCGAGCAGGGCAATGCGGGTGCCTGCGGGAACGTCCAGGCTGAGACCGTCGAACACCAGCGGACGGTCCGCCGACCAGCCAAAGCTCACATTTTCAAAGCGCAGGGTGTGGCCGGGGGCGAGGGCTGCGGGATGGGCGGGATCGGGGTGCAGAACCGGGGCCTCTGCCACTTCCAGCACTCGGGCGGCGGCGGCGGAGGCACTTCCGGCCTGGGCTCCGGCGCGGGGGAGAAGGGCTACGGCCTCGAAGGCTGCGATCACCACGAACACCAGCGGCACGGCGGCGTTGCCATATCCGCGCCCCATCAGCAGCACGGCGAGCACGGCGGCCTGACCGCAGAGGAACGCCATCGCACCGGCGCGGGCCATGCGGTTGGACGCGACACTTTGCGCCGCCAGCAGCAGCGATTGCTTGCCCTGCACGAGCGCCAGCATGCGCCCTTCGGCAGCGAAGGCGCGGATTTCACGTAGGCCGACGACGGAGTCGAGCACCGCCACGCGCAGGCCGCTCATGCCGAGTGATAGGGCGGAACCGCCCGCCAAGGCCCCCTGTGCCACGCGCCAGGGCAGCACGAAGGCGGCGAGGACGAACAGCACGCCCACGATGGCGGCGAGTGTGAGGTCATATCCGGCGAGGAGTGCCGTCATCAGCGGCAACAGCAATGCGGCACATGCGAGAGGGAGCACGATGCGCATATAGACCACGTCTTGCGCTTCGACGTCGCCGACGAGACGGGACAGCACGTCACCGGTGCGGGCCATGCCGAGGCCGCCGGCGACGCGCACGGCAAGGCCACGGAAGAACCAGACGCGAAGGTCGGCCAAGGCGCGGAACAGCGCGTCATGCGTCACCAGTCGCTCGAAATAGCGCAGAACGACACGGATCGGGCCGAGGGCGCGGAGCAGGAACGGAACCGCGAGCAGGCTGGCGCTGGCGAACACGGCACCGGCTGATCCACTCAACGCCACGGCGGCAATCGCCCCGGCCACGGTGCAGATCAACCCCAGGGCGAGCCAGAAAATCTGGGCACGGAACAGGGCGAGAATGCGCAAAAGTGGGCTCATGCGGCACCCCGGGTTTGCGCGAGACGGCCGGCCCGCAGATCAATCCGCCTGCCGCCCCAGCTTTGGTTCCAGGCATGGGCTGCGGCGGAGTGGCTCACGAGGATGACGGTGCGGCCCAGCGTGAGCCTGCGCAGACTGTCGAGCACCTCGCCTTCGGTGGCAGGGTCGAGATGGGCGGTGGGCTCATCGAGCAGGAGCAGCGGCGCGTTTTTCAGAACCGCGCGGGCAATGGCGATGCGCTGGGCCTGACCGCCAGAGAGGCCGAAGCCGTCTTCGCCGATGATGGTGTCGAGGCCGAGGGGGAGATTGGCTGCGAAGCTTTCGACGCGGGCGAAGCGGGCGGCTTCGTCCACCTCGTTTTCACTGGCGTCCGGCCGGGCGAAGCGGATATTATCCCTAATCGTTCCGGCGAACAGGACCGGGCGCTGACCAATCCAGGCGGTGAGGCGGGATAAAGCTTCCGGCACGAGATCGGCGATATCGGCCCCGTTGAGCGTGACGCGGCCCGAGGTGGGGCGGACGAAGCCGAGCAGAATTTCGATCAGCGAGGATTTTCCGGCCCCTGATGGCCCGGCGACGACGAGGGTTTCGCCGGGTGCGACGCGGAAGCTGACATCCTCCAGCACCGGGCCGCGGGCTTCGTCCCAGACGAGGCCGACATGGTCGAACACGACGGTGAGGCCCTGGGCTTCGACATTGCGGACCTCGCGCGGTGCGGCGGGCTCGGGCAGGGCGGGGAGGGCTTCCAGTGCGCGGGCGGCGTCTTTGGCCTGGAACTGGTCCTGATAGGCGGCGCTGAAACTGCGCAGTGGGGCGAAGAATTCTGGCACCAGCAGCAGCACGAAAAGGGTGGCGGCGGGATGGGGGAGGCCTGCTCCACCCAGGCTGCGGGCGGCGCGCAGGGCGAGGGTGACGAGGGCTGCGGCGGCGGCGCAGTCGATGGCGAGGGAGGACAGGAAGGCGACGCGCAGGACCTTCATGGTGCGAAGGCGGAGTTCTTTTGCGGCGGCGGTCAGCGCGATAGCCTCGTCGTTTGTGCGGCCGAGCATGACGATGGTGGCGATGCCGCGCATCCGATCGGAAAAGCGGGTTTGCAGTCGGGTCATGGCGCTGAACTGGCGCGCGGCGGCTCGTCCGGCCCCGATGCCGGAGAGTGCCATCGCCACGGGAACCAGGGCGGCACAGCCGAGCATGATGAGGGCGGCGTATGGGTCGAGGAACAGGACCAATATGCCGAGAAGGAGCGGGATGGCGGCGGCGAGTGTGGCGGCCGGGACCCAGCGGGCGAAGAAGCCGTCGAGTGTTTCGACCCTGTCCACCACGACGGCGGCGAGTTCAGCGGAATGGGAGTCACGCAGGAGTTGGGGGCCGGCACCGAGGAGGCGGGCGAGGGCGTCCAGCCGCAGACGACGGCGGGCATTGGCTCCGAGGCGGAAGCTTAGGCCCTCATTGACGATGCCGAGGCCGGCGCGGGCGAGAGCGAGGGCGGCAAAGCCGATGGCGGGCCAAAGAAATTCGGTGCTGTCACCGAGCAATCCGGCGAGCAGCAACGCGGTGCACCAAGCCTGCCCGGCACCGAGCAGGGCGGCGGCAAGGCCTCCAGCAATGGCGGGAAGCGCTGCCTTCCGGCCTATTTTGGATTGCGTTGCCAGCCAAGCGGAGCCGGGTTTCTTTGGCCGAGGGGAGGAGGTGCGAGTCATTGCGGCCAATCTAGCGTATGCCGACTGCTTTAACAGTAGGCCGCGTGCATTGGGCCACAGGGAGGGGTGCGGAGCGTTAGAACATTGCTCCGCCGCGCCACAGCCCTCGCTTTTCGTTGCGGGCGTGGTTTTCTTCATCGCCGAATGCAGGAGCATCGGCGCGGGCGCGGGCCCAGCCATCGATGACAAGCTGGCGGTTAAGGTTGGTCTCACCGGCGTCGCACATTGCCTGGACGAAGCCAGCGGGATCGCGGGGGCCGAGATGGCAGGTGATGAATTTGCCCCGCACCATATTGGCCAATGCATCGACTGCAGCGGCCCCGCAGTCAAAGCTTGTGCCATCGGCGCGACGGCACAGCTTGCCGCGCGGGGGGGCTTCCAGGCCTTGAAGCCGGATGACGCTGTCAGACAGCCGCAGTGTGTCACCGTTGATCACGGCCACATGGCGAGCATCAGCACTGACGCTGCCGGATGGGGCAGGCACGCGGCCGAACAGGTCGGACGGGAGGGCCAGCATGACCACGAATGCGCCAAACATTGTGCCGACCAGACCGGCCATCACGGTGCGGCCCATACCGGTTTTCGATGTGGCGTAGGTCGGGCTGTCTCGGAATATGCGGCGCGGCCGGCGGATCGTCACGCAGTGGCTCCTCTGCGGTGATGGACCCGTCACGCCTAGCGCGACCTTCGCCCCTCCGCAATATTGGAATCGATTCGTTGCGAATCGATGTCAAGTTATTTCCAGAAAAGTTCTTGGACCAGAAACCGTTGCCAGACGCGTTCGATCTTGCGCCGGCTGCCACGCGCACCGGCCGCGACCGTGCCGCGCACGATGCCGATGGCCTCGTAATGTGCGGCTCCGCGACCGGGCAGCGAGGTGACGAGGCCGGTGGCGACCGCACCGTCGTTCAGCAGGCCCAGACGTTCCTGCAGGGCTGCCATACGGCGCAGGAAGCGTGTGGTGGTTTTGCCGGGGAACAGGGGGGCGAAAAACTCGGCTGCATAGCGCAGGCGTTTGCCGTGCAGGCGGATGTCATGCAGTGCCTCGACGGGCAATGCTGAGAGATCGGCGCCGGGGGAGATCACCGCGTCCAGTCGTCGCTGCAGGGCGCGGGTGGCGAAATTGTGCAGCTTGCGTTGCTGGAGTTCGGCCAGCCGTTCGGCCTGTTCTGCGGTCTCGGTGGCGGCGTGTTCCCATGGCCGGGCGAGGGCGAGTTCGGCGAGCATGATGCCGAGTTCGCGGAAGGCCGGGCTGTCGAGATATTGCGCGAGGGTGGTGTAGCTTTGCACCCGGCGGCGTTCGGCGCTTGCGAGGAGTGCCACGACGCTGGGATCGTCGGGAAAGGTTTGGCCTACGACGCGACCGGTGCCGGTGGTGAACACGTCCCAATCCCGCGCCGGGCCGAGCTTGTGGCCGAGCACTTTCACCGCGGCTTGGGCATTGTCTATGGCTGGGCAATCGATGGCGCGGCGGAATAGCAGCATGGCGGAGCGGAGGCGGCGCAAGGCCACGCGCATCTGGTGCACCGGCTCCAATGCCGTGCCGAGGGCTGCGTTCGGCGCGTGGTGCATGATCACGCCGGACAAATGGGCTGTGATGGTAGCAAAGCCGTCACTTGTCGTCTCGGCGGCGACCAGGGAGGGGGCACCCAAGGCGCGGTTGGGTGCCGAGCCTCGGGCCAGCGCACAGGCATCGGCGGCGAGGGTGGTGGACGGGGCGGACAGACGGAGCTTGGTGCTCCAGCGCCGGGCAACCTCGAATGCGTCGGTGCCGCTGAGCAGCACGCGGCAGATGGGGGTGGTGGCGGCGACGGCCCGCAATTCGCCTTGCAGGAGTGTGACGCCAAGTGTGTCGGTTGCTGGTAACAGCACGCGGCGCATGCCTTCGAAGGCTGCCATCGGCATCAGCGGTGCGGGCAGGCCGAGTGGCTGGTTCTCGGTTTCGGAGAGAATATGCGTGGGCGCGCCGGGCGGCGAGATGCTGGCGGCGGCGGGGACCATCTGTTCCAGCCGCCACGTGACGATACCTGCGTTTTGAACCCTTGCGAGGCCTTGGCCGATTGCCGCGAGGGATCCCTCTGGGGTGTCATGCCAGATGAGGCTGATCCGGCTGCCACGCGGTGCGCCGCGTCGTTTGCCATCGGCCGGGCGAAGCTCTGGCTGGCGTAGAAAGGCCGCGATGTCATCCGGTTCGAGGCGCAGTTCGAGGCGGGTTTCGGGCGGCGGGGGTGCTTCAGGCGTGGTTTCAGCGTCGGGATCGCTGATATTGTCAGGCATTGTCATCACTCTGGTCACGTGGCGCGGTGAAGCGCTTCAGGTGGCCGCCACCTTCGCCCAATGTTGTCCACGGTCCTGTGATTTCAAACTCGCTTAACGCTGCCGTGGGATAGCCCTGCGCCAGCCGGTCGAGCATGGCGGCATCCTCGCCGCTGGCCTGGGTGAAGGCCTGGGCCCCCACCAGCACCATCGCCAGCTCATGTAGGCCGGGGTTGTGGCCGATGAGCAGGATGGTCTCGATGCTTTCGGTGACGAGGTGCAGCACGTCCAGCAGGGCAGGGACGCTGGCGAGGTAAAGTGCGTCCATCGGCTCGATCAGCGGGGTGCGTGACCAGGGCTGCAGCGATTCCAGTGTTTGCAGGGTGCGTCTGGCGGAGGACACCAGCACGAGATCAGGCACCAGACCGCGCGCACGCATCGCATCGCCGACTGCGCGCCCGGCCTCACGCCCCCTGGCGTTCAGCGGCCTCGCGTGATCGGACAGCTTTGGGTCGTCCCACAAGGATTTCGCGTGGCGGAGCAACAACAACTGGCGCAAAGCGTGGATCGGGCCTTTCTCAAATCCTGGCGCTGTGACATTGCCACGCCGCTGCCATCTTGCGCCACCTGCCAGCCGAACCCAAATCTTGCGTGCGAGCGACACAGGAGCACCGAACCGATGATCTTGCGCCGAACCCTTCTCGCTGCGACTGCGGCGAGCGCTCTTCCCATTGCTGCCGTTGCTGCGGCACTGCCGGTTCCGCCCACCGGGCGTATCGGCTTTCAGATTTTGCGCAAAGGTGACGTGATCGGCACGCATGAGCTGACGTTCAGCGGGCCGCCTGACTCGCCGGTTGTGCGGGTTGCCATTGATATGCTGGTGAAATTCGGCCCGGTGCCGGTGTTTCGCTATCAGCACCGGGCGACGGAGACGTGGAAATCTGGCCAGTTCGTCTCACTGGAAAGCAAGACCAACCATGACGGCACGCCGCACTTCGTGACGGCCCGGCGCGAGCAGGCGGGCATTGTCGTGGAGGGCAGCAAGACGCAGCGCTATACCGCGCCGGACGGGACGCTTCCGACGACGTATTGGAACAAGGCGATGCTGGGCTCGCGGGTGATCAATTCCGAGGATGGGCGGCTGTTCAACGTCACGCACGCGGCGCTCGCGGAGGAGGCTGTGCCGCTTGCTAGCGGTGCCACGACGCGCGCCCGGCATTACAATGTGTCTGGCGAGCTTGACCTTGATCTGTGGTACGACGACTTCCAGCAATGGGCGCATCTGATGTTCACCAAGGACGGGAACACGATCATTTACGAAAAACTTGCGGCATGACCCCTGCTTCTGCCCGGCCTGGGGACGGGATTGCCTGGATCACCGGCGCTTCCACCGGCATTGGCGCGGCAGTGGCCAAAAAGCTGGTGGCGGATGGCTGGACGGTGGCGATCACCGCGCGGGCGGAGGACAAGCTGCAGACGTTGGCTTCGGCCTATCCCGGCAAGATGATCGTGGCGGCCGGTGATGTGACGGATGCCGCGGGCATGAAGGCGCTGCGGGAGCGGATTGAGAGCGAGGCAGGTCGTCCGGTGGCGCTCGCGATCCTCAACGCCGGGGCGTGGCAGGAGATGGGGGCGGGGGATTTCGATTTCGCTGCGTTTAAGATGCAGTTCGAGGTGAATGTGATCGGCACGGCGGCGTGTTTGGATGCGGTGATGCCGGGGATGATGGCGCGGCGGGCCGGGCAGATTGCGGTGGTGGCGTCGGTTGCCGGGTATCGGGGGCTTCCGCGCGCGGTGGCGTATGGCGCGACCAAGGCCGCGCTGATTGCGATGAGTGAGAGCCTGAAATTCGATCTGGACAAGGCGGGGGTGAAGATGAGCCTGATCAACCCCGGCTTCGTGCGGACGCCGATGACGGACACCAATAAATTTCCGATGCCGTTTCTGTTGGAAGTGGACGATGCGGCAGGGCGGATCGTGCGTGGTCTGGCGGGCGGGTATTTCGAGATCGCGTTCCCGTGGCAGCTGGTTTTGCCGCTCAAGCTTTTGCAGTCCTTGCCGGCGCGGCTGTTCTTTGGCCTGCTGGGGCGCGGGGTGAAGTAGTGACTCTCACACCGTCTGTGTGACCTTTTTCAGTCCGCGCGGGTGATCGGGGTCGAGGCCCCTGCGTTGCGCCACCTGCTCGGCGAAACCGTAGAAGGCGAGCACGGCGACGATGGGGTCTAGCAGTTTGTGCAGGGGCGGCGGCAGGGGCAGGTGAATGCCGTTGCCGGTGTTGCGATGGGCGGCGAGCAGGATCGGCACATCTTGAGACGCCAGATCGCGGGCCACGGCTGCGGAGTCCCGGCCGCCGGGGTCGTCCAGGCCGAATACCAGAACGGGAAAGCTGCTATCGGCGACGGCGCGGGGACCATGCTGGATTTCGGCGGCGCTGACGGCCTCGGCGTGCAGGTTTGAGGTCTCTTTCAGCTTGAGCGCGGCTTCCTGGGCGACGGCGAGGCCCGGGCCGCGGCCGATGACGTAGGCCCCGTGCTCGGCCTTTGCCATGATGTCGATGCCCGCCGACCAATTGCACGCAAGGGCTGCGGCCAGACGTTCCGGCAACTGGGCCAGCGCTACGGTGAGGGCTGCGTCCTGCGTCCAGATCGCGGTGAGGCGGGCGATGGCGAGCATTGTCATCACGAAGCTTTTGGTGGCGGCGACGGAATGTTCGACCCCGGCGCGTTGGGGCAGGACATAATCCAGTCCGCCCGCGAGCCTGCTGCCCTCGGCGTTGATGATGGCGATGCGCAGTGCTCCGCATTCGCCTGCGGCTTGCATCACTTGAATGAGGTCGGGGCTGGCCCCGCTTTGGGAGATGGCGAGCACGAGCGCCTGGCTGAGATCGGGACGGGCGGCGTAGCGGGTGATCAATGATGGGGAGAGTGAGGCGGTGATGAGGCTCGCCTGCATCGCGAACAGGCTGGCGGCGTAGGAGGCGGCATGGTCGGAGCTGCCGCGTGCAACGGTGGCCGCGAACACCGGGCGGCGGGCGCGCAAAGTTGCCCCAGCCTCGGCGTAGAGGCCATGATCCTGGGCGAGGGCATCGGCGACCAGTTGCGGGCATTGGCCGGCCTCTTGGCGCATCGAGGATGTCATGGTCTGGCTCTTCGTTGCGATCTGATTTACCAAAGCAGTCTGGTGCCATGCTGCCAAGAGTGCGTCCGGTTTTGGTTCCGTGAACCAAAACCGACGAGACGCCCTCTCAACACAAAGTGGGCGGCTGACTTTCGGTTCAAACCAAGTAAGTTTGAACCGGTCAGACGCCAAAGAGGGATCATCTCCATGAAGCTCGCTGCCGCCGTCGTGCTGGGTGTTTCGTTGATCGCCGCCCCCGTTGTGCGGGCGCAGGTTTTGGAGATTGCGACCGATCAGTCGCCGGTGGGGCTTGATCCGCATGTGGCCACCAGCTTCGCCACGCAGCTGATCACCAGCACGGTTTATGAGGGGCTGACGGCGATTGACAGCGCGCTGCGGGTGGTGCCGGCGCTGGCGCAGTCTTGGAAGGTGTCAGAGGACGGCAAGACGTATCGCTTCATGCTGCGCGAGGGGGCGATGTTCCACAATGGCCGTGCGGTGACGACGGCGGACGTGATCGCCTCGGTGGCACGCGTGCGTGATCCGAAAACAGGCTCGCCCTATGCGTCGCGTTTCACCTCCGTGACCTCGGTGGTGGCGGATGGCAATGATGTGGTGGTGACGCTGGATCAACCCTCCGCCCCGTTCCTTTCGCAGCTGGCGAGTTTGGTGATTGTGCCGCCTGAGGCGGTGGGTGAGCTGGCGCGGCGTCCGGTGGGGACCGGCGCGTTCAAGTTCCATGAGTGGGTGCCTGACACCTATATCAGCCTCGACGCGAATGCGGCCTATTGGGAAAAAGGCCTGCCGCATCTGACCGGGCTGAAGTTCAACATTGTGCCGGAGGCGGCGACGCGCCAGCTGGGGTTGCAGAGCGGGACGTATCGGATGGTGCCGAGCCTGGATGCCGCGACGGCGACCGCTTTGGCGGGCTCGACGAAGGTGAAAGTGGCGGCCACGCAGGATTTGGCGTATAGCCTGATCGGTTTGAACGTCTCGAAAGCGCCGTTCGACAAGCCGGGTGTGCGGGAGGCGGTGAATTTCGCCGTTGATCGCGCGCAGTTGGTGCAAGCCGCTTATTTCGGCCGCGCTGTGCCGGGTGGTCCGCTTTCTCCGGCGCTGGCCGACTGGGCGCTGCCGGTGTCGGATTTCCCTTGCTACAAGCCTGACCCGGCGCAGTCGAAGAAGCTGCTAACGTCGGCGGGTTTGACGCTGCCGGTGAAGGTGACGCTGAACGTGCTCGGCAGCCTGCAGCAGGTGGTGGATGTGGCGCAGGTGGTGCAGGCGCAGATGAACAAGGCGGGCTTTGAGGTCACGTTGAACGTGCAGGAGCAGGGCAAGTTCATCCAGGACTGGCGCGGCGGCAATTTCGAAGCGTTTGCGAGCCTGAATGGCGGCGGCATCGACCCCGATGATTATTTCGGGCGGACGTTTGCGACGGGTGGTGCGACCAACGTTTACAAATTCAGTCTGCCCGCACTGGATCAGGCCCTGGTGGACGGACGGTCCGCTTCAGAGGTCGGGCGTAAAATGCTGTATGAAGAAGTGCAGCGTGATCTGGCTTGCAACGGGCCCGTGGTCCATCTCGCGTACGGCACGCTGTTCACCGCTGTTCGCGCCGATGTGCAGGGCTTTACGCCGAACCCCACGCGCAGCCTGCGCGGGCTGCGTGAGGTGTCGATTTCGCCTTAGGGTCTGCGCGTGAGATCGTGTTCTGCCAGAGCTGTCATTGCGAGCTCCCCTCTTGGGGGCGTGGCAATCCAGAGCTCCGAGACGCGCCGTGCCGCTCCTGGATTGCCACGGCGCAAGCGCGCCTCGCAATGACGGCGTGCTGGGATGAGGTGGCGAGCGTGACGTGGGTCATACCGGCGTGCTGAACGCTCTCACCCGCAGGCTCGGTGAGCTTTCGGTGGTGGCGTTTGGCGTCTCGGTGCTGAGCTTTTTGATGATCCGGCTGATCCCCGGCGATGCCGTGCAGATCATGCTGGGGGCCAATGCGGAGGTGACGCCGGCGCAGATTGCGGCGTTGCGGGCCAAGCTCGGCCTCGATCAGCCGATGGTGCTGCAATATGGCGATTGGGCGTGGCGGGCGCTGCATGGTGATCTCGGCACCAGTGTTTGGACGGGGCGGCCGGTGCTGGAGGAGATTTTGCCGCGCGTGGGCGTGACGGCGGAGCTGACATTGCTGTCCCTGGCGGTGGCGGCGGTGCTGGCGGTGCCGCTGGGATGCCTGATGGCGACGGCGCGGCGGCGTTCGGCGGATTATACGATCCGGCTGCTGAGCATTGTGGGCCTCACGCTGCCGTCATTCTGGCTCGGCACGATGCTGCTATATGGCGTGGCGGCGCTGGCTCCGGATGCGCAGTTGCTGGGATGGGTGCCGTTTGGCGAGGACCCGTTGGGCAATCTGCAACGGATTATTCTGCCGGTGATCGCCTTGGCATTGCCGGTGCTGGCCTCGCTTTCGCGGGTGATGCGGGCTTCGATGGTGGAGGTGATGCGGCAGGATTACATCCGCACGGCACGCTCGAAGGGTCTGAGCGAGGGTTCGGTGGTGGGCGTTCATGCGCTGCGCAACGCTGTGCTGCCGTTCATGACCAGCTTTGGCATCATGGCGGGGTATTTGTTTGGAGGCTCCGTGGTGGTGGAGCAGGTGTTTGCACTGCCCGGGCTGGGGCGGCTGATGCTGGGGGCGATTGCGGAGCGCAATTATCCGCTGGTGCAGGCGAGCATTCTGCTGGCGACGCTGAGTTTTGTTGTGATCAACGCGCTGGTGGATGTGCTGTATGCCGTGGTTGATCCGCGGATAAGCCGGGCGTGAGGCGCTCCAACCCGCTGCTGGTGATTGGCCTTGTGCTGGTTCTCGGTCAGGCTTTGATGGCTGTTCTGGCGCCCTGGATTGCTCCATATGGGCCGGATGCGCAGGATATTCTGGCGCGGCTGCATGGGCCGGAGGCAGCGCATTGGCTGGGCAGCGATAATTTCGGGCGGGACACGCTGAGCCGGATTTTGTTCGGGTATCGGACGCTGTTTGCGATTTCGGTGGCCTCGGTGCTGGCGGCGCTGGGCGTGGGCGGCGGCCTCGGCGTGCTGGCGGCGATGCGCGGCGGGTGGCTCGCGGTGGTGGTGATGCGCTGCATGGATGTGCTGTTCGCGTTCCCGATCATTCTGCTGGCGATTGCCGTGATTGCGGTGCTGGGGCCTGGGGCGGTGAGCACGGGGATTGCGATTGGCGTGGTGTATGTGCCGATTTTCGCCCGCACGTTGCGGGGCCCGGCGTTGCTGCTGCGGGAGGCCGATTACATCGCAGCCGCGCGGGCGAGCGGGACCACCGAGATGAAGATTTTGTGGCGGCATGTGCTGCCGAACCTGTCCGGCATCGTGCTGGTGCAGACGAGCCTTTCGCTTTCAACGGCGATTTTGGTGGAGGCGAGCCTGTCTTTCCTCGGCCTGGGAACCCAGCCGCCGACCGCTTCTTTGGGGCGGATGCTGGCGGAGAGCCGGAATTTTCTGGTGTTGAGCCCTTGGGTGGCGGTGTTCTCCGGCGCTGCGATTTTGCTGGCCTCGCTCGGCTTCAATCTGCTCGGCGATGGGTTGCAGGAGCGGTTCGATCCGCGGGCGTGAGCAAGCCCGTCAAATGGTGGTCTGTGCATCTGGCGCGAAGCGGGGCTAGGCTTAAGGCAAGCAACGGAGAGTTCGATCATGAGCGATGCACCCGTCTACACGCCACCCGCCGTCTGGGCCTGGAACAAGGAGAATGGCGGACGCTTCGCCAGCACCAATCGCCCGATTGCCGGGGCCACGCATGAGAAGGAGCTGCCGGTCGGCAAGCATCCGTTGCAGCTGCATTCGCTCGGCACGCCCAATGGCGTGAAGGTGACGGTGATGCTGGAGGAATTGCTGGCACTCGGCCACAGCGGCGCTGAGTATGATGCGTGGCTGATCAAGATTGGCGATGGCGATCAGTTCGGCAGCGGGTTTGTGGGCATCAACCCGAACTCAAAAATCCCGGCATTGCTGGATCGCAGTGGGCCGAAGCCGGTCCGGGTGTTCGAGTCGGGTGCTATTTTGATGTATCTGGCTGAGAAGTTCGGCGAATTCCTGCCGACTGAGCCGGCCGCGCGGGCGGAGTGCCTGTCGTGGCTGTTCTGGCAGATGGGCTCGGCCCCGTATCTCGGCGGCGGGTTTGGGCATTTCTACGCCTATGCGCCGTTCAAGATGGAATACCCGATCGATCGCTTTGCGATGGAGACGAAGCGCCAGCTGGATGTGCTGGATCGCCGTTTGGCGGAGAGCGATTATTTGGGTGGGGCGGACTACACCATCGCCGATATCGCGGTTTGGCCTTGGTATGGCGGGCTGGTGAAGGGCTGGATGTATGGCGATAGCGCCAATTTCCTGTCGGTTCACGAATACAAGCACGTCCTGCGCTGGGCGGATGCCATTTACGCGCGCCCGGCGGTGAAGCGTGGGCGGATGGTGAACCGGATGCAGGGCGAGCTTTCGGGGCAACTGCGCGAGCGGCATGATGCGTCGGATTTCGACACCAAGACGCAGGATAAGGTTGAGGCTGCTTCTTAGGGCTCGTCTCGCGGGTGGTGCGGCGCTCAAGCGCGTCGCACCCTACGGGTTGAGGTCTGCTCGGACGTTTTGCGGATGCTCGGGCTTCCAGTCCTCAAGGAACTTGGCGAGTTCTGGCTCGGGCTGATCCGGGAGCACGACGCGCAACGTGACGGTTTGGCTCGCCCCTTTGATGCCCTTTTTTCCCAGCCGCAGCTTTGATCCGTTGGCGGAGTTGGGCGGGATTTTCAGGCGCACCATGCCGGTGATGGTCGGCACCTCGACGCTGGCCCCGAGTACTGCCTCGCGCAGAGTGACGGGGAGGTCGAGCAGGATGTCGTCTCCCTCTCGGCGGAAGAAGCGATGCGGGATGATGCTGATTTCGACCAGTGCGTCGCCGGGCGGGCCGCCGGCGTGGCCTGGATAGCCCTTGCCGCGCAGGCGCAACACATGACCGTCTTGCAGTCCGGCGGGGATGGTGACGTCGAGGTCGCCGCCTTCGGGCAGGGTGATGCGCTGGGTGGCTCCGTTGGCGGCATCGAGGAACGCCACTTTCAGCGTGTAGCGCGCGTCCTCGCCGGCGCTGGGGCGGCGGGCTTGGGCCTGGGCGGCCTCTGCGAACATCGATTCCCAATCCTCCTCGCCGAAGCCGCGCATGGGATTGGAGCGAGATTGGCTGGAGGAGCGGTAGCGCGGGCGGGCCTGCTGCACCTCGGCCCCTGATGCATCGATCTCGCCGCGATCAAACTTTGCCCGGCGTTCGGGATCGGAGAGGATTTGATTGGCAGCGTTGATGGCGGCGAATTTCGCCTGTGCGTCCGGTTTGTCGGGGTTCAAATCGGGGTGATGGCGCTTGGCCAGCTTACGATAGGCGGCGTGGATCGCAGCGTCGCTGTCGCCACGCTTCACGCCAAGAATCTGATACGGGTCATCCATTTTCCCAACCTAGCGTATTGCCTCGGCCAGCGACACTGCGGGAAACACTCTGGACGTTTGCACGGATGCTGGCCGGCGGCTCGCTCCGGCGTTAGCCTTTGGCGATGACCCGGCTGTTTGTTCTCGGCAATGCCTCGATTGATGTGACCTTGCGCGTGCCCGCCTTGCCGCGTGCCGGGGAGACGCTGATGGCGCATGGCGTTGTGCGCTCGCCCGGCGGCAAGGGGCTGAACCAGGCGGTGATGGCGGCGCGGGCGGGGGCTTGCGTGCATTTCTGCGCGCCGTTGGGGCGGGAGCCGGAGACGGCGTTGGTGCTGGACGCCTTGCAGGCGGAGGGGTTCGCGTCGCTTGCGTTGATCGAGGCGGAGCAGCCGACTGATCTCTCGACGCTGCTGGTGGCGGATGGAGGCGAGAACGTGATCATAAGCACCGGTGATTGTGCCGATGCTGTGACGCCGGAGATTGCGGCTGATTTTGTGGCGGCGATGCGGCCGGAGGATTGGCTGCTGATCCAGGGCAATTTGAGCGAGGCGGCGACCTATGCCGGGTGCTTGGGCGCGCGGCGGATCATTTTCAACACGGCACCGATCCGTTGGATTTCACAGCGGATTTTGCAGCGTGCGACGGTGGTGATCGCCAATGAGGGGGAGGCGGAGCGGATTGCGGTTTCCGCTGATCCGGCGGGGCTTGGCGGGCGGATCGGGATTGTGACGCTGGGCGCGCGCGGCTGCGTGGTGGCGGAGGGCGGCGGCATGCGCGCATTTCCGGCTCAGGCGGTGGCGAGCGTCGATACCACTGGGGCTGGTGATATTTTCTGTGGCGTGCTGGCTGCGGGGTTGGTGGGTGGTGCCGCGCTTGATCAGGCGATTGGGCGGGCGCAGCGTGCGGCGGCGATTGGGGTTGCTCGCGCGGGGTGTTTCCCTTCGTTTCCGAGCCGGGCGGAGTTGGCGGCACTTGGTTGAAGGGGGGCTGGCATGACCGACGCTGCGATCTGGCTTTGTGATCCGCTGGATATTCTGGCCCCGAATGCGGCGCGCGGGGTGGTGGTGCAGGGCGGGCGGATCACCGAGCTGGTGCCCGCTGGGATGCAGCCGCAGACGGCGGATTGCGTGGTGTTCGATGCCAGCCGGCATGTGATTTTGCCCGGCTTGATCAACACGCATCATCATTTCTATCAGACGCTGACGCGCGCCACGCCGGCAGCGCTTGATCTGGAATTGTTCGGCTGGTTGCAGGCGCTGTATCCGATCTGGGCGGGGCTTTCGCCGGACGTGCTCGATGCCGCCGTGACAACCGCGATGGCGGAGCTGCTGCTGTCGGGCTGCACGACCACGACCGATCATCATTATGTGTTTCCGCAGGGGCTGGAGCAGGCGATCGACATTGAGATTGCGGCGGCGCGGCGCTTGGGCATTCGCGTGGTGCTGACGCGGGGGTCGATGAACCTGTCCAAGCGCAATGGCGGGCTGCCGCCGGATTCTGTGGTGCAGGATGAAGATGTCATTTTGGCTGACAGCGCCCGGCTGATTGAGCGGTATCATCAGCGGGGCGCGGATGCGATGGTACAGATCGCTCTAGCACCTTGCTCGCCTTTCAGCGTGACGACGCAGCTGATGCGCAGCACGGCGGAGCTTGCAGCCAGGCATGATGTTAGGCTACATACACACCTCGCCGAGACGCAGGACGAGGCGGCGTTTTGTTTGGAGCGCTATGGGCGCTCGCCGCTGGATTATCTCGATGACTGCGGCTGGCTGCACAACAAGACGTGGCTGGCGCATGGTGTTCATTTCAACCCGGCTGAGATTGCTCGTCTGGCGCGGGCTGGAACGACGGTGGCGCATTGCCCGTGCAGCAATCAGATCCTCGCCTCTGGTCATTGCCCGGTATGCGAGATGGAGCAGGCGGGGATGCGGGTGGGGCTGGGGGTGGACGGCTCGGCCTCGAACAATGCTTCGAATTTGATGCAGGAGGTGCGGGCGGCGTTCCTGTTGCAGCGCGGGCGCTATGGGGTGGCGGCGGTAACGCCTCGGGATGCGCTGCGCTGGGCCACGACGGGGTCGGCTGCGTGTATCGGGCGGCCGGAGTTGGGTGTGATCGAGGTGGGGGCGGTGGCGGATATGGCGTTGTTCACGCTGGATGAGCTGCGGTTCGCCGGGGCGATGGACCCGCTCTCGGCCTTGGTGTTGTGCGGGGCGGATCGGGCGGACCGGGTGATGGTGGGCGGGCGCTGGGCGGTGATCGACGGGGCTATTCCAGGCCTTGATCTGCCGGGACTGATCGCGCGGCAGAACAAGGCGTCACGGACGCTGCATGCGTCATACCATGGGTGAAGGGGCTGGGTCGGGCTCGATCACATCGGGACGTTCGGTGCTGACGAGTTCTGGCGTGTCGTAGGCGACGAGGCTTGCCAGATGTGTTTCGGCATCAGCCACGTAGAGGTCGCGTGCGAGACCTGCGACCAGCCTGCGGACGCCGTATTTCATGCCGCTGATTGAGGCGCCGGACAGGCCCATGCTCGGTGTGGCCCCGAAGGTGAAGTTATGGATGTTGGCGAGATAGGGTGCCGTGCCAGCCGTCTTCTCGGTGAACTGGAATGCGTCACCGAGATAAGGGTGGCCTGCCAGTAAGGCGGAGTTCTCGCCCTGTGGCGGGGTGAAGCGGTCGGCCCAGGTGGCGACGTGCGGGGCGATGGTGGCCAGTTCCGGCCTGAGGCCGACATCGATTTGAAAGCCGGTTCCGATGATGAGGAAGTCGAACCGCATTTCGCCCTTGGGCGTGGTGATGACGATCTCCTGGCCGTCCATGGCGACATGGTTCCAGGGGCAGCCGGTGTGGTGGCGGAAGTTTTCGTGCTTGCGGCAGCGCCAGAACGTGTCCTGCGGCGGCGGTTGGTTGAGCTCGAATATGTGGCGGATGAAGCGCCAGCGCAGCAGGTCTGGCATTTCGGCGTAATGGCCGAGGAAGCCTGCGCTTTCCATCCAGCGATATGGGTTGATGGTGGGAAGCGCGCGGCGGCGCAGGCAGAGATCGACGGAGGCGGCACCGGCTTCGAGCGCGGTGGCGGCATTGTCGAATGCGGAGGCCCCGGCCCCCAGCACGCCAATTCGCTTGCCGGCGAGTGCAGTGAAGTCGATATGCTGTGCTGTGTGGGCGAATTGGGTGGCCGGCACGGCGTCGCGGATATGCGCCGGAATGTGCCAGCGGCCGCTGCCGTCAATGCCGGTGGCGAGCACCACTTTGCGGGTGTGGCGGTAGATGGTGCCGTTGGGGGTTTTCAGGGTCAGTCGCAGCAGATCGCCATCCGGCTTGATCTCGGTCACATCGGCATGGTTGCTGACGGGAATGCCGGTGACGCCGCGGAACCAGTTCAGGTAGGCCTGCCAGGTGCCACGCGGGATTTTTCCGAGATGCTCCCAACCCTCGGCCCCGTGCTGCGCCTCATACCAGGCGCGCGGGGTGAGGCTGGGGATGCCGTAATCCGGGCCGGTGACGTGCTTGGGGGTCCGCAACGTGATCATGCGGGCGAAAGTGACCCATGGCCCCTCGCGCCCTTCATCGTTGCGGTCGAACACTTCGATGTTGACGATCTTCTCCCGCATCAGGCCGAACGCGATGCCAAGCCCGCCCTGGCCTGCGCCGATGATGGCGACGTCAAGCACGCGCTGGCCGTCCTTCTCGCGCTTCGGCACCCAGGGGTGGGCGGGATAGCCGGTATAGGCGAGGTCACGGCGAACGATCACGTCCAGCTCTTGGAGCGAGGTTGCGATCAGCGGGGTGGCGATGCCCATCGCGGTGGTTTGCGTGCCGTCCATCATCCAAGCTCCAGGTCTCGCGTCACCGGCGGTGCTGCGCCGATGCTTTGCCGTTCAATGCAGTATTTGTGCCGATTTGCCGCGCGGCAAGCCGATCAGTCGAGGCCGACGGCCTGATAGGCGCGGGCGCTGGGTGGCCAGGTGGCTTCAACATCGTGTCGCCAATGCACGCCCGCCCATCCGATGATCCCCAGGACGGCGAGGCTCAGCGCCCAGCCGATGACGCCGCGGCGAACCTGCCCATCACGCACAATCCCGGCGTTCATCTGCGCCAGAGGTTCGGGGGCAAGCCTGACAGCAGCAGGCAGATCGAGCTCTGCCATGGGTTCGGCTATCGTCGCTTGAACCGACTCGGCTGATTTCAGGGGTGATCTGGCTTCCCATTCGGTCGCGCACAATGCGCAGCGCATCATTCTGGGCGGACCGTCCAGCACGTGGTCCGGCACCTCGTAGCCCGCGGCACAATTGGGACAGGTCAACAGCATAGAATGATATCGTGCGCGTGGCCGGGTCTGGTTGCAAGGTTGCAATTGCTGCAGGCGCGTTCCCAAATCGCTCCGGCTTCCGGAGCCCCGCCGAATGGTGGCAGAACACCATCAGGTTTTATCGGAACAACGGATGATTCGGCTGGAGCATATTGGCCTGCACTATGGCGAGGGCTCGCAAAAGGGGCCGGTGGTGCTGCACGACATCAGCTTCAGCATTGAAGAGGGTGGGTTTCGGTGGCTGCGGGGTCCGTCTGGGGCGGGGAAATCCAGCCTCATGCGGCTGATGCATCTGGCGGTTCGCCCCTCGGTTGGTGCGTTGACGGTGTTGGACATTGATATTGTTAAAACCAGGCGTGCGGCGTTGGCCCCACTGCGGCGGCGGATTGGGATGGTGTTCCAGGATTTTCGGCTGCTCGATCATTTGTCGGCATTCGACAACGTGGCATTGCCGCTGCGGATTGCGGGCAGGCCTGAGGCGGAAATCCGGTCTGATGTACGAGACATGCTGCGCTGGGTCGGTTTGATTGACAAAGCCGATCAGCGACCGGCTGAGATGTCTGGCGGGGAGCAGCAGCGTGTGGCGATTGCACGCGCGGTGGCGGTGCGGCCGAATTTGATGCTGGCCGACGAGCCGACGGGCAATCTTGATGATGTGCAGGCGGAGCGTCTGATGCGGCTGCTGGCGGAACTGAACCGGCTTGGCACCACGGTGGTGGTGGCTACGCATAATGACGCGCTGGTGGCGCGGCACCCGGCTCGCTCGCTGGTGCTGGAGGGCGGGAGGCTGACAAGCGATGGATAAAGCGGCATCCAGCACCGGCCATCGGGAC
>CAIJTR010000064.1 GCA_903823665.1 uncultured Rhodospirillales bacterium
CCAAACTCCTTTCAGAGCTTGAATCACAGACGCCGTGATCAAGGGAATCCCCTAATTCTCAACAGACCCTAGAGCAACGCCCGATCAGATTGAATCGGTTCGGTTCAATCTGATCGCGGCTAAGTTGCTCTAGGATCACATATTTCTAGAGCTCGAACTTTCGACCAGATGATTCCGTCTGATCGAAACGTGCTCTAGGCAAAGAAAAACCCCACTGGCGCACCAGCGGGGTTTTTTAGCGTGTCAGCTAAACCGCGGGGCTGCCGAAGCGGCCCGGCGGGATCAGATGCTGCGGCGACGCATCACGAGGCCGAGGCCAACCAGGGCCACAGCAAAGATGGCCATGTCAGCCGGCTCTGGCGTCGTCACAACCGGCACCGAGTAGGTGTAGGTGACGGAGAGATTAGCATTGGACGTCTCACCGCCGCCGAAGAACACGGTGTTCGACGGAGCGTTGGTGGTGCCCGACGATGCCAGTGCGGAACCAACGAAGCTCAGCACGGCGTTGCCGGTGCCGGTGTAGTCAGCGAGGTCGGTGGCGATGAAGCTACCGGCTTCCGAGATCGTCACGGGCGGGAACGTCGTGGGGCCGAAAACGGCCGTGCCGCTGGCGACAGATGCAGTCTCAGTCTTGGAGACGGCAACGACGCCATTCGCACCGCTGAGCGTCAAGGTGCCCGTGGTGGTGCCACCGGTGAAGCTGTAGGACGTCGACGAGATGTTGGTGACGGCGAAGTTGATCGAACCACCGAACGAATAGGTGACGCTCACGCCGGAGAGCGTTCCGAGAGTTGGGTTGAACTGCGGCAGGGACACCGAGCCGGTGAACGGAGCGGTGAGGGTGCCCGACGTAGCCGAGAAGGTTTCGGTTGCAGCGAAAGCGGGGGCCGAGGCCAGAGCGGCCAGGGCGGTCATCGAGAGAAGGAAGCGCTTCATGGTGTTTGAACCCTTGTTAAAACCGCAATAAATCGAAAAGCCCGGATTCCAGAGTCTGACGCATGCTGGGCATGAACCCTGTGTAATACATTTGTTGAAAAAAGGAAGTGGTTATTAACACATTCGTAAGCTTTCACGGTTTTGTCGTAAAATCTTGAAATGAGCTGACCTGTCCCAGATGGTGGCACCCATGCGAAGGAATTGTCTGAGTGGTGGGCGGAAAAACGATACCGATTTCGACAGATCAATAAAAAACGCCGCTGGCGAACCAACGGCGTTTCCTAAACTTTTTGCTAAGCTAGGCTGCTGGAGCAGCCCGCCGGGTTCAAACGCTACGGCGACGCATAACCAGACCGAGACCAACCAAAGCCACAGCGAAGATAGCCAAGTCAGCCGGCTCCGGGGTGGTCACGGGCGGGATCACAACCGGAACGGCATAGCTGTAGAACACCTGCAGCGTCGCGGAAGCGGTCTCCCCGCCGCCGAAGAACACAGTGTTCGACGGAGCAGCTGTGGTGCCCGACGACGACAAAGCTGAGCCAGTGAACGCCAGCGATACCGTGCCGGTGCCGGTGTAGTCGGCCAAATCCGTCGCGGTGAACGAGCTGCCGGTGCTAATCGTCACGGGCGTGTAAGTGGTCGGCCCGAAAGCAGCGGTGCCCGTAGCCTGCGATGCCGATGTGGAGAACAGTGTTGAAGCAACCGGCGTGCCGTTTGCGCCGGAGAGCTGCAGCGTGCCCGTGGTCAAACCACCGGTGAACGCATACGGCGTCGACGAGATGTTGGTCACGGCAAAGTTGATCGAACCATTGTACTGGTAACCGATCGTCACCGCGGTGAGCGTGCCGAGGCTTGGGTCGAAATCAGGAAGCGTAACCGAGCCAGTGAAAGGCGCAGTCAGCGTGCCCGAGGAAGCGGTAAACACTTCGAGTGCAGCAAAGGCAGGTGTCGAAGCCATCGCGGCCAGGGCGGTCATCGAGAGGAGAAGGCGCTTCATGATCGTATCACTCCTAGTGAACGTTAAAAACCAGTCAAAACCAAACAGCCGGCCGTTCGGTGAACCAACTTGATCGCGTTTATAGCGAAACACGATCTCGCATGGAAGAGAACAAGTCGTGAAACTTCGTTCTCTCAAGCCATTTCATTAAAATTATGTAAGATGCCCTACACAATTTCGTAGCCATAACCTGACTGCCCTGCCGGTGAACCAACAAACCTGCCGATGCATGATCTGCGAGCACCGAATTATGTCAGCCAATCCGATTAACTCTCGTTTACCGCATCTTCAGATTGGTGCAACCAAATATGATTGTGCACTGTGTTTTTTCTCGAAATTTACGCTGATTTCCTTGGTTTTTGGCCATTCCTGGCAATTGTGCTGTGCAATAAAGTTGCTCAAAAAATTCAAGACCGTCCAAAATTCGAGTCGGAAATATTAATGCCAAATGTCTGGGCGAGACCGTTGGCCAGGGAGACCGGGTTGACGCCCAATCGGTTGAACATCGGCATGATGTCAAACGCCTTGTCCTCACTCAGACGGCGGATCTCATCGGATTCGATGCTGGGAATACCGGGGATGAAAGAGGTGACCGGGGCGATCAGCCGTAACAACGCCAACGGGGCATTCACGATTCGCGGCGCTGGCAGATCAGCAGCCTTGGCCACTGCGCGCACGAAGTCGGCGTAGGGCAGGGGCTGTGGACCTGCTATTATAAGAGACTCCGGTTCGGGCCAGTTGCGATCCAGGGCCGAGAGGATGCAGCGCGTGACATCGGTCTGATATATCGGCTGCACCAGGGAGCGGCCGCCGCCTGGGAGCGGGACAATGGGCAGACGTTGCAACAGGGCTGCCAGCCGCTGGACGTTATCTTCACCCGCGGCACCGTAGATCATAGTGGGATGCAGCATAACGCCTTGGCGGCCGGAGCCGACGAGAACGCGCTCACCTTGCATGACGCCGAGGCCGTGCGTGTCTGGCCAGCGCGTGTAGCGGCGGGTGCTGCCGAGCAGAACCAGCATCACATCCGGTTCGGTCGCGTCTAAAATAGCCTGTGCGTGGCGGGCGTGGGCGCAGGAGACCACGCGCACGGCATCGCGCAGGGCGCTGCTCAGGCTGTAGTGATCGGACAGATCGGCGATACGTGCTTCCCCGGGCAAGCCGGTTTCCTGCCATTTGCGCAATGAGCGGACAAGCGGCACGTAGGGCGCACCCGCTTTGAACAACGCAGTACATACGGCGCGACCTGATCTGCCAGCCGCGCCAATGACGTGTATGGGGTCGTGAACGTTTTTCAATTCTATCAATGGATTCAACATGGTAGAGGATGGATCCAGTTCTTTCGTTTGTGTGGTATGATATTACCACACACAGAGCCGCTTGACGCGGCCTGGGGGAATGGGCATACGCCGTCGCCTGATGGCAGGCAATCTGGCTTGCGAACAGAAGAAATGGCGGCTGTTGTGAACAATTCTAGTCTCACGAAGATCACCGCTTCGCTGAAGCCGGCGGAGGTGAAGAAAGATTGGGTGCTGATCGACGCACAGGGCCTCGTGCTCGGTCGTTTGGCATCCGTGATTGCTGCGCGCCTGCGTGGCAAGCACAAGGCGATATTCACCCCGCATGTCGATTGCGGTGACAACATCGTCGTCATCAATGCCGAGAAGGTCGTGGTGACCGGCAACAAGATGACGCAGAAGATTTTCTATCACCACACCGGTTACGCCGGCGGCATCAAGGGGCGCAGCCTGAAGCAGCGCATTGAAAGTGCCCATCCCGAGCGGGTGCTGGAAAAGGCGGTTGAGCGGATGATCACCCGCGGCCCTCTGCAGCGCCAGCAGATGAAGCACCTTTATATCTATGCAGGTGCCACCCATCCGCATGACGGCCAGCAGCCGAAAACGCTCGACGTCGGTGTCATGAACTCCAAGAACACGAGGGTCTGAGACCATGTCCGGAACTGATACAGCGGCACCCGCCAGCCGCACTCTGGCGGACCTGAAAGATCTCGCCGTTTCCACCGCCGCTTCGGTTGAAGCTGCACCAAAGCGTGAGCCGAAGCGTGATGCGTTGGGCCGCAGCTATGCCACCGGCCGTCGTAAGAACGCGATTGCTCGCGTTTGGATTAAGCCGGGCAAGGGCGACATTCAGGTGAACGGCAAGCGGGTTGGCGTGTATTTCGCCCGGCCCGTTCTGCGCATGCTGATCACGCAGCCCTTCCTGATCTCAGATCGCTACAACCAGTTCGATGTGTTCTGCACCTGCAATGGTGGCGGATTGTCGGGCCAGGCGGGCGCTGTTCGTCACGGCATCAGCCGCGCGCTGACGCATTACGAGCCGGAGCTGCGCGGTATTCTGAAGGCGGCCGGCTTCCTGACCCGCGACAGCCGCGTGGTGGAACGTAAGAAGTATGGCCGCGCTAAGGCTCGTCGTAGCTTCCAGTTCAGCAAGCGCTGAATACTATCATATTGGTTGTGCAAGAAAGGTTGCCTTTGGGCGGCCTTTTTTGTTTTTAACGCTTGATCGCCGCGTGTTATCTACAAATGCACCTTAATATATTCTATTTGTTGTATTTGTCGTTTTCAGTTCGCAAGGTGGCGGTGGCCTTGTCGAGGGACTCGAGAATGAGTTGGCCGGCGCGCTGAACCCCGGGGTCTGGGTGTTTGCACAACCGCTCTGCCAGCATCATTGCCGGTGACAGTTGGTTGCGGATGGCGTGGCTGATGGCGCGGATTGGATTTGTGGTCATATGTGAGCCGTGGCGGCGCGTCGGCCGGCCTGAAATAGGGTTGCGATAAACGCGTCTCCGGCATTGAATTTCGAAGATATTGGTAGATTAGCAAGCGCCGTGTCCGCCTCGTGTGAGATAAGTCTCACCGATTCCGGAAGAGTTTTTAATTCGGACTCGAGCACGCCCTGGCATGCAATTTCGGTCATGCGGTTCATGATTTCGGCAGGGGTGGACGGCACGCCACGGCGGTTTGGGCTTTGGGCGCGGATTAGTACTAGATTGTCGGGTAGGTCCGGCTCCAGGAGCGGCTGAAGCGGGGGATTGCCGGAGAAGCCGCCATCCCAGTAGCTGCGACCGGCGATGGTGACGGCGTGGAACACCTGCGGCAGGCAGCACGAGGCCTGCAGTGTTTCGGCGGTGATGTCGGCGTTGGTCCAGAATTGCGCCTGTCCGGTTTCGACGTCGGTCGCCGAGATGGTAAGGGCGATCGCGTTGGTCTGGCGCAATGCTTTAAAATCAACGACGTCGTTGATGACGGGGCGGATGGGGTTGTGGCCGAGCGGGTTCATCTGCGCCGGGCTGAACAGGCGCATCGCTGTGTCCAGGCCCTGAAAGACCGGGTTATTCGACAGGTCCCAGCCCCAAAGGAAGCGCTCCATCGGGCCGTTCTGCAGCGGGCTGAGAGCGTTTGCAGTGCGCACCCGATCCCAGAGCTTGCGCATCTCGCGGCGGGCTCCGTTGCGGCCATCCTTCACGAGTCCCTGCACCAGCATGACGGCGAGCAGGCCGCCCGATGAGACGCCGCAGACGCGGTCAACGTCTAGTCCGTCTTCGAGAAGGCGGTCGAGAACGCCCCAGGCATAAGCTCCGTAGACTCCGCCACCTTGCAGGGCCAACGCCGTTTTGGGCTGATTTGTCATGCTGTGCGTTCTAAGCCTTCATGCATGCCTGCACCAGCGCGGCCCTGACATTGTGAAACGGTCATGGCGGATGTTGACGCGGAGGGCGTGACGCTTCTATAAGCCGCTCCCTTGATGCAGGTCCGGGCAACCGAGCCTGCATGTGCGCGTGTAGCATTCTGCTGCACGCAGAACATTTGATTTTCTGGAGTGCCGTCGTGAAGCGCACGTATCAACCGTCCAAGCTCGTCCGCAAGCACCGGCATGGCTTCCGCACCCGCATGGCAACCGTTGGCGGCCGCAAGGTGCTTGCCAACCGTCGCGCCAAGGGCCGCGCGAAGTTGTCGGCCTGAGCTTCGGGCGCGGGGGCATCAAATGACCCCGCCTTCTAGTATGGCTGTGATATCACAGCAGATGAAACCGGTGCGCCTAAAGCGGCGGGCTGAGTTTCTTCGCACGGCGTCCAAGGGGCGCAAGGTCGCGGTGCATGGGCTGGTGCTGCAAGCACTTGATCGCAGTGATGATCAGGTGGCGCGCATTGGCTTTACTGTTACCAAGAAAGTCGGCAACGCGGTGGTGCGCAACCGCACACGTCGCCGGTTGAAAGAGGCGGCTCGGCTGCTGCTGGCTGAGCATCCGGTGGCGGGCCACGACTTGGTTGTGATCGGCCGTGATTCGACGCGCAGCCGCCCGTTTGCGGAGTTGATTGACGATCTGCGGCGGGCATTGCGCAGGGCGGGGGTGGCGTGAATCCGGTTGGCGAAGCGCTAGCGCTGGGCGTGCGCGCCTACCAGTTGACGCTTCGGGCCGTGATCGGCGCGAATTGCCGATTTGAGCCGAGTTGCAGCCACTACGCCATCGACGTTTTGCGCACGCATGGCGCGTTGCGCGGGACGGCTCTTGCATCTCGGCGCATCCTGCGCTGCAACCCCTGGAATGAGGGGGGTTACGACCCACCTCCTGCTCCAACCCATTACTCAAAAGGCCGGACGGCACCCTGATGGACCAGAAACGCCTGATGCTGGCGATCGCCATGTCGATCGCCATTCTGCTTGGCTTCCAGCTGCTGATGCCGAAGAAGCCGGTGCCTGTGGTGGCAAGTCTGCCTGTGGCGGCGGACGCGTCGTCCACCACGGCGAAGGTTGAAGCGGCTGCCGACTCGGGTACGCCCAAGGCTGCTGCCGCCGTGACGCCTGTGGATGGCAGTGCCGATGAGCGCGATGCGCCGCGTGTGGCGTTCAGTGGCCCGCGCGTGCAGGGCAGCATCAATCTGCGCGGGGCGAAGTTCGACGATCTGGTGCTGCGCGATTACCGCGACACGATCGAGAAGGACTCACCGAACGTGCGCGTGCTGGAGCCGCGCAGTGAGAAGCAGCCTTATTATGTGCAGTTCGGCTGGACGCCTGCGGTTGGCACAGATGTAAAGCTGCCGGACAGCGACACGATCTGGACGGCGAGCGGCAATTTGTCGGCGACCAGCAAAGTGCAACTGCGCTGGGACAACGGGGCGGGGCTGGAGTTCCTGGTCAATGTCGGGCTCGACGAGAACTTCATGTTCACCGTTGAGCAGAAGGTGATCAACCACACGCAGGCGGCGGTGTCGCTGTATCCGTATTCGCGCATTCGTCGTGACTACACGCCGCAGACGTCGGGCTATTACATTCTGCACGAGGGGATGATCGGCATCCTCAATGGCACTGAAAAGGATGTGAAATACACCGACGCCAAGAGCGAGGCGGAAAAGCATGAGGGTGTTGCCTTCACCAGCACCGGGGCCGGCGGCTGGGCGGGTTTCACCGACAAGTATTGGCTGACCGCGCTCATCCCGGATCAGGCAGTGCCGCAGATTGGCACGTATCGGTATATCAACAACAAGGGCGACCGCTACCAGGTTGATTACCTGGCCAAGGACGCGATTGCGGTGCCGGCGGCTGGCGAGGCGGCGTTCACCACGCGGCTGTTCGCCGGGGCCAAAGAAGTGAAGCTGCTCAAGAGCTACACCGATAGCCTGGGCATTCCGAAGTTCGACGATGCGGTGGATTGGGGACTGTATTTCTTTATCACCAAGCCGTTCTTCCTGGCGATTGACTTCCTGTATGGCTTCCTCGGCAATTTCGGCCTCGCCATCATGGCGTTCACGCTGATTTTGAAGCTGCTGTTCTTCCCGCTTGCGAACAAATCCTATCGTTCGATGAGCAAGATGAAGCTGCTGGCCCCGAAGATGGCGGCGCTAAAGGAGCAGTTCAAAGACGAGCCGCAGAAGCTGCAATCAGCGATGATGCAGATGTATAAGACCGAGAAGGTGAACCCGGCGAGCGGATGCTTGCCGATGATCGTGCAGATTCCGGTGTTCTTTTCGCTGTATAAGGTGATTTTCATTACGATCGAGATGCGGCAGGCACCGTTTTTTGGCTGGATTCATGACCTTTCGATGGTGGACCCGTCGAACGTGTTCAATCTGTTCGGGCTCATTCCTTATGATCCGAGCGTGCTGACGCCGTATCTGCATCTGGGCGGCTGGCCGCTGCTCATGGGTGTTACCATGTATTTCCAGCAGCGGTTGAACCCGCCGCCGCCGGACCCGACGCAGGCCAAGCTGTTCCAGTTCATGCCGATCATGTTCACGTTCATGTTGGCGAGCTTCCCAGCGGGGCTGGTGATCTATTGGAGCTGGAACAACTTCCTGACCATCGTGCAGCAATCGTTCATCATGCGGCAGACGCGGTTGACGAACCCGAGTGCCGCGCGCGTTCCGCAGGTGAAGTCCTGACCAAGGAGCTTCTGACCAATCCGTTCGAGAAGACGCCGGAGCAGGTTGAATCCGAGCAGCTGGCGGCGATTGAGGCGGGGCGGCTGCTGTTTGCGGCGCAGTGTGACTTCTTCTTTGCCTCGCAGCGGCTGGATCAGCTGCCGCCTTCGGATTTGCCGGAGGTGGCGTTCGCCGGGCGCTCGAACGTGGGTAAATCGTCACTGGTGAATGCGCTGACCGGGCGCAAGACGCTGGCGCGGGTTTCGGCGCAGCCGGGGCGGACGAAGCAGCTGAATTTCTTCAATCTCGGTGGTCGGCTGACGCTGGTGGACATGCCGGGCTATGGATATGCGGTAGCCACCAAAGAGGTGAAGGAAGACTGGCAGGGGCTGATGTTCAACTATCTGCGCGGGCGGACGACGTTGCAGCGGGTGATTTTGCTGCTCGATGCGCGGATTGAGGTGAAGGAGAACGACCTGGCCGCGATCTCAACGCTGGACCGTGCGGCGGTGCTATACCGGGTTGTGCTGACCAAGGCGGACAGCGTGAAGTCGTCTGAGCTGGCGCGCAAGCAGGAGGAGGTGACGGCGTTGGCGCGCAAGCATCCGGCGGCGCTGTCGGATATTTTGACGACGAGCAGTGACACTGGCTTGGGCATTGCTGAGCTTCGGGCGGATCTGGCGGCACTGGCAAACCCGCACGCTTGACGGTTGAACCCCGGCACCGCACAAGGCGAGGAGGTGCCGGGGGACAATGCGATGACTGAACATGAAGACACTTTCGAGGCATTGCCGCCTCGCACCCCTGCCGAGCAGGCGCAGATTTTGGCGCATGCTCTGCCTTATCTGCGTCGTTACGCCGGTGCCACCATCGTTGTGAAATATGGCGGGCACGCGATGGGTGAGGAGCATCTGGCGCAGATGTTCGGGCGTGACATCGCGCTGCTGAAGCAGGTTGGCATGAACCCGGTGGTGGTGCATGGCGGCGGGCCGCAGATCAACTCCATGCTAAAGCGCCTCGCCATCACGTCTACGTTTGTCGATGGGCTGCGCGTGACAGATGCCGCGATGGTGGAGGTTGTGGAGATGGTGCTGGCAGGCACCGTGAACAAAATGGTGGCGGGCCTGATCAACAAGGCGGGTGCCTTGGCGGTGGGCATTTGCGGCAAGGATGGCGGGCTGATCCGGGCGCGCAAGCTGTCTCGCACGACGGTTGATCCCGGTAGCCGGATCGAGCGGGTGCTCGATCTCGGTTTCGTGGGGGAGCCGGAGCATGTGGATGTTCGCGTCATTCATGCGCTGACGGGGGCTGGGCTTATTCCGGTTATCGCTCCGGTGGGCGTGGGTGAGGATGGCCAGACCTACAACATCAATGCCGACACGGTGGCCGGTGCCATTGCTGGGGCGCTGGGGGCGAGCCGTCTGCTGATGCTGACCGATGTTGCCGGCGTTTTGGATGGGAATAGGCAGTTGATCCCGGAGATGACGATTGCCGATTGTGAGGCCGGTGTGGCGAGCGGCATGATCTCGGGCGGCATGATCCCCAAGGTTGAGAACTGCGTGGAGGCGGTGAAGCGTGGCGTGAAGGGCGCGGTTATTCTTGATGGCCGTGAGCCGCATGCGTGCTTGCTGGAGCTGTTCACTGAGGGCGGGCACGGGACGATCATCCGGGCTTGAGCTTTGTCGGGTGCGTCACGCTTTGGTGCCGCACGGTGTTTCGTAGGGTGGTGCGGCGCTCAAGCGCGACGCGCCACCCTGCGTTATTTTAATTTGCGTAAAATTGGGTTGTGTGTCATAGAGATTAACCTAATCTCTGGCATAGGAACTTGCCCGATGACCCCCGAACGTTCTCCTGCAACCCCTGACATGATGGCGTTGCTCTGCCTGATTGGTGGGGTGGTGCGTGAGGCGGCGGAGTTGAATTTACTCATGCAGCTGATGCTGATCGGGACGATGTGCCGCCCGATGGCGCATGCGATCGATGCCTGGCTTCTCACCGAAGAGCGTTATGCGCACTTGGAGTTTGAGGAGTCGGAGGGGAGTGACGAGGATGGCTGGGGTGGTGAGGATGAGGTTCGCTCTGGCTGGATTGCGTCCTATGGGCAGGTTGAGGTGTGGCGACATGTGACGCGGTTTGGGCTTGCTGTGCTGATCCCTGTGCAATGCGTTGGGATGATCCGCGAGCCGGAACCGGCGGTGGACGGTCGCCTTTGGACCCTGGCTTGGAGTGCGCCTCTCCGGGTGGATAGAATCAAGCCGCCGTTTTGACCGTCTGCCGGGCGTGTTGATCCTCGAACTGCACGGAACTGAGATATCCCAGCGCCGAGTGCAGCCGTCTTGATGGGGTGGACGGCCCCCACTTCCGGCATCGGAGTGCCTAAGTTGGTGGTTGTTGAGAGCCACACATGAGGGGAGCCGGCCAGATGAATATTGTCACGATCGGTCTTGATCTTGCCAAGCATTGGTTTCAGGTCCACGGCGTCGATGCGCAAGGCCGGGTTGTGGTCCGCCGAAAGCTGCGACGCATTGAAGTGCTGGCCTATTTCAGATCACTGGAGCCCTGCCTGGTTGGCATGGAGGCCTGTGCGACTGCGCATCATTGGGCGCGCGAGCTGGCGCTGCTTGGCCACGAGTTCAAACTGATGCCGCCCGGTTATGTCAAAGCCTACGTCAAGCGCAACAAGAACGATGCGGCAGATGCGGAGGCTATCTGCGAGGCGGTGACGCGGCCGACAATGCGGTTTGTGCCCGTCAAAACATGCGATCAGCAGGCGGTGCTCATGCTGCACCGGGCATGTTACCTGCTTGTCCGCCAGCGCACCATGCTGGTCAATGCGCTGCGTGCCCATATGGCGGAGTTTGGCATCATCGCGCCACAGGGACTGCACCATGCCGAGGAACTGACCAAGCAGCTTGCCGAAGGACAGGATCGTCTTCCGGAGCTTGCGCGATCAATTCTGCTGACCATCGTAGACCAGCTGCACGACACCGCCGCGCGGGTGCGCGACATCGAAATCCGGCTAACCAAGTGGCACAAGGAAAGCCGGGTGAGCCAACTGCTGGCAAGCATTCCCGGCATCGGCATCATGGCTGCGACCGCGATTGCAGCCACAGTCAGCGATCCGTCACTGTTTCGTTCAGGGCGTGAGTTCGCCGCTTGGCTCGGGATGACGCCACGACAGAACTCGAGCGGCGGCAAAGAACGGCTGGGACGAACCAGCAAACGCGGCGACAAATACATTCGCTGCCTGCTCGTTGCCGGTGCGGTGGCCGTCCTGCGGCACACACGCACGCGAACCACCAAAGACGCTGCGTGGGTTCGAGGGCTGCTGGCAAGGCGACCGGCGAAGGTTGTGCCCGTTGCACTGGCCAACGAGACCGCCCGGATTGCCTGGGCCGTCATGGCACGGGGTGAAAGCTACAGGGGTAACGAAGAGATCGTGCAGGCGGCATAACCGCAACCTGCACGTATGCGAGGGTGAAGAGAACGTTGATGGCAAACGGTCGAGCCGTAGATTCGGAAGACCCGGATAATTCAACGCGCAACCAAGCGCGTAGTCTTGATAGGGACCCAATCCGCGAACTCCATCAGGGCCCGCGGTCATATGCACCGCACCGAGAGGCGGGACATATGACTGCACCTAACCGCAGTGCCAAAAAAACGTGCTCAACCCCTTCGCAGGTGGGGGCCGTGCACCTATGAGTTATAGACGTCGTCGATAAAGAGCGGAAGGTCGGCAGTGACGTCCTTGAATGTCTCGTAGGCCGCCAGGTAGACGGTCTCTACCTTCAACGTCTTCATGATGCTTTCCGCTTTGGCGTTGTCGTTGGGGTTGCCCCGGCTACTCATTGATCCCGCCAGGCCATGGGCGGCCAACAATGCGCGATACACTTCCGACGCGTCCCCCCCCTACCGGAGTGGTGAATGCGGCCCTTTGGAGGCTGCCGGTTCCTGAAGGCAGCCTTCAATGCCGCGACGACAATGCGGGCAGCCATGGAGCGGCTGACAGAATGACCGATGACCTTGCGGGACCAGGCATCCAGGATAGCAGCCAGGAAGACGAAGCCGCCGGGGATGGCGACATAGGTCAGGTCCGATACCCAGAGCTGATGAGGGCGATCGGGAACGATATCCTTGGCCAGGTCGGCGGCATAAATCGGTCCGGCATGGTCGCTGTCGGTTGTCACGACGTAGCGCCGGCGCTGTTTTGGCTGCAAATTGTGCTCGCGCATCAGGCGTCGGAGCTTCTTACCGTTCACCACCACGCCCTGGTGGCGTAGCGCTGCCCCGACCCGCCGATAGCCGTAACACTTGAACTCGTCGCAGATCACGCCGATCCGTGCGACAATCCCATCGTTGGGCAGCACGGCTGGCGGTGCGTCGTAGAACGTGGATCGCGGGAGCCCAAGCAGCTCGCACCCCCTGCTGACGGAGATCCGACGGGGCCGATGGTCGATGAGTGCGACAATGACCGCGCAATTGGTCACTGGTGCGCTGGTGATGGCAATCTGGCGTCGTGGCAAACCGGATGCGCTGCTGCATCACTCAGATCGCGGCAGTCAATATACGGCGGAGCCGTTTCAGAAACTTATGGCTGACAATGGTGTCACATGCAGCATGAGCCGGTGGGCAACGTCTGGGACAACGCGGTGATGGAGAGCTTCTTCTCATCGCACAAAACCGAACGAATTGCCCGCAAGGTCTACCGGACAAGAGACCAGGCCCGGGCCGATGTGTTCGATTATGTTGAACGCTTCTGCAACCCCACCCGGCACCACGCGACCATTGGCTATGTCAGCCCTATGGATTCGAGAGGATCGCCCCAGCGGCCTAGGTGTTTGGTCCCGGGATGAGGTGACGCGGATTAATTTTGAAGATTTCCGGGCTTTTGGTCCAAGCAAGGCTGATTGCTTCGAAGGGCGTTCTCCATTTCAGTGCCTTGAGATGCTTGGCAAAGTTATAGGCTGACACGAAAGCAAGGACGTGATCTCGCAGTGCATCGAGATTGTGGTAATGAAAGGCCCGGATCGTCGCCTCTTTAATGGTTCGGTTCATTCGCTCAGCCTGGCCGTTGGTCCACGGATGATACGGCTTGGTGAGGCGGTGCTCGATGCCATGCTCTGCACAGACGCGATCGAAGATGTGAGGTCCGAGATACGTCCTGGATGGGCCAGTGCGATTTTGGGGGAGGTCGGCGAAGGCCATACCGTTATCGGTGAGCACGGTGTGGATGGAGTAAGGAAACGCACTTACAACCCCACGCAGGAAGTCAGCGCCATTCATCCTCCCGGCATCGTCGCGGAACTCGACGTAGGTAAACTTCGAGACACGGTCTATGGCAAGGAACATGTTGAGTTTGCCGCTGCTGAGGCGGAGCTCACAGATATCGATATGGACGTATCCGATTTTGGTGTCCGCGAACCTGCCCTTTTTGGCGGGGGCGTCCTCGGCGTTTGGCAGACGCGAGATGCCATGGCTGTTGATTTCCGTCGAGACCTGACCCGGGTTGGGTGAAGATTTTCCCTGAGAATTGACCCATGTTCGAACCTTCCCCTGCTGCGAACAGCGGGGGGCATGGAGTGATCGACATGGCGTTGCTGAGTGTCATCCGGCGCTGGGCGCTGCGAGATAAGGTTTCCATTCGCGCGATTTCACGGCGCACTGGTTTGTCGCGGAACACGATCCGCAGATATCTTCGAGCCGAGACCGTCGAGCCGAAGTTCAAAGTCCCGGATCGGCCGAGCAAGCTCGATCTGTTTGCCGACAAGCTCTCGCACTGGCTGCGTGTCGAGGCCGGCGAGTCGCGCAAGCACAAGCGCACCGTATGGTGTTTATACAACGTGGGATTAGATCACTATGCGCCAGCTTATCAGCTACCTCCGCGTATCGACTGACAAGCAGGGCAAGAGCGGCCTGGGCCTGGAAGCCCAGCGCGCGGCGGTGGCCCGGTTCATCGAGGCGGAGGGCTGCGAGCTTGTGGCCGAGTATGTCGACATCGAGACCGGCAAGGGTTCGGATGCGCTGGACCGTCGCCCCGAACTTGCCGCCGCCCTCGCCCATGCCCGCAAGGCCAAGGCCGCGGTGGTGGTGGCGAAGCTGGACCGCCTCTCCCGCGATGTGCATTTCATATCCGGCCTGATGGCCCAGCGCGTGCCGTTCATCGTGGCCGAGCTTGGCGCGGATGCCGACCCGTTCATGCTGCACATTTACGCCGCCCTGGCCGAGAAAGAGCGCAACCTCATTGCCGACCGCACTCGCGTTGCCCTTGCCCAGCGCAAGGCCCAGGGCGTGACGCTGGGCAACCGCACCAACCTGCCGGAAGCCGCCGCCAAGGGCGCCGACGCCAACCGAGCCGCCGCTGATGCCTTCGCCGCCAACGTGCTGCCGGTGGTGCGCCAGATTGAGGCAAGCGGCGTGAAGGGCTATCGCGCGCTGGCCGAAGCGTTGAATGCGCGCGGCATACGCACGGCGCGCGGTGGGGAGTGGCACGCGACGACGGTGCGGAATTTGATGGTGCGGTAGCGGCTCAAACAACGGCGGTTATTCAAAACCTGGGATAACCGACCGAGCGATGCACCTGCACCAATCGGGCGCGTCGCATTGTCCCTCTCCAACATGACCTTCTGGGGGCGGAGTGTCATAGCGGAACACTCGCCCGTCGTTACGGCTGGCCACGGTGCAGGGGATGCCGGGAGTTGCGACAACCCATTGATAGCTCTCTACCCCGTTTGAAACCGCCCGTCGGCGCTGGATCGCAGCGTTATGCGCCAAATAGGCCCGATAGTCGGCATGATATTTTTCCAACACAGGCTGCATCTCTGCCCTGGTGCGGCCTTCACGCTTTGGCTTTGCGGGCGGCGTCAGAAGGTATCCTGGAGGGGCTTTCACAGTTGGCAGTCTCATCGCGCCCTCACTGCTGACACAGCATACAAGACCGCCCTCATTCACCCTCATGCGCCGTCACGGTGAGGGACAATTTGAGGGACAAAAACTAAAATTTCAGAAATTACCTAATAAAATCAGTGGAAGTTGGCGGACGGGGTGGGATTCGAACCCACGGAAGATTTGCACCTTCGGCGGTTTTCAAGACCGCTGCCTTAAACCACTCGGCCACCCATCCGAACGAACCTCGACGCTTGTCTACCACGGCACGGCCTTGGCAAAAAGAGGTGGCCAAAGCCCTCAGACATGGATTTCGAACACAGCAAGACGTTGATAAGACGAATGACACGTGCCTACCAACGTGGACCTCACTGGGGACGGTTGAACAGGGGATGTTTAGAGTTAGTGTATTAGATATAAAGACACACAGAAAATGGCGAGTCCTCTGCGGTGCCACTGTCCGAGCATCCTGCGAAAATCAGGCAGTCTAAGGAAGGTTACGTAAACCATGTCGTTGGCTATCAAAAGGATTGCAGTCGTCTCGTGCATTGTCGGGGGGCTTTTACAGGGCGAAGCGACGTTTGCACAAACCGTTGGTTTGGTGCAGGTTCCAGTAGACAATACTTCAATATTCACGCTACAGGGCGAAAACAGCTCTGTCAGCGCACAAAAATTGACTGATCGTTATTATACTAACGGCTTGCATTTTGGTTATCAATCAGCCCAGGACACGTATTCTGGCTTGTCCAAATTGAGCAATGGCTTGTGGGGAAACGGCCATGTTCGTCTTTCAGTTAATATAACGCAGCAGATCTACACGCCGGCAGACACAGGAGTTTCAAACCCACCTTTAAAAGACCGGCCATATGCCGGCGTGTTGTTGGGGACGATTTCTGCAGTGCAGGATTCGGCTCGGGCTCGCAGCAGCGTTGGGCTTCAGTTTGGCGTTGTGGGATCATCTGCACTCGGAGAGACAGTGCAAAATGGGTTTCACGATTTAATTGGCCAAACTGGTAACCGTGGCTGGCATACGCAATTGCACGACGAACCGGTTTTTGCGGTTCAGGCGGCGCGCGTCTGGCGGCTGCCCACCGGATCGCTGCTTGGTTTTGATACGGACATTTTGCCAGGTGTTGCCACCACGCTCGGCAACCTAAAGGTTAATCTTGAGGCCGGTATGAACATCCGGCTAGGGCAGGGGCTCCAGAGCGATTACGGCGCTCCGCGGATCAATGCTTTGGGTGGTGGCGACGCTTTCCGGCGTAATAGTGGTTTGGGATGGTATGTTTTCGCGGGTGCCGGTGGTCAGGCAGTGGCTCACGACATTACCTTGGACGGAAACTCGTTTAAGACGAGCCGCAGCGTTGGTCTGAACCAGTTTGTTGGTCAGTTCGATGCAGGACTTGCTATTTTGGCTTTTGGCACCCGACTCTCATATACGCAAGTGATCCAGACGCAGGATTTCCGTCATCAAAAGGGTGGGCCGCATGAGTTTGGATCACTTGCTTTGTCGGTTAGGTTTTGACCGCTCAGGCTAGCTCCAAAGCGCTGGTCACGGCACGACTTGGACGAGCGATCGTGGCGGCAAATGCTTTCGTACGTGGTAGAACTTGGTTGCAATACATTTCCGCCGCGGCTTTGATCTGCGCAGACGCGCCTGCATGCGTTATGATGCGTTCGCATAACCATCCGGCGACAAGAGTACCCAGAAGCTGCAGGAAGGCATAGGAACTGGCCTCAGCGTCTCGCTCACTAGCTTGCCGAAGCCATGTTGCAGCGTCAGACGCCTCGACCGTAGCTTGGCGCACGTCGGGGGATATCTCTTGATTGCTGCTGATTTCGGCCAACAGTGACGCGAGCGCAACTCCCTGATCACGGAGCAGACCGCGTTTGACAAGAGTGATTGCCTGAATGCCGTTTGTCCCTTCGTAGATCGGGGCAATCCGGGCATCTCGCAGATGTTGCGCGGCTCCGGTTTCCTCTACAAAGCCCATGCCGCCGTGGACCTGTACTCCAAGGCTTGCAGCCTCAAAGCCTGCGTCCGTAGCCCACGCCTTCGCGATAGGAATCAATAACTGCGCCCGGGCTTCCGTGGTAGATGCGGCATACAGTGTTAGCAGTCGACCACCCAAGGCAAGCGCGCGCATCGTCCACAGCATTCTTCGCACGTCTGGGTGATTGGCAATAGGGCCGCCGCCCTGGACGCGAAGGTTGGCAAAATCCACCGCACGTCTGAAAGAACGTTCTGCAATCGCCACGCCTTGCATCGCAACGCCAAGCCGCGCCGCATTCATCATGGCGAACATGCAAGGCAATCCACGGTGGACGGGGCCAATGAGTTCGCCCTCGGCGCCTTCGAAGAGCATCACGCATGTTGGGCTGGCATGGATCCCAAGCTTATGTTCCAGCGAAGCGCAGCTTACGCCGTTCCGGCTGCCGTCCTCGCCGATTTTGGGAACGGCAAACAAGGAAATTCCAGCGCTTCCGGGAGGTGCGTCAGGAAGCCGTGCCAAGACGAGATGAAGGATATTTGCTGTAAAATCATGCTCACCCCAGGTGATGTAGATCTTTTGACCGGAAACAGCGTAACGCCCGTTTGCCAATGGTTCGGCCTTACTGCGTATGCCTGAGAGATCGCTGCCGGATTGGGGCTCGGTCAGACACATCGTGCCGGTCCATTTGCCCTCGATAAGAGGGCGCATTAGTCTCGCTCGTTGATCTTGTGTGCCATGGGCCGCGAGAAGAGCAATTGCGTCCTGCGTAAGCATTGGACAAAGTCCAAAAGCCATATTGGCGCTTGACACGGGTTCGAATGCAGCTAGTGCGAGGACATGAGATAAACCTTGGCCACCGTGTTCCTCATCAGCGGCTATCCCGATCCATCCGCCATGGGCGTACGTCTTAAATGCCTCGGCAAAGCCGGGCGGTGAGATGACACGACCGTCTATGAGATGACTGCCATGCTGATCCCCGGGCCAGTTCAGTGGGGCTAAAACACCCTCAGCCGTTCGCGTCGCCTCTTCCAACACGGCAAGTGTGTCGGAGTGTTCCATTTCAGCGAATCCAATGATCTCATGTAGTAGCCATGCGGTTTCCGTTGGTGAGATTGTGCTGGCCATCGTAGTCCCCCTATCTAACCGGTTTCGGTGGTGGCGAGGCGAATTCCCAAGGCTACCGGGATAACCCCCAGCAGATCGATAGGGTGCAGAGCTTCGCCTAACACTGCCCAACTCATCAATAACCCCAACGGAGGCATAAGGAAATGCAGCGAAGACGCAGCCGATGCTGTGCCGATACGTAGTAAATAAAACCAAAGCAAAAATGCACCGATTGATACGACAAACACAAACCAAAGCATCGTAGCAAAAAGCATTGTGGATGAGCTGAACGCATCAAAGCGTTCACCAATAAGCAGGCCCACCGCAATTAACGCGATAGAGGCCCCAAGCTGCTGCGTACCTACAGAAGAAACGAGATCAATATTTGGTGCTATACGCTTGAAAAGCAAAGTACCGAACGTAGCTGCAATCGTACCAACCACAACAAACATAATCCCATACGGATCTTCACCGGTTTCAAGAATACGGTTGCGTACAACAAAGGCACTGCCTGCAAACCCAAGAGCGAGGCCTACCAGCTTTCGAGCGGTCATCCGTTCGCCAAGCATGGGCACGGCAAGAGCAGAAATCAGGATCGGGTTCATGGACGTGATGATCGTCGTGAGCCCACTGGACACCGTCCGCATACCAAGCCAAGACATGCCCTGGTACGCGGACTGGTTCAGGACGCCCAACAACAAGAGCGGCAGCCATGGGAGCGACCCGTTAAGCTTTCCGCGTATTCCAGCAAAGCCCAGCAGCAAGGCGGCAGCGGTGCCAAAGCGGACGCCGAGATAAAGAAGCGGTGGCGCAATTTGAATTGCAAGCTTGGCAGCCGGAAACGCAGAGCTCCAAGTTAAACAAAACGTTAAAACCAGAAATAAATACAATGAACGCGACACGAGATTAAATCGGAACCAACACTGTTGCTATGGCCTGTGCGGCAATGCCCTCCATACGCCCTGTGAAGCCGAGGCGTTCAGAAGTAGTAGCCTTCACTGATACACGTCCAGACTCGATACCCATTAATGCCGCCAATCGGGCTATCATCTCTGGTGCATGTGGTGTGATCTTGGGGCGTTCGCACACCAACGTCACGTCGACGTTGGTGATCCGACCACCACGCTGGGCAACCAAGCCTGCGGCATGGATCAGAAAGCGTCCGGAATCCGCATCTTTCCATTGATCCTCGCTGGGCGGGAAATGCCGACCGATATCGCCCTCTGCAAGCGCTCCGTAGATGGCGTCGCATAAGGCGTGGATCCCCACGTCGGCGTCCGAGTGGCCAGACAGGCCGAGCTCATGTGGGACCTCAATGCCGCAAAGTATAAGCTTGCGACCTTCCACCAGCACGTGCACGTCGTAGCCGGTGCCGGTGCGAGGTTCCATCATCGGGCAGAGTATCCTTTCCAGGCGAGCGAGGTCTTGGGGGTAGGTAAGCTTGATGTTATCTTCATGTCCTGCGACCAAGGCGATCGTATAACCGGCTGCTTCTAAGATTGAAGCGTCATCGGTAGCACCCACCGGCGCCTGACGATGCAGGTCTAGCAAGAGGTCGAAGCTAAATGCTTGAGGCGTCTGTGCGCGGAAGAGACCGTCTCGTGACACAGTCTCGTTCGTCACGCCAGACGTTCCCCTCTTCAACGTGTCTGCCACGGGAACAGCCGGGATCGCTCCCTGGTGAGTTTGCATTGCTGCTATGAGGCTTTCGATTGTCCCAGCGGGAATAATTGGGCGGGCTGCGTCATGGACTAGAACCGTTCTAGGCTTGAGTGGAACAAGCGCCTCGAGTCCGGCACGCACGCTATGCTGCCTAGTTAAACCGCCCGGAACCACGGGGAGATGAGGGATTCCTGCTAGCGCAGAACCGATCGTAGCTGCATCGCCGACGGGCTGAATGATCAATCCAGCGCGAGCCAATGCATCAGCGGCGTGGTAGATAACTTGCCTACCCGCGACACTGAGAAATTGCTTTGGTGTCGGCGCGCCAAACCGGCTGCCGGTGCCCGAGGCGACAAGAATCGCTGCAATGGGAGGCGCGTTGCTCATAGCTGCGCAAACTGTCCGGCTCGGAAGCCGCCGTCAATGCATTGCGCACAGAGCTTCATCGCACTAGTTTGCCCAAATGATAGGCACTTTGCACAATGGACGTCCCTTGATCGCGCCGATCAAGCTGGGACCAGTGACGATTACGACACCAGTAATCCTGGCCCCTATGTCAGGTGTTACCGATTTGCCGTTTCGTCGTTTAGCGCGCGAGTTGGGTGCTGACCTCCTAGTTTCCGAGATGATTGCCTCTTGGGCGATGGTCCGGGAAAATCAAGCGACGTTGCGTATGGCGTCTTTGGATGGCTCGCCTTCTTCGATCCAGCTCGCCGGCTGCGATCCCGTAGCAATGGCAGAGGCGGCAAGGATTGGAGCCGCTCGGGGCGCAGACCTGATCGACATCAATTTTGGATGCCCGGTTAAAAAGGTCGCAGTCGGGCAGATGGCAGGTAGTGCGCTGATGCGCGATGAAATTGGTGCTGCTCGCATTCTAGAAGCTGTCGTAAAAGCGGTAGACGTACCAGTCACTCTGAAGATGCGTATGGGGTGGGACCACGCTAACCTCAATGCGCCCAAGCTGGGCAAAATTGCGCAGGAATGCGGCATCCAAATGCTCACGGTCCACGGCCGCACCCGCCAGATGTTTTATACTGGTGTGGCTGACTGGGATTTCATTGCTGAAGTCAAAGCAGCCGTAAGCACGCCCGTGATCGCAAATGGCGATATCGTGACGACACACGACGCAATCGAGGCGCTTCGGCGTTCTGGCGCAGATGGGGTAATGATTGGCCGAGGTGCATATGGCCGTCCTTGGGCTCCCGCTCATATCGGGCATTTTCTGCAGACGGGCGAAGAATTGCCAGAACCTGATCTTGCAGTGCAGAAATCCATCCTCCTCCGGCACTACCGCGCAATGTTGCGCCACTTCGGACAAGAACCAGGGATGCGTCTTGCTCGCAAGCACTTGGGTTGGTACTCCCGTGGCTTACACGGAGCGGCCACATTTCGTACCAACGCAATGCGTTTAAATACCATATCAGAAGTGTTTGAATTAATCGATAGGTTTTACGATCCGCTTATCGAGCGGGGCGCTACGCGCGGCGACATTCGTAGTCTCTTACTTCAGGAGGCGGCATGAGTAATCGTTCTATGTTTGCGGTTGTAACTCGAAGTGAGCCCAGGCCAATGCCGGATTCCATGGCGATTCTGTCCGCTTTGGCGGTCCCTGTGCTGGTGCTTGCCTACGACAATACGTTCCGCTTCGTGAATCAAGCGGCTGAGCAATTTCTCGGGCTCTCTAGCTCCCAACTGCTGGCGATGAGAATGTCTGATCTGTTGACACCAGACAGCCCTCTTTTTGCCTTGCTTGCCCAAGTGCGTGATGCGGACGTCACAATCTCTGACCATGCTATGAGCTTTGACAGTCCGCGCCTCCGTAAGCATTCAATTACTGTCCAGGGCTCACCGCTTCATGAGGAATCTGGCTGCGTCGTGCTTGTAATGCAAGATGCTTCTGCTGCGCGAACCCTGGATCGCCAATTGACGTTTCGCTCCGCCGCCCGGTCCGTCACAGGTATGGCCGCGATTTTGGCCCACGAAGTGAAAAACCCACTTTCTGGGATTCGAGGTGCTGCCCAACTGCTTGAGGCTAGCGTCAGTGAGGCGGATCAAGAACTAACCGTGCTGATACGTGAGGAGGCCGACCGGATAAGGGACCTGGTCGAGCGTATGGAGATATTTGGTGAGAAGCCGATTGAGCGAGGACCGGTGAATATCCACCGTGTGCTGGAGCGCGTCAGACTGCTCGCGCAGGCGGGTTTTGCAGCGCGTATCCCGGTGCGTGAAATATATGATCCGAGCCTACCGTCGGTATTTGGAAATCGCGATCAACTCGTGCAGGTTATATTAAATCTCGTAAAAAATGCTGCTGAGGCGATTGCATCAGGTGGCTCGCTGGCGAACGGTGAAATTATCCTCATAACTGCATATCAACATGGAATGCGGCTTGCCATATCCGGTACTGATCAGCGTATGCATTTGCCACTTGTGGTAACCGTTCGTGATAATGGCCCAGGTATACCAGATGACATTATGCCGCATCTTTTTGACCCCTTTGTAACATCTAAGCCCACAGGAAGCGGCCTTGGCTTGGCACTAGTCGCAAAGATTATCTCGGATCATGGGGGTTTGGTTGAAGTTGATAGCAGGCCCGGGCGAACTGAGTTCCGCTTGCACCTGCCGATGCTGCCAGACGACCCCGCGGACGCTCTATAGTCTACCGCCCTTGAAGCATATCGCGTCCTAGGATCTTCATGACCCCACCGACTGTATTGATCGCCGATGATGACCGTTCTATCCGGACGGTTCTAACGCAAGCTCTTGGACGGTCTGGCTACCAGGTCCGCAGCACTTCCAACGCTGCAACCTTGTGGCGATGGGTAGAAGATGGTGAGGGCGATTTGGTTATAACCGACGTCGTGATGCCCGATGAAAATGGATTAGACCTTATTCCACGTATCAAGCGTGTGCGCCCCGAATTGCGGGTCGTGGTGATGTCCGCTCAATCAACACTTATGACCGCCGTAAAGGCCACACAGCGTGGTGCCTTTGAGTATCTACCAAAACCTTTTGATCTGAAGGAACTGCTAGCGGTTGTCGGCAGGGCGCTCTCAACCCCTGCGCCCGAGCTACCAATGCAGCCGAAGGTTGAGGCCGACGAAAAATTGCCGTTGATCGGTCGTGGTCCAGCAATGCAAGAGATTTACCGAACAATAGCCCGTCTCACGACAGCCGATCTGACTGTTATGATTAATGGCGAAAGTGGCACCGGTAAGGAATTGGTCGCTCGGGCATTGCACGACTACGGACGGCGGCGCGCGGGGCCGTTCGTGCCAATCAATATGGCAGCGATACCGCGCGAGTTGATCGAAAGTGAACTTTTTGGGCATGAGCGAGGAGCGTTCACAGGTGCGACAAACCGCAACCAAGGTAGGTTTGAACAGGCCGCAGGAGGTACGTTATTTCTTGACGAAATCGGCGACATGCCGCCAGAGGCACAGACTCGGCTGCTGCGCGTTCTGCAAGAGGGAGAATTCACCACGGTCGGTGGGCGGGCACCTATCCGAGCAAATGTAAGGATAATCGCAGCAACGCACCGTGATCTTAGGGCGGCAATTCGACATGGCGCATTCCGGGAGGACTTATTTTACCGTTTGTGTGTCGTGCCGATCCGACTCCCCCCCCTACGGGAGAGAAGTGAGGACATCCCTGACCTCGCTCGCCACTTTCTCGAACGGGCCCGAGCCGATGGGCTCCCGTTCAAAACATTGGATAATTCCGCAATTGACGCACTTCGTGGACATCGTTGGCCAGGTAACGTCCGAGAGCTCGAGAACGTTATGCGTCGGATGGCAGCATTGTGCCCGGATGAAGTGATAACGGGTGATGCAGTTCGACCAGAACTGCATGAACCTCAGGACTTTGAGGTCGGTCTTGCTGATGTGGCAGCCTCTAACGGCTCTGCCCAACCCGGGCCCGAGCCATTATCACGTGCCATAGAAAGGCATATCCGTCAGTTTTTAGTGGCTCACCGAGATGGTGACGGCCCTTTTGACATATATGAGCAAGTGCTGGCGGAGGTGGAACGACCGCTAATCCAAATGACACTCGTAGCCACGCGTGGAAATCAGATCAAGGCGGCTTCGATGCTAGGGCTAAACCGAAACACACTGCGGAAGAAAATCCGAGATCTTAACATTCCCGTGGTGAGGGGGATCGCCTGAGCGCCCCGGTCCGCATCGGCGCTGGATCGTTGTCTGTGGAGACCACGGTACCTGGATCTGCGGATGGCCAAAGCGGCAATGCAGTGCCGTCGAATGCAATTCATTTTTCTAGGTTACTTGGTGAAGCGATGCTGGGCCGTGCGTTCACATTAGTACTTGCTCTAATGGCACTGGCACTCGGCGTTGCGAGTTTTGTTGTGCTTTCACGGGGCCTGCGATTCGGCATGGGGCGGGATGCCCTGCATTCCGGCCTCGTGTTAGTCAATTTGATGGTGTTGCTTCCGTTAGGAATGTTGCTCATCGTTCGCCTCATCCGTGTATGGATGGAGCGAAGGCGCGGTTCAGCCGGCTCGCGACTGCATGTCAGGCTTGTGTTGTTATTTGGTGTTGTCGCCGTCACTCCGGCGCTTGTGGTGGCGGCTTTTGCTACCGTGTTCTTTCAGTTTGGCATTCAGGCGTGGTTCAATGAGAGCGTGCGCACGGCGCTGCACGAAAGTCTTCAGGCTAGCCAAGGCTACCTTGAGGAGCATCGCGACCATATTCGCATCGATGCGGTAGACATGGATGACTACCTCCTTCGCGCTATTCAAGATCTTAAGGGAGATCGCAACATTTTTGGGGATGTTCTTGAGGAACAACGCGTTTCAAGAGGACTGACCGAGGCGATCATCTACGAGCCTGGTACTGGGCAGGTGATATATTCCACTGGTACCCTCGGTGAAATTGGAGCCGATCCGCCGCCGACATGGGCGCTTGCTTTGGCAAAAGGGGGCGACGTCGCCGTATTTGGCGAGCAAACCAAAAGGGTACGTGCTCTCGTTCAAATGAATACCACTCCTAAATTGATGCTACTCATTAGTCGGCCTGTTGACGCAAATATTGTTAATCACATGACACGGACTGAAGAGTCGGTTGCTGAATATGATCGACAAGATCAGAATAGAAACTGGTTGCAGGTCACGTTTGTTCTTATATTTGCTGTTGTGGCACTTCTGGTTTTATCAGCAGCGGTTCTAGTTGGGCTGTTGTTAGCAAATCAAATAGTTAGACCCATCGGACGTCTCATCGGGGCTGCCGAGCGTGTTCGCGCCGGTGATTTGGCGACTCGCGTTCCAGAGAGTGCAACGGACGATGAGGTCGCCGATTTGAGTCGCGCTTTCAATAGGATGACCGGCCAACTTAGTGCTCAACGAGGCGAGTTGATGGATGCCTATGGCCAGATTGATCAACGGCGTCGATTTACCGAGGCCGTACTTTCTGGGGTGTCTGCCGGCGTAATTGGGTTGGACCGGCAGGGTGCCATTGAACTGCCAAATAGAGCTGCGGCACATCTTCTGGGCTTAGACCTATTAGGGGCAATTGGCCGTAAGTTAACCGAAGTTGTACCTGAGTTCGGTCCATTGATTTCTGAGAGCCTTGCGCATCCCGAGGTTCCGCACACGGCAGAATTGCAGATCGGTCCAGTAAACGGGAAGCGAACTCTGCTGGTACGTATCGGTGCTGATCGCCCAGACGGGGAGCCTGATCTGGAACGGCCTCCCAGCACACGCGGCTTTGTTGCTACGTTTGACGACATCACACAATTGCAAGCTGCTCAAAGGACAGCAGCTTGGGCTGATGTCGCGCGTCGGATTGCTCATGAGATTAAGAACCCTTTGACCCCAATTCAGCTCTCGGCTGAACGGTTGAAGCGGCGTTTTGCACGTGAGATCAAATCTGATCCGGAAACCTTCATTCAGTGTGCTGATACAATAGTGCGTTCGGTCGGTGATATTGGGCGCATGGTTGACGAATTTTCGGCCTTTGCTCGAATGCCAATGCCGGTCATAAAACCTGCCGATCTGTCTCGTGTGGTCCGCGAAGCGATGGTGCTACAGCGTCAAGCGCATCCTGAGATAGAGTGGAGGCTTGATCTGCCTGACTATGGCCCGATGGTTGCTTGTGATCGTCGATTGATCGGCCAAGCGCTGACGAATCTGTTAAATAATGCTGCAGATTCTATAGACATACGGAATGCAGAAGAGAAATGGCCAGGTTATATTATCGTAAATATAGGGTATAGTAGAAAAGAAATATGGATCGGCGTTGGTGATAATGGTTTAGGCCTACCACGCGAAGACAGAGTGCGCCTCGCCGAGCCATATGTTACTCATAAGGCAAAAGGAACAGGTCTTGGTCTTGCCATAGTCAAGAAAATTATGGAAGACCATGGCGGTCGACTTCTGCTTGATGATAATCCGAGCGGCGTAGGTGCTCTTGTTAGCCTCTGCTTCCCAATCACAAGCCTTGCGGCTCATGCTGAAAATGCGTCCGATGTGACCAACGGCGGAGGCAGTGATGGCGCATGAGATTTTGATCGTCGACGATGAGGCCGATATCCGGCTCTTGGTCGACGGCGTGCTCCGTGACGAGGGGTATGAAACTCGTCAGGCTGGCAATTCCGATCAGGCGATCGCGGCGTTCCGGGCTCGCCGTCCATCGCTTGTGCTTCTGGATGTCTGGCTTCAGGGCAGCAAACTCGACGGATTAGACATCCTTGCGGCGCTCCAGGCTGAAGAGCCGGTAGTTCCTGTGGTCATGATCTCTGGCCACGGCAACATTGAAACTGCCGTGACCGCAATTCAACGCGGCGCTTATGATTTTATTGAGAAGCCATTTCAGTCAGATCGGCTACTTTTGGTTCTAAAGCGTGCCCTTGAGGCCGCACATTTGGCACGAGAGAACGCTGAACTGCGGCTGCGCGCTGGGCCTGAAACACAGCTGATCGGCGACAGCAACGCTATCTCGACATTACGTCAGGCAATCGACAAGGTTGCCCCAACGGGGTCTCGCGTTTTGATCTCGGGTCCGGCTGGTGCCGGTAAAGAGGTTGTCGCTCGGCTAATACACTATCGGTCTCGTCGGGCAGATGGTCCTTTTGTTTCGCTAAATTGTGCGATCCTTAACCCAGGCCGATTTGAAGAAGAATTATTTGGGGTCGAGGCTGGACCAGATAGCACAACGCAACCGCGCCGCGCCGGCGTCCTAGAACGCGCCCACAGCGGGACATTGTTGCTTGATGAAGTTAGTGACATGCCGACTGAAACGCAGGGAAAGATTGTTCGTGCGCTGCAGGACCAGACGTTCGAGAGGCTTGGCGGGTCGGAGCGGGTGAAGGTGGACGTGCGGGTAATCGCCACGTCTAACCGCGATCTTCAGTCTGAGATAGCTGCTGGGCGGTTCAGGGAAGATCTCTTCTATCGTTTGGCAGTCGTGCCGTTGCGGGTACCGTCGTTGCGTGAGCGTCGTGAAGATGTCCCAGGCCTTGCTCGCCAATTTTTGCTGCGATCAGCCGAGCTGGCGGGCCAACCGGCGCGTGAATTGTCTGCCGATGCAATTGCAGCCATGCAAGCTTATGATTGGCCTGGTAACGTTAGACAGTTACGTAATCTCGTTGATTGGCTGCTCATCATGGCACCCGGGGGGACGATGGACCCAATCCGAGCCGAAATGTTGCCACCTGAAATTGGTTCTGCTGCGCCGGCGCTGTTTAACGCTGATCCTTCGGCTGACGTAATGGCTCTACCTTTGCGAGATGCTCGAGATTTATTCGAAACACAGTATCTGCAAGCTCAGTTATTGCGATTTGGCGGTAACATCAGTCGTACGGCTGGATTTGTTGGTATGGAGCGATCTGCTCTTCATCGAAAACTCAAGCAACTTGGAATTAATTCTGAAGACAGGCTGTTGAGTTAAATAAGTCTTGTTGTTTTTTTGAATTTGCACTGGTGCAGTAGCTAATTTTTGATCGTAATTGTTAGTGCGATTTGCAATTGCGTCAAGCCAGCGAGCGAAATGCGACCTTGGCGTGAGATGTCCAATATCTGGTTCGATGAAAATCTTTGATGCAATTGTCCGGACCGTATCCATCCGGTGAGGACCGCGGTGGCTTATCAAATAGCTGAGGCGGAGCGATTCTGCCGCCAGTTCCATGGTAGCAGGTCACTCAGCCGAGATGCCGGATGGTCACCGATCCGCGCGAGCACATCTGCAAGCCAGGCTCTCGGGTCAATGTCATTGAGCTTGGCAGTGACGATGAGGCTGTAGACGGCAGCAGCACGCTCGCCGCCGCGGTCAGAGCCCGCAAACAGCCGCGCCTTGCGTCCAACCGCGATGCCACGCAGCGCGCTCGGCGGCGTTGTTGGTCAGGCAAATCCGGCCATTTTCCAGGAACCGGGTGAACGACGGCCAGCGCTTGAGCATGTAATCCATCGCGCGGCCGACATCGTTCTGGCGCGCGAGCTTGACGCGGGCCTGCCGCATCCAGGCTTCCAACTCATTCACCAACGCAGCACTCTGATCCGTCCGGGCGGCCCGGCGCTGATCTGGCGGGGTGGCGTTGATGTCGCGCTCGATGGCAAAGATCGCATCGATCCGCCGCACCGCCTCAAGCGCCAGTGGCGCCTTGGCCAACTCGGCGAGCTCGAAGAACTTGCGCCGCGCATGGGCCCAGCACCCCGCCTCGATCACCGGCCCCGGCTTGCGTGTTGCCGCATAGAGATCGTTGTATCCAGCATAGGGGTCGGCTTGCAGAGCGCCGACGTATCCGGCCAGGTGCCGGTTCGGATGGGCTGCCGTCCGGTCGGGTGAGTAGTGGAAGATCGCGGCAGGCGGCGCCGGTCCAGCGAAGGGCCGGTCATCGCGGACATAGACCCACAATCGACCGGTTGTTGTTTTGCCTTTGGCCAGAACCGGCACCGTGGTGTCGTCGCCATGTAGGCGGTCAGCGGCCAGCACATGCGCTCGGATCAGCGTCATCAGCGGCGCCAGTGTCGCCGTGCAAGCGCCGATCCAGTCGGCCAGGGTCGAGACGTCGAGATTGACACCCTCACGGGCATAGACCTCGCTCTGCCGATTGAGCGGCAGATGTTGAGCAAACTTGGCATCCAAAATCATCGCCAGCAGACCAGGCCCAGCGCGACCGCGGGCGATCGGATGGAAGGGGGCTGGCGGCTGCGTGATGGCCTCGCACGACCGGCAGGTGAATTTCTCCCGAACGGTCTGGATCACCTTCCACTGCCGAGGCACCACCTCCAACGTCTCTGTGCCATCCTCGCCAAGTTTGGCGAGCCTGCCGCCACAGCAAGGGCAGTTGGAGGGCGCGGCAAGCACCACGCGCTCGCGCAGTAGATGGTCTGGCAACGGGCCGCGCACCGCCTTGCGGCGCGTGAAGCTGGTCACCTCGGTGCCACCGGCAGCGGCCACGACGGTAGCGTCCTCGCTGGCGGCGGCTTCGAGTTCTTCGAGCTCCAACTCCATCTGGTCGATCAGCTTGCGGCTGCGTTCGGAGGAGGCGCCGAAGCGATCATGCGTGAGCCTGGCGATCAGCAGCTTCAGATGCGCCACCATTGCCTCGACCCCGGAGGCGCGGGCTTCGGCCTCGCGCCGTGCGGCTTCGGCAGCCGCCAATGCCGCACGCAAAGCGTCGATATCGGCGGGCATGGAATCAGCGGTCGACATGCGGTGAGTGAATCACATTAGAATCGGTTTGTGTACCGGGGATGTGGCGTTCAGCCCGGCATCTCCGGCCGCCAGGCGCGCAGCGAGTTCCGCCAGTCGATGCCTTCGAGCATGTAACTGAGTTGGCCAGCCGAGATCGCCACCACGCCATCGACGGGAGATGGCCACACGAAGCGCCCCTTCTCCAGCCGCTTAGCATAGAGCGACATCCCCAACCCGTCATGCCAGAGGATCTTCACCAGATCGCCCCGCTTGCCGCGAAACACATAGAGATCGCCCACGTGTGGATCACGGCCGAGCGCCTGTTGCACCTGCAACGCCAGGCCGTTCATGCCGCGCCGCATGTCGGTGCTACCAGTCGACAGCCAGACACGCACGCCGGACGGGATCGGGTTCATCCGCGCAGCACGCTGAGCACGCGGCGCAGTGCGCTGGCTTCAACCTCGCCAATGACCCGCACAGTGACGCTATCCACCAACACGATCTCGACCGTGCCGCCGCAGGTGTTGGATTGCCTGTCTTCAGGTGGTGTCTTGGGGCTCTCCGGCTCCAATGTCGAACTCGGCTCCGCCAGCACACGCAGCGACAGGAATTGGGGCTCGACCGCAGCCGTCAACGTGCCGAGACGCACTTGCTGACGCCAATTCCACAGCAGGCCGCGGCTGATGTCGTATCGGCGAGCTACTTCCAGAAAGTTGACACCGGGCTGCTCGGTCTCGGCAACAATCCGCAGCTTGTCCTCAACCCGCCAGCGACGACGACGTTCAACCCCGTTAATGATCTCCAACGCCTTGGTCCTTTGCGACACACTTAAATGCGTCGCTAGAATCAAACCCCAAATTCACGCCAACAAGGCGGCCCGCTGCGTATTCCGACCGATCCCAGCCATTGATTCCGACGCATTCCAGCCACCCCTGATGGGGGTGCTGTGGGTGTCGCGAGCAGTTGTTCACCCACGGCAGGGTTGGCTCTCTGAGAAGGGAGCGC
>CAIJTR010000065.1 GCA_903823665.1 uncultured Rhodospirillales bacterium
ACCAAACCGTCCGTTGCGTCCATCGCGATGCAGCGGACGGTCTTTTCGCCCAGTTCCTGCGCCACTTCGGTAACGAGCGTGCGATCGATGATCGGGCCCACACGAATGCCGAACTTGCGCTCCTGCAATGGGATCGGCACGGCCGTCTGCTCCAGCACTGCCGACAATGCCTGCCGCAGAGATGCCATCACTGGCCGGAAGGTCGCCTGGAGATCATCGTGCCGGTACGGCGGAAACACTGCCGGACGCTTTCGACTTTCGGTGAAGGTCGCAAGTTCGCCTGCCAAACTGATCACCAGGCGGTAAAGCTCTTCGGGGTGAAGCTGCTGGGCGATATTGGCCAGATGCGTCATCAGCGGCTCGTAATTATTGCACAGCTGCAAGAGCATGTAGTCGGCAATCTCCGCCGTGCCGCGCGTTGTTGTTTCGGATACACGGCCCGCGAGCGCCTCGGCGCGGTGATGCAATAGGCCCTGAAGCTGACTGACAAACCCCCCGATCACGCTGGACGCACTGCATGTCAGCATTGGCGGGATATATCCGTCATCGAGCACGATGCTTTTGTCAGCACGGACCTCCACCACGCGCGCCAGACCGAGTGCAGCGAAACCTGCACGCGCCTCGCCTTCAAGACCGAACCGAAGCCGCAGCCTACCAATCGGAACCGGTGCGCGCCCCATCGAGCCGGCATTGATATCGGTTGCGTCGAACTCATCAGTCGCAAACCGCGCCACAGTCTCAATCAACTCCGGCGGCGCGGTCTCCACACCGCCGGCCTGCCGGGTTGGGAGTTGCAGATAGACCACCAAATTTCGGGTGGTTTCCGCCAGATCGATAGGGCGAGGGGCATCGGTGTCGTCCGGCACGCAGAATGGTGTACCATCAGGCAGGATGCCAGCAGCAGAACGAATAGCAAATTTGCCGAGCGTGAGCATGCCAGTGTCGAGCGAAAGCTCAGTCAGCCCCCACGCATAGGGACGCATGGTCATCGTGCTGGCTCGGACCAGCCTGTCAAAATAGCGGTCCTGCTGCTGCAGATGCTGCGGCTGCAGAAACAACCCTTCCGACCAGACGACCTTGTTTTCCCAATTCATAATGAAACCTGATGATATCTATTTTGGCGTCACGGTTTCGGACTTCAGCACGAGCCCGTCATGCCCAGCCGTAACCGTCACGTTGGTGGTCTTGTGCGGGGTTACATCAACATAGCCGCGCCATATCGCCGTCTGAAAGCCGCGATAGGCTCCGAACACGCCGATTGAGGTGACGTTGTCCTTTGGCATGATCGTGATGGACTTGCTCGTCTGCGGTGCAAGCAGGAAGTCGTCGCGATGCACGAGGTCAGTCTTCAGCGCGCTGGCATCATCGTTAAATAGCGGAAAGAACTCGGCGGCGGCGAAATTGGCGGTGCCGCCCAACTGGTAAACCCGGATTGCGAGCGGGGCACCCTGATTGTCCACCGTCGGATTGTTATCCGCCGCCGTAGTGATCGAGACATTCACCACTGTGGGCGGCGGCGGAGGCGGCGGCGAAGCGCAGCCCTGCAGTCCGGACAACGCCAGTAAACCCATGAAAATCAGCCGAACCCGCATAAAAATCTCCCCCGTAGAACACTCTACTTGTTACGCACCAGCGGGCAAGCTGAACGATGCGCTGACCCGTGCAGCGACATGACGCATGGGTCAGAGCTTGTTGATCTGGGCGGTGTAGGCGCGGGCGAATTCCCGGCCGAACAGCGCATGAAAATCATCCTCCGCCTCGCGGGCGATATCCTTATAGGTGCCGCAGAACAGCTCCCAGAACCGCGCCTTGCGAGAGCTTGGCAGGACTGAGTCGAGCATGCCCTTTTGCAACCGCCCTTCCAGTAAAGTCGGATCGAACCGCTTGAGCAGTGCAAGAAGTCCTGTCTGCATCCCAGCCATCACCGCCAACTCATGCGATCGGATGTCGGCAAAGGCCTCCTCCACGGCGGCCTGTGGCTGCATGTAGCCCGGCCGGTTCGGGCGCAGTAGCGCCTGCACAGCTTCATCGGGCGAGATGGAGAATTTCAGCGCGTTGTTATCTTTCGCACGGATCATCGTCTGCTCGACCCGCATTTCGTGCTTGATCTCGGCGCGTGACATCAATACCTCACGTGTGCCGGTGACGAAGGTACGGAACAATGTGCCCATGGCCCGCATCGTCGCCTCCTGCTCCTCGGCGGGAACCTGCGCCATCGCGATGCCGGCCCCCTCGAAGAACGCAGCGAACAGGTTCATCGCTGCAGCCGAGGGAACTTCCGCCAACGGCACCGCCTCCGGCGAAGCCAAAACCGGCTTTGCCGCCACGGGCGGCATCTCGGAAAACGGCGACATCGCCGCGGGCGGCAAGGCTGGTGGAGGCGGGGACGGCACAGGAGGTGGTTCAGGCGCTGGCGTCCGGGCGACATTTGCTGGAGCCGGCGGTGCAAACGGATCGTCGCCGAGCAGGCTGTCAAACGCATCCATTGCCGGGACTGCAGGCCGCACCGGGGTAGGTTGCGATGGCGGCGGTGCGAGCGGGTTCGGGGCCGCCTGCGGCATCACATCACCGAGCAACGCATCGAAATCGATATCGTCCAACGAGACCGGATTGTTCACCGACAACGGCTTCGGTGCCGAAAAAGCGTGCTTGATGGCATCCGCGTCGTCCCGCTGCGATGGCCCCTTCCACGGATCGACCGGCGTCTGGCCGCGAAACATATCCTCGTTTGGATCGTGCCTGCGGCCTTGGTCGGCCACATCGAACGGATCGGCACTGCGCATGATCGGCGTCTGATTCGCCTGAGGATGAGAAAAGCCCTGTGGTGCTCGGCCACCTTGGTGGTCGCCCAACGGGTCAGCAAGCGGATCGGCCAACGGGTCGCCGTCCAGCGGGTCATCAGAATCATGGCCGCCGGCTCCGGCAAACGGATCACGTCCACCGCCGGCGAACGCCGAGGAACCGCGCTCCTCAACCTCCTCGACGGACAAGCGCCAACTGCCAAGCACGATGTTGTCACCATCGGTCAGCACTGTACGGCTGTCGCGCTGTGTCGGGGAGCGGGACCCATTGATCAACATGCCGTTGGTGCTGAGATCAGTCAGCCAATACTGCCCCTGCTCAAAGCCGATCATGCAATGGGTGCGCGACAAATGCTGATCCGGATCGGCCAGCACCCAATCATTGCCGCTGCCACGGCCGATCGTTAGCGTGCCTTTGGACAAAGTGCGGGACTGGCGGTCCGAGCCACTGGCAGAGGTGATCGTCAGTTTGAGCTTCATGGCGTCCGGCCTTGCAAGTCAGAATGACGGGCTGAAGAAGGGGTGCGAAAGATGGCCGATATTACCTTGGCTGAATTCAATGATCGAGTCTGGCTCGTCGGCGGGGAGAATTATATCGACGATTTCCTGTTCAACTCGCTGCCTCCCGAGATCACCGTCGAGATTGTGCCATGCGACAGCTTGCAGGAGGTGACGCGGATGTGGACCCAACTTTGCAGTGACATTGACCCCACGGCCATGCCATGGGCGATCAACCCAGCCATCGTTGACCGGGTCCGGCGCAAGCTTTCCGGACATTCGGTGTATTTCGCAGAATGGTCGGCCTCGATCGAGAAGGATGGCCGTGCTGTGATCGCAACCGTCGCCGAGTGGTGGCGTGATAACAAAGTAGCTTTGATCGACGTGGTGGATTTCCTTGCGCCCAACGCCCCAAAGTCGGCCGCCAATTTGTCGCAACTGCGCGGCCAGCTTGTGGAAGAAGCGCTTGTAGAAGCTGGCGTGGCGGTGGCGCAGATTACCCGCGTCACCCGCGAACCCGGTAAAGGGCATCGGCAAGACAGCCAGCGCATCGAAATTGCCGGAAGAATACCTGAGGCGAACTGACATCGCCTATTGCAGTGACGCCAACAGGGCATCCAGATCAGGCTCAGTAGCATCCTGGGCAGGCGGTGGCGGCTCGGCATTCAAGCTTGCCAGCAGTGCATCTAAATCATCCTCCGCCCCAGCTTCGGCGGCGGGCGGCGGCTCCGCTGCTGCCGGTGCCTCTCCGGGCACATCGGCATTCAATCCAGCCAGCAACGCATCCAGATCATCCATGGATGCTTCAGCCTGAGGCGCTACGGCTTCGTCGGCCGGTGCGGGTGAAGGTGCCGGTTTCGGAACAGGAGCAGGAGCTGGAGCAGGAGAAGGAGCTGGAGCGACATCGATGGTTACCGGGGCCCAAAACCCGGCAATTGGCGGACCCGCGAGTGACTGAAACCCACCAAGCCGCAATTCCGGCCTGCCGCGCAGGCTGAGCAGCGGCATCACACCGTAATTGGCAACACCCACTGCTTGGCGCTCGCTGTACATTCGCTCGGTGCACGGCAGCGCTGTCTGGTCGCCATCCGCGTCGAAGTAAACGTAATAAGGCATGTCCCGCACGCCCATCACGCCGCCAAGTTTCATCTTCAGGCCCTGCTGGCCGAAGGTCTCTGCCAACAACAGCGCCGGGATCACCCCCGGATGCCCCCAAAGCATGCCGGACAGGCCGCCCTGGCGGGTAAATTCCTCAAAGGCAAACGCGTCGATCGAGTCAGTCTTCTTGCCGTAGGGCATACGAAGAAGAAAGCGCGGGGCGGCGAGGCCGAGATAATTGGAGGCCTGCAAGCCGCGCAGAGCCTCCCATGCCTCCTTGATCAGCGGATGCTGCTCATGCATCGGCTGCTTCAACGCATCAGGCCCGATACCCGAGATAAACGGAGCCCCACTTGCCGCCGCGACCTGCGCAATGCGGCCAAGCAACTCGGCATGCGGCGGCATCAGTTCAAAATTGAACAGGCCAATCACCGCCGAGATCGCACCCTGCCCGGCATCCAGCGCCGGCTGCTCAACCAGCATGCCGTAAAGGCCGCTATCCTTCAGATCCTCAACGCCAGCAATGTCAGCAGCGAGTTCTTCCGCGGAGACATCGTAAAGCACGATCTCCATTTTCGCCCCGGTCTCGATCCGGCGGACTAAAAACTCCACACCGCGCCACATCGCCTCGGCGGTCTGAAAGTCTGGATGGTGCAGCACGCGGCGCATTGCAACAGACAGCGCTTCATCCACACGCGCGGTGAGTTGGTCGGCACGGGCATCGCGCGAAGGCTCGATCAGTGGGCCAACGATACGACGCATCAGATCTTCAACTGAAGCCTCCGCCGCCTCCAAAGTGCTCTTGCGCCCCGTCAGCCGCGCAAAATCCGAGAGCTTGCGGTCTGTTGCCACGGCGCTGCCCGCGGCCTTGCGAGGCTGGCGTGGCAAAGGCTCCTCGCCACCCCATGAAAGCACGGTCTTGGCGGCACGATCGAACGTCGCCTTGTTGCCAAGACTGCGCCGCAGATTGCGCAGCTCCCCAAACAGTTCGACGGCATCGACGATCTGGTCTGGATGGAAATCATCCATCGACGCCACCGGCACCGACACCACAGCCTCATCGCCGTCCAGCGACAGACTGAGTTCCAGCTTCATCCGTGCCAGAACGTCGTCGAGATTGTCGACATCCACCTTGAGAGGCTTGCGCGATGCTAACGCCGCCCCGGTTTCCAGCTTGCCAGCGTTGGCCCGTCCCGAAAAATCGCCGAGCAACGCCAGACGAAATTTTGTATTCGGGGCCGACGCACGCGGCTTTCCCGACAAAGTGCCAAAATTGACGCTGTATTCGGTCATCGCCATCTTCTCCGCCCTTATTCAATCACGTAGGTAAAGGCGCTGTCGGCAGCACCGACATGGACCTTGGTGATTTCCCCGCCTTCCAACAGCTTATTGAGGAAGGCTGTAGAAATGGCCGGGAGCATGGTGTTGGTCATGATCGCATCGATCATGCGGCCGCCGCTTTCCGGCTCGTTGCAGCGTTCGGCAATCAGGTCGACCACGCTGTCATCATAGGTGAACGGCACCTTGTGATGCTCGGCGATGCGGCGTGCAACGCGCCCGAGTTGCAGGCGGATGATCGAGTGCATCACATCCGCACTGAGCGGGTAATACGGGATTACGATCAGGCGGCCGAGCAGGGCCGGCGGGAACACTTTCACAAGCGGCTCACGGAGCGCCTTCGCCACCTCATCCGGCTCCGGCATCAGCTCAGGGTCACGGCAGAGCGACATCACCAGATCGGTGCCAACATTGGAGGTGAGGATGATCAGCGTGTTCTTGAAGTCGATCATCCGGCCCTCGCCGTCTTCCATCACGCCCTTGTCGAACACCTGGAAGAAGATTTCATGCACGTCGCTGTGCGCCTTCTCGATCTCGTCGAGCAGCACCACTGAATACGGCTTGCGACGCACCGCCTCAGTGAGAATGCCGCCCTCGCCATAGCCGACATATCCTGGGGGAGCGCCCTTCAGCGTGGAGACAGTGTGCGCCTCCTGAAACTCGCTCATGTTGATGGTGATGAGGTTCTGCTCACCGCCATACAGAGATTCTGCGAGAGCCAGCGCCGTCTCGGTCTTGCCAACGCCGGACGGGCCGCAGAGCATGAACACGCCGATCGGCTTGGTGGGGTTGTCGAGCCCAGCGCGCGAGGTTTGCACGCGGCGGGCGATCATTTCCAGGCCGTGATCCTGGCCGATGACGCGCTGCTTCAGCGTCTTGTCGAGCGCCAGCACGGCGGCGACCTCGTTCTTGACCATGCGGCCGACGGGAATGCCGGTCCAGTCACCGACCACGGCGGCCACGGCCTGCGCGTCCACGCTCGGCAGGATCAGCGGGCTTTCACCTTGATGCGCCGAGAGCTTGGCCTGCAGTTCCTTCAGTTCGGTCACGATCGCGGCGCGCTCCGGGTCTGCCGCCTCGCCGGTATCAACCGCTGCTTGCCCGTCGCGCAGCTTGGCGCGCAGGCCGAGGAGGTGATCGACCATCGTCTTTTCCTCGCTCCACCGAGCCTCCAGCCCGCCCAGCTGTTCGCGGTTCTTGGCGAGATCCTCCTCGACGGATTTGGCGCGAGACGTGGTGTCGATGCCAATGGCGGCTTCGCGGGCGATGATCTGCTGTTCCGTCTCCAGCGCCTGAATACGCCTGCGACAATCATCGACCTCAGGCGGCACGGCGTGCTGGCTGACGGCCACGCGGGCGGCGGCGGTATCGAGCAGGCTCACCGATTTGTCGGGTAGCTGACGCGCCGGAATGTAGCGATGCGAGAGGCGTACGGCTGCATCAATGGCTTCATCGAGGATCTGCACGCGATGATGCTTCTCAAGCGGCGATGCGATGCCACGCATCATCAGGATGGCTTTTTCCTCCGAGGGCTCATCGACCTGCACAACCTGGAAGCGGCGGGTCAGCGCCGGGTCTTTCTCGAAGTATTTCTTATATTCCGCGAATGTGGTTGCAGCGATGGTGCGCAGCGTGCCGCGTGCAAGAGCAGGCTTCAGAAGGTTCGCCGCATCGCCCGTGCCCGCCGCACCACCGGCACCAATCAACGTGTGCGCCTCATCGATGAACAGGATGATCGGCTTGGGCGAGGATTGCACCTCCTCGATCACCTGTTGCAACCGGTTCTCAAACTCACCCTTCATGCTTGCACCAGCCTGCAGCAGACCAATGTCGAGCGTGCGGACGCTGACATCGCGCAGCTGCGGCGGCACGTCGCCAGCCACGATGCGCAGCGCAAAACCTTCAACCACGGCGGTTTTACCCACACCCGCCTCACCGGTCAGGATCGGGTTGTTCTGCCGCCTGCGCATGAGCACATCGACCACCTGGCGAATTTCCTGATCGCGGCCGACGATGCTGTCCAAAGCCCCACTGCGCGCTTTTTCAGTAAGATCGACTGAGTATTTCGCAAGCGCCTCCTGCTTGCCCATCGCAGCCGGGGCCATCGCGCCACTTGCCTCACCCGGAACGCCCGAGCCATCGGCGGCCCGCAGCGCTTCCTCTGGCGAGCCCGCCAGCAGCTTGGCGAAATCATCGCCGAGTGACTCTGCCTTCACCTTCTCGAACTGCTTGCTGATGCCGTAGAGCGCGTTGCGCAGCGTCGTCGTACGTAGTGCGCCATACAGCAGATGCCCGGTACGAACCTGCCCCTCACCGAACATCAAGGTGGCAAACAGCCAACCCCGCTCAATGCTCTCCTCGATCAGCGGCGAGAAATCCGAAATCGACGTCGCCCCGCGCGGCAGCCGATCAAGGCTCATGGTAGATCGGAAGAGCACACGTCTGAACTCCAGTCA
>CAIJTR010000066.1 GCA_903823665.1 uncultured Rhodospirillales bacterium
GAGCCCCCCGATGGCCTGGATGGGTTTGATCGTGCGTAGCAGGGCACTCGACCTTCTGCGGCGTCGCGCGTCAGAGCGCGTCCTTGCGACCATTCCAGTGATGGCTGTGGTGGCATTATTCGTGTTCAGCCTGCTCTATATCGCACCGGGCGATCCGGCTGCGATTATTGCAGGTGATCAGGCGTCGCCCGCTGACGTGGAGCGTATTCGCGTGTCGCTTGGACTGGATCGCCCGTTTCTGATCCGGTTTGGCAGTTGGTTGTGGGATGTGCTGCATGGCGATCTTGGCACGTCGATCTTCACCAATTTGCCCGTAACACATCTGATTGCGCAGCGTATCCAGCCAACAGTGTCGCTGATGGCGATCACTTTAGTGATTTCGTTGACGTTCGCGATACCATTGGGAGTGGTGGCAGCTTGGAAGCAGGGTTCGTGGATTGACCGTGTGGCGATGGTCATCTCTACGTTTGGCTTCTCTGTGCCAGTGTTTGTTGTCGGCTACGTGCTGGCGTATGTCTTCGCGCTTTCGCTGGATTGGGTTCCGGTGCAAGGCTACACGCCGATCGAGCAGGGTATCGGGCGTTGGTTCGCCAACCTTATTTTGCCCGCAATTGCACTCGGGCTGATCTACATGGCGCTCATAGCCCGCATCACCCGTGCCACGATGCTTGAGGTGCTGAGCCAGGATTACGTTCGCACGGCGCGTGCCAAGGGCGTTGGCCAACGAGAGATCCTTTTCATTCACGCGTTAAAAAATGCCGCGGTGCCAATCGTCACTGTCGTCGGCATCGGTTTTGCATCTTTAATCGGTGGAGCAGTGGTTACGGAGAGCGTGTTTGCAATCCCCGGGCTTGGGCGGCTGACGGTCGATGCGATCCTGCGTCGTGATTATCCAGTGATCCAAGGCGTCGTGTTGATGTTCAGCTTCGTCTACGTGCTGGTGAATTTAGGAGTTGATTTGATCTACACATTGTTCGATCCGAGGATCCGCTATTGAGCATCACGATCGACCCGAACATCGTAGCTGCCCCACAACTTGCTGACGTGCTGCCGCCGGTTCGTGTGCGGGGTAAGGTGGGCATGTTTGTCTACCGCTATCCGACAATTGCGGTAGGCGGTGTTCTGCTTGCCTTGATGCTGGGGATCGCATTGTTTGCACCCTATCTCGGCACCGTCGATCCAACGGCGTTGGCTCCGGCGCGACGTACTCGGCCACCGCCGGATTTTGTAGCGTGGTTTCAATATTACGTTTTGAGCGCACTTGATACGATTCCTGGTCTGACAACCATTGTCGGAGACCCCATGAAACCTCCATCGTCACAATTCCTGTTTGGTTCGGACATGCTTGGACGCGATATTTATTCTCGTACACTTTACGGGGCGCGGGTCTCATTGAAAGTGGGGTTCGCGGTGGCCGCCGTTTCCTCGATCATCGGGATGCTTATCGGCGTCTGCGCCGGTTTCATCCGCCTGCTCGATACCATCATCATGCGGATAATGGACGGCCTGATGTCGATCCCATCCATACTGCTCGCCATTGCCCTAATGGCGCTAATCGGGGCGTCCGTGCAGAACGTGGTGATCGCCATTTCTGTTTCCGAAATCCCTCGCGTCGCCCGGCTTGTTCGCGGTGTGGTGCTGTCTTTGCGCGAGCAGGCCTATGTCGAGGCCGCAATTGCGTCTGGCACTAAGGTTCCAAAGATCATCTTCAAGCACATTCTGCCCAACACACTCGCTCCCATCATCGTGCAGGCGACCTTCATCTGCGCGTCCGCAATGCTTGCCGAAGCCACGCTGTCCTTCATTGGCGCAGGCACACCGCCAACCATTCCAAGTTGGGGCAACATCATGGCCGAGGGTCGGGCACTCTGGCAGGTCAAGCCCTATATTGTTTTCTTCCCGGCGGTGTTTCTGTCCATCACCGTGCTGGCCGTGAACCTTCTCGGTGACGGGCTGCGGGACGCGCTTGACCCCCGGTTGGCGAAGCGCCTGTGAACATGGCCCTTCTCTCAGTCGAGAACCTGCAAACTCACTTCGGCACGCCCGACGGTGTTGTTCGTGCCGTTGAGGGGTTGTCGTTCACAATCAATGCAGGTGAGACGGTTGCCATCGTCGGCGAAAGCGGATGTGGCAAATCCGTGACGTCAATGTCGATTCTTCGTCTGATCCCAACCCCTCCCGGGAAAATCGCTGGGCGGATCATGTTTCAGAAACGCGACCTGCTCCAATGCTCTGATGCCGAGATGCGAGACATCCGCGGCAAAGACATCAGTATGATCTTCCAGGAGCCAATGACGAGCCTAAACCCGGTGCTGACAGTCGGTCGCCAGATTGGCGAGTCACTTCTGCTGCACGAAGGACTGTCAAAGCGTGATGCCGAAAAGCGCGCTGTAGAAATCCTCACGCTTGTTGGCATTCCTGCGCCAGAGCGCCGCGTGAAGGAATATCCGCATCAGCTTTCCGGAGGTATGCGGCAGCGGGTGATGATCGCCATTGCACTTGCTTGCAATCCCAAACTGCTGATCGCGGACGAGCCTACAACTGCACTCGACGTCACGATCCAAGCGCAGATCCTCGATCTGATGCGGGACCTGAAATCCAGGCTTGGCTCAGCCATCATGCTGATCACGCATGATCTTGGTGTGGTGGCCGAGATGGCTCAGCGCGTCGTGGTGATGTATGCCGGGCGCAAGGTCGAAGAGGGCAGGGTGGAGGCAATATTTGGCAATCCACAGCATCCGTATACACGGGGGCTGCTGGGGGCTGTGCCGGTGCTCGGCTCTTCGCTGCAACATGGTGGGCGCACCAAGTTGACCGAAATTGGTGGTCAGGTGCCAAGCCTGCGCAAGCCTATCGTCGGATGCGCATTTTCTGGTCGCTGCGCCCTGGTTGCTGACGTGTGCCGGAACGTGGCTCCAGCCGTGGAGGAGAAGCAACCCGGTCATTTTGTTGCGTGTCATTTCGCCGAACGGCAGGTGGCGGCATGAGCGCCTTGTTGGAGGTTCGTGACCTCAAGAAGCATTTCCCCCTGCCATCGTCGTTCTTCGGCTCGAATCGTGGCTTTGTCTACGCGCTAGATGGCGTCAGCTTCACGTTATCAAAAGGCGAAACGCTATCGATTGTCGGCGAATCGGGCTGCGGGAAATCGACGCTCGGCAAGACCATTTTGCGGCTCGTGGAGCCCACTGGCGGTGAGGTTCTCTTGGACGGTCAGCGCATCGACAATTTGCCGCAATCAGCACTGCGGCAAATGCGACGGCGCGTTCAGGTGGTTTTTCAGGATCCGTTTAGTTCACTTAATCCTCGCCAGCGCGTACGCGACATTATTGGGGAACCAATCGTCAATTTCGGCTTGGCTTCCGGTTCCGAGCTTGAGGACCGGGTTGCTGCCCTGATGGATAAGGTGCGTCTGCCGAGAGACGCAATGCATCGGTTCCCGCATGAGTTTTCGGGTGGACAGCGCCAGCGTATCGGTATCGCCCGTGCCCTCGCGCCGGGTTCTGACCTAATCATCTGCGACGAGGCAGTTTCCGCACTCGACGTGTCGGTAAAGGCGCAGATCGTCAATCTTCTGTCCGACCTACAGGACGAACTCGGGCTCGCGTTATTGTTCATTAGCCACGATCTGGCGATCGTTGAGCATCTGACGCATCGCGTCGCGGTGATGTATCTCGGCAAGGTCGTCGAGTTAGCAGACCGCCGCACGTTGTTCGCAGCCCCGCATCATCCATACACAAAGGCACTCCTGTCGGCGGTGCCGGTGCCTGATCCGACGATCAAGCGCCAGCGCGTGATTTTAAAGGGTGACGTGCCGAGCCCTATCAATCCGCCAACGGGTTGCCGGTTCCACACGCGTTGCCCCTATGTGTTTGATCGCTGCAAAGTCGAGGAGCCGCTTCTTCGAGCAACGTCCGTTCCTGGGCAGGTTGCAGCCTGCCATCTCGATGTGATGCCGGCACACGTCTGACTTCGGATCTAAAGGTCTTCGAAACATGAAACGTCCTGCTTGTCTTATGACCTTCCTGCCCTGTTGAGCGAAGATGGGGTGCCGCCGACGAGGTGCGAACTCGTCGGCGGCGGGAGGGGACGGGTCGGGATTATGCTGGCCGTTATGGGCCGAGCTAGAGTGTGA
>CAIJTR010000067.1 GCA_903823665.1 uncultured Rhodospirillales bacterium
CGCCCGATCATATTGAACCGGTTCGGCTCAATATGATCGCGGCTAAGTTGCTCTAGAATCATACATTTCTAGAGCACGAACTTTAGACCAGATGATTCCATCTGGTCGAAACGTGCTCTAGCGGCGGCGCGGATCACCCACCCGTGTGGCAACGAGCAGATCGACCCGCGTTGCCCCTCCATAAAAAAGCGTCTGCGTGCAGCCACGTGCGGTCGCCCCAGATGTGAGCACGTCATCAATCAGCACAACGCGCTTGCCCGTGAGCGTCACGCGCCGCCCAAGTCTGACGCCGAATGCGCCGTGCAGCACGCGGGCGCGCTGTTCGGCCGACAAATCGCCCAGCGAGGGCGTGGGAGTGATCCGCACAATCGCGTCCTGCGACACTGGAATGCCGGTCACTTTGCTGATCGCATTCGCCAGCAGGCCAGACTGGTTATAACGCCGCGCCCGCAGCCGGGCTGGATGCAGCGGCACCGGCACTAGCAATTCCGCATCCTTCAGCAGATCAGCCCCGGCGCTGGCCATCAATGCGCCCAGGCCGTTCGCCAGTTCTGGCCGGTCGCTATATTTCAGCGCCAGAATAACGCGTTTGCTTTGCCCCTCATACCGAAGTGCCGCCCGCGCCTCACGCCAAGGCGGCGGATAATCCAGGCAATTGTCGCAGGCTTCGGGCGTGCCCCAGGGCTGATCACTCCGCAGCGGCGCGCTGCAATATCGGCAACATGCGGCGGTGATCAGATGAATATGGCTGAAGCAATCCGCGCAAAACTGGCCCTGCACCTGCACCTGCGTCTCGCACGCCATGCAAGTGGGCGGCAGCAGAATGTCCAGCACCGCCAAACCCACACGCCCGAACATCGCTTTGACATGCCCCATCGGCGCAGTGTGCCGCAGGCAGGCCCTTGGCAACAAACCAATCCGGCGTGACATAGGCGTTATGACGCCCATCATCTTCGACCGCCCCACCGTCGCCCGCACCCGCAACCGCGCCGCCGCAACGGTTGAGCGTGTTGCCCCGGTGATCGCAGACGTGGCCGAACGCCTGCTCGACCGCCTTGACGACACCACCCGCCGCTTCACCCAGGCACTCGACATCGGTGGCCGCGGCGTCACCGCCCCCATGCTGCGGGCGCGCGGGATCGAGGTGATCGCCTGCGATCTGTCGCCTCGCATGGCAGCATTGAACGGCGGCACCTGCGTGGTGGCGGACGAAGAATGCTTGCCCTTCGCCCCCGCCAGCTTCGACCTCGTGGTGGCAAACCTCTCCCTGCACAGCATCAACGATCTGCCGGGAGCCCTCATCCAAATCCGCCACGCGCTGCGACCGGACGGCCTGTTCCTCGCAAGCCTCCCCTGTCTCGGCACCCTCGCCGAACTACGCACCGCACTGACCCAGGCGGAGGCGGAACTGACCGGAGGTGCCTCCCCCCGCGTCGCCCCCTTCCCAGACCTGCGCGATGGTGCCGCCCTCCTGCAACGCGCCGGGTTCGCGCTGCCGGTGGCTGACGCCGAGGACATAACCCTGCGCTACGCCACCCCGTTCAACCTGCTCGCCGATCTGCGCAATGCCGGTGAGACCAACGCCACCGCCCAGCGCAGCCGCCGCCCCCCGCCCCGCGCCCTGTTCGCGCATGCGCTGGCCGGGATGATCGCAGCAGACGGCACCCTCAGCACCCAACTCCGCGTGGCAATGCTGACGGGATGGGCCCCTGCCCCATCGCAGCCCCAACCGCTCAAACCGGGCTCGGGTCAGGTCTCGTTGGCAAAGCTGCTTGGCGACGAATAAGCCCTGTCAGCCGCCCGTCACACTCATATGCCGCGACACTGAAGGTGCGTTCTCGCGCCGGTCGATGATGAAATCATGCCCCTTCGGCTTGCGCGCAATCGCGGCATGAATGGCCGCATCAAGCTCATCATCCGAAGCGCCAGACCGCAGCAGCGGCCGGAAATCAGCCGCGTCATCCTGGCCCAGACACATATAAAGCGTGCCGGTGCAGGTGAGCCTGACGCGATTGCAGCTCTCGCAGAAATTATGCGTCATCGGCGTGATGAACCCAATGCGCCCGCCGGTCTGCGCCACCGTAAAGTATCGTGCTGGGCCGCCTGTCCGATACTCCGTCTCCTCCAGCGTCCAGCTACGACGCAGGCGCGCGCGAACCTGTGAGAGCGGCAAATACTGATCAGCGCGATGACCGTCGATCTCACCGAGCGGCATCGTCTCGATCAAACACAGATCAAAACCATGCTCGCCGCACCAGGCCACCATGTCGTCCAGCCCGTCCTCATTGACGCCCTTCAACGCCACGGCATTGATCTTGATTGCAAGCCCGGCATCCTTGGCGGCGTAAATCCCCTCCAGCGTCTTCTCCATCTTGCCCCACCGAGTGATGGAGGAAAACAACGCAGGATCAAGCGTATCCAGGCTCACATTCACACGCCGCACACCTGCCGCGTAAAGGTCCTGCGCATAACGGGTCAGCTGCGTGCCATTGCTGGTCAGCGTCAACTCGCGCAGCCCATTGCCAATCCGCGAGCCCAGGCCACGAAATAGTGTCATCACATCACGGCGCACCAGCGGTTCGCCACCGGTGATGCGGATTTTATCCGTGCCGAGCCGAATGAACGCACCGCACAGCCGCTCCAATTCCTCCAGCGTCAGCAACTCCGGCTTCGGCAGAAAGTTCATGTCTTCGGACATGCAATACACACACCGCAGATCGCACCGATCTGTGACGGACACACGCAGGTAGCTGATGGCTCGGCCGAAGGGATCGATCATAACGGTATGGCTTGCTCCAGGGCATGCATGTTGTCCATCCGCACCCGCGTTGCAAGCCTGCCCTTTAATCGTCGATGACGTCCAGCGTGATCACCCGCGCGTTGATCAACACTTTGCCAGCATGCTCGAAATTCACCGTAACCCGGCTGCCGGTTGCGGATTGCACCTGCCCCTCGCCCCAATCCGGCTGCGCGGGATGACGCACGCGCTGGCCCGGCGTGAGGCCCGCGAAGAACCCATCCGGCTGGACCCCAGTATCATCCCTTGGTTGCGGCATCGCGCGTTCCTGTGGTGGACAGAGTGTCATTGAAAGCCGGTATGCATCATCCGCACCCCCTGAGCAAAAGGCCTGACCATGGCAAAAATGATGACAACGGGTGCGGGTGGCGGGCAGCCGGACACCGCCGGGGGCATGCAGCTCACCCTCGCGGAGGTGCTGGCCACGCGCATCAGCCATGATATCGCCGGCGCGCTCGGCACCTTGGCCGGCTCTCTTGAACTCGCCCGCGATGACGCCGTGATGCATGACGAGGCCTTGCAACTCGCGCATGAGACAGCAAATGGTTTGAAGAACCGCTTGAGGCTGTTCCGCATGGCATGGGGTGGAGGTGAAGCCACTTCTGGCGAGGAGCTAAGCGAAATAGTGACCAATATCCCAACGCCGCGCCGCATTCACATTTCGCTCGATGGGATTAAGGACTCGACCGCTTTCAACGCCAGCCAAACACAGGTTTTACTCAATGTGCTGATGCTCGGCGTGGAGGCGTTGGCGGGCGAAGGAACGGTGCGTGCCGTCCGCCAAGGTGATTGCATGCGGATCACGCTTGAGGGTCCAAATGCGTCCTGGCCTGCCGGATTTGAGGCGTTTCTGTCCAGCAAAGACGTCGCTATGCGGGCTGCGATCAGTCAGGGACCCCGGCCTTTGCTGGGCCCGTTGACCGCACTCATCGCGCATCAAACCGGGATACGTCTGGCGTTGTCCGAAGGCCCTCGCGATCAGGGCGCACCTGTGATGGTGATGCCGCTGCATTGAGACGGCATTCGTGGTTTCGCTGCTAAAGAGCTGCACGTTTACTGTTTGTTTGTTTCTGACGGGCACACTGCACCCATCGAACCTCACCTCCGCCTGGGCAGCGCGCTCAGATTTGCGGGCAACCGGGGCCGGGATGCAAAGATGGACGATCTGCTGCAGGACTTCCTCACCGAAACCACCGAAAGCCTGGCGGAGGCCGATCTGGCCCTGGTCAAGCTGGAACAGGAGCCGGGAGACACCGCCACTCTCTCCCTGATCTTCCGGCTTGTGCACACCATCAAAGGCACATGCGGGTTCCTGGGTCTGCCCCGGCTGGAGAAAGTGGCGCATTCCGCCGAAAACGTGCTGGGCCGGGTGCGAGACGGTGCCCTTACCGCCACTCCCGATCTCATCACGGGCGTTTTGCTGGCGCTGGACCGGATCAAGGCCATCGTCGCCGAACTCGCCGCTTCCGGCCATGAGCCCGCTGGCGATGACACAGCGCTGATCGCCAATCTCGACGCGATCAGTGAGGGCAAGCAGCCCGCCGAGGCAAAGCCCGCGCCACCTGCTCCTGCTCCTTCTCCTTCACCACCACCGCCGCCAAAGCCGGTGCTGGTCTCCTCGGCCCCGCCTGAACCCGTGGTACTGGTTGAGGCACCCGTTGTGGCCCCAGCAGAGGCAGCACCCGCCGAAGCCGGCGGATCAGACGCAAGCCCCGCATCACAGACAATTCGCGTGGGCGTGGACGTGCTGGAAAACCTGATGACACTGGTGAGTGAGCTGGTTCTGACACGCAACCAGTTGCTGCAGCTCGCCCGCCACCAGGACAACAGCGCCTTTACCGGGCCGCTGCAGCGGTTGTCGCACATCACCTCCGATCTGCAGGAAGGGGTGATGAAAACCCGCATGCAGCCCATCGGCATCGCCTGGAACAAGCTGCCGCGCATCGTGCGCGACCTATCGCGGGAACTCGGCAAGAAAATCGACCTCGTCATGATCGGTGCCGAAACTGAGCTTGACCGGCAGGTGCTAGAGCTGATCAAGGACCCACTCACCCACATGATCCGCAACAGCGGTGATCACGGTCTGGAAACCCCAGCAGAGCGCCGCGCCGCCGGCAAGTCTGAAACTGGCCGCATCACGCTGAACGCATTTCACGAGGGCGGCCATATCGTCATCGAGATCAATGATGACGGGCGCGGCCTGCCGGTTGATCGCATCAAGGCCAAGGTACTCTCAAAAGGGCTGGCAACCGAGGCAGAACTGGCCGCAATGAGTGATGAGGCCATTCAGCGCTTCATCTTCCGCGCCGGCTTCTCCACCGCCGCCGCCATCACCGCGGTATCCGGTCGCGGCGTCGGCATGGACGTGGTGAAGACCAATATCGAGCGTATTGGCGGCACCATCGACCTCAAAAGCAAGCCGGGTGAAGGCACCATCTTCACCATTAAAATCCCACTCACATTGGCCATCGTCTCCGCATTGATCGTCCAAGCGGCGGAGGAGCGGTTCGCCATTCCGCAAATCAGCGTCGTCGAGTTGGTGCGCGCGCGCGAGGGCGGCACGCCGCCGCCGAATGATGCCACCAACCCAGACAGCACCGGCAGCCGAGTGGAGCGGATCAACGGCGTGCCGGTTCTGCGTCTGCGCGAGAGATTGCTGCCGCTGGTCGGTTTGGACGAACTGCTGCAGCTCAGCCCCATCGCGGCTCCGCCAAAGCCGCATGCAAATGTCGAAAATTCACTGACGATCATCGTCGTGCAGGTCGGTCCAAACCAGATGGGCCTGATCGTCGATCGCGTGTTCGACACGGAGGAGATTGTGGTCAAGCCCGTCGCCCCCGTGCTGCGCCACATCAGCATGTTCAGCGGCAACACCATTCTGGGCGATGGCTCGGTGATCATGATCCTCGACCCGAGCGGCATTGCACGCGCCAGCGGTGTTGCGGGCTCCGGCGAAAGCCGCACCAGCAATGCCCAGCCCGCACTGGCTGTTGTCGGCACCAGCAGCGAAACCGATCGCACCGCCATGCTGCTGTTCCGCACCGGGACCGATGACATCAACGCCGTGCCACTCGGCCTTGTCGCCCGCCTGGAGAACTTTGAGCGATCGCGCATCGAGGTTGCCGCCGGCAACCCCGTCACCCAGTATCGCGGCCGCCTCATGCGGCTGGTGCCGATGTCCGGGCTGCTGGATTTGAGCAAAGAGCTGCAATCCGTGCTCGTGTTCACCGATACCCAGCAGGGGCAGTCCGGTGACCGGCGGATGGGTCTGGTGGTCGATGAAATCGTCGATGTCGTCGAGGATTATCTGAACATCGAGTTGTCCGGAGCGCGCGAGGGCATTCTCGGCACCGCCATCATCGCCGGACGTGCCACCGATGTGATCGACACCTCCTATTGGCTGACACAGGCAGATCCGAACTGGTTTGACATGAAAGCCGAAGGCACCGGCCAGCACCGGCCGCGCGTGCTCGTGGTCGAAGACAGTGATTTCTTCCGCCAGATGATCGTCCCGGTGCTGCAATCCAACGGCTACGACGTCACCGCTGTGCCAGATGCGGCCCGCGCGTTGGCACTGCGCGATGTCGGTGCCCCGTTTGAAGCGATCGTCTCAGACATCGAAATGCCGGACATGGACGGGTTCGATTTCGTAAAGGCGGTCCGCGCGGCTGGGTCCTGGCAGCATTTGCCGGTGATCGCACTGTCAGGGCGGGTGAGCGCACAGGATGTCAACCGTGGCCGTGATGCAGGGTTTACCGATTACGTCGGCAAGTTTGCCAAAGACGGCCTGCTGACAAGCCTGCGGCAATGCCTGGCCTTGGGCAAGGCCGAAGCCCACCGCCTGGTTGCCTAGCACCTGCATCCAACGATCAAAGGACCGACATGACAGACCAAACCATGCTAGCGGCCCGCTCCGGGGCCAGCCCAGACGTGCCGGCGTCCGGTGGGCAGGACGTCTTCGTCACGCTTTCGGTGGACAACCAACTATGCGGCATACCTGTGCTGGCGGTGCGTGATGTGCTCGGCCCGCAAATCATCACGCGCATTCCACTGGCACCACCCGAAGTTGCCGGCAGCCTCAATTTGCGTGGCCGCATCGTCACCGCCATCGACCTGCGACGTCGGCTCGGTCTGCAGCCGCAACCCCACGGTGCCATCCAAATGTCAGTGGTGGCCGAGCAGGGCGGTGAACTTTACGCGCTGCTCGTCGATCAGGTTTCTGAGGTGATGAGCCTGCCAAGGGGGCAATTCGAGCGCAACCCGCCCACCCTGTCCGCCGAATGGGGACGCTACAGCTCCGGCATTTACCGCCTGCAGGGCAGGCTGCTGGCAGTGCTCGACATTTCCCGCCTACTCGCCCTGTCACACGCACCTGTTTGAGGACCCATTCAATGCAAACGCCCCCACGAAGCTGCCTGGTTGTCGATGACAGCCGCGTGGTGCGAAAAGTCGCCCGCCGCATCCTGGAGGGCCAGGGGTTCGCGGTCCGTGAAGCTGAGGACGGTCAGGTCGCACTTGACGCCTGCCGTGATCGCATGCCGGACAGCGTGCTGCTGGACTGGAATATGCCGGTGATGAACGGCATCGAATTCCTCAAGGCGCTGCGCAGCGAATTCGGTCCGAACCAGCCGCCGGTGATGTTCTGCACCACCGAGAACGACATCTCGTTCATCGAACAGGCCATTGAGCACGGCGCGCAGGAATTCATCATGAAGCCGTTTGATGAGGATATTCTGGTCAGCAAATTCACCCAAGTCGGCCTGCTGTGACACTGCCCCAGGCCCGCGTGATGATCTGCGATGACAGCATCTTCATCCGCAGCGCCATCAGTCGCATGCTGGAGACCGACCCCGGCATCCGTGTCGTCGCGCGCGTGGCCAACGGTGAAGCGGCCATTGCCGAACTCAGCCGCCAATCCGTGGATGTGCTGGTGCTCGACATTGAAATGCCGGTGATGGACGGCCTGACCGCACTGCCATTGTTGCTGCGTGCCGATCCCACTTTGCGCATCATTATGGCGAGCACGCTGACCACGCGCGGGGCAGATGTGGCGTTGCGCGCATTGCATCTGGGGGCCGCAGATTATCTGCCCAAGCCGTCCAGCGCCGCCATTCAGGATGAGAGTTTCAAACGCGAACTGCTTGCCAAGGTGCGCGGTCTCGCAAGGCTTCGCCAGACATCAAAGGCGCTACCAGGTGCCGCGCCGACAACCCGCACCGCCTTGCCCGCGCTGCGCCCGGCATCACGCCAGCGCGCGCAATTGCTGGCCATCGGCAGTTCCACCGGTGGGCCACAGGCGCTGTTCACGTTCATCCAGGGTCTTGGCAAAGCTCTGCCAGTGCCGGTGGTGCTGACCCAGCATATGCCGAAAACCTTCACCCCCATTCTCGCCGATCATCTCAACAAGCTTGGTGCCATGCCATGTGCTGAGGCCATCCACGGCGAGAAGCTGGCACCAGGGTGCATCTATCTCGCCCCCGGCGATCAGCATTTGATGGTGGACCAAATTCCAGGCGGGCTTGCGGTGCGGCTCACGTCCGACGCCCCCGAGAATTTCTGCAGGCCCTCGGTCGATCCAATGCTGCGCAGCGCCAACCTCGCCTGCAGCGGCCGCGTGCTCGTAGCCATGCTGACGGGCATGGGCCATGACGGGCTGGACGGAACGCGCGGGATCATCAACGCGGGCGGTACCGCGATCGCCCAGGACGAAGCAACCAGTGTCGTCTGGGGAATGCCGGGTGCCATCGCCCAGGCCGGGCTATGTCATGCCGTGCTGCCACTGAACCGTCTTGCGGCCAAGGTGCGAGATCTGTTGGAAATGAAAACCTTATGAAGCCCACCAGTTTCGACGCCGTCGCCAGCCTGCTTTACCAAGGCTCCGGCCTCGTGATCGGGCCAGACAAGCTCTACCTGCTGGAAAACCGGCTTGGCCCCATCATGAAGCGGCACAGCCTCGCAAGCCTTGATCTGCTGGCGGAAAAAATACGCGTCGCACCGCCAGGTGCTCCGCAGGGGCGGCTTGAGCTTGAAATCATCGAGGCGATGACAACAAATGAAAGCTTCTTTTTCCGTGACGAGAAGCCATTCACCCATTTCCGAACCCATGCGCTGCCGAGGTTGCTGTCCCAGCGTAGTGCTGCAACATCACTGCGCATCTGGTCAGCAGCCGCCAGCACCGGCCAGGAGGCCTATTCGCTGGCAATGATCCTTTCGGAATGCAAGGCACAGCTTGCGACGCGAACTGTGGAGATCATCGGGACAGACATCGCCCGCGAACCCCTCGCCCGCGCTCAGGAGGGGCTTTACACCCAGTTCGAGGTGCAGCGCGGCCTGCCGATGCAAAATCTTGTTCGGTATTTCCGCAAGGACGGCACCAACTGGCGCCTGGCGGATGCGCTGCGTGCGATGGTGCAGTTCAAAGTGTGGAACCTGCTGGCGGACCTGCGCGGGTTGGGGCAGTTCGACGTGGTGTTCTGCCGCAACGTGCTGATTTATTTCGATCAGGCCACCAAAACCCGCGTACTTGAAGCCATCGCCCGGCAAATGCCTGCAGATGGCGTGCTTTATCTCGGCGGTGCGGAAACCGTGCTTGGCCTGACCGATGCTTTCCAGGCGCAGCCAGGTGAGCGCGGCGTATATCAGCGCAGCGTGACGCCTGCCAACGTCGCGGGCCGCCCTCTCCAAGCGGCCCGTTAAGCCAATGCCAAATTCAGCGCAGTGCGCCGCGCGCCGCCACTGGCCACAGGCATTCCACGCGTCCGCCTCGCACGCCCACATACCAGTCAAAACGGTCCACCGTGGGGTCGCAATGGCCGGGCACGAGGCGCAGCTTTTCGCCCAGGGCGGGGGAGGCTGCGGCCTCCGCCACACGCAACGTGCCGTGCTCGTCAGATGCACCGACGTAACGCAACTCCGACCGCTGCCACACCACCGGATAGCCGCTATCAACCGCCACCGCCTTGTGCCCCGCATCGAGCACGGCCACACCCGGCTGTGCGGCACTCATCACCGTGGAGAGCACGAACAGGCTATGGCCAAATCGGCTAACGGGCTTGCCGGTGGCATCAAGATTGGCAGCGTAATCGGCATCCATGAAACAATAGCTGCCAGCCTGAATTTCAGTGAACACGCCCGAGGCCGCCTCCAACTCGAACGTGCCAGTGCCAGCACCACCGACGATGTCACATTCCAGCCCAACCTGACGAAGCTGCTCCACCGTGCGTCGCGTGTTGTCAGAAACCGCCGTGATGGCCGCCGTGCGCTCGGTCAAGGTGCGAAGATGCTGGGCGCTGCCGTGATAGGCCTGCAGGCCACCGAAGCGCAGATGCGGATGCGCCTCAATCTGCTGCGCCAACTCCACAGCCGCTCCTCCGGGCTTCACGCCGCAGCGCCCGGCCCCCACGTCAATCTCCACCAGCACGCGCAACAAAACGCCCGCATGCGCCGCAGCCTCTCCCAACGCGGCAACCTGCTTCGCATCGTCGGCGCAAACGGCAATCCGGGTGATGCGCGCCAGCGCTGCGAGCCGCGCCAGCTTGTCCGCCCCCACCACCTCGTTGCTGACAAGAATGTCCGAAACACCACCCCAGGCGAGAATTTCCGCCTCACCCACCTTCTGCACACATTGCCCAACAGCGCCGCGCGCCATTTGCAGATGCGCGATCACCGGGGATTTATGCGTTTTGGCATGCGCCCGCAGCTTCACGCCGCAATCACGCATCAACCCCGCCATGATGTCGAGATTGGCCTCGAACGCATCTAGGTCGATCAACAGGGCCGGCGTGTCGATCTCGTGCTCGGCCATGCCGATCCGGGCGGGGGGTGTTTGCAGCATCTCGGTTCTCCTTTAGCCGCACTCTCACAGCCCTGGGCGCGAAACGCCAGACCCCGGCAAAACAGCATTGCGCGGCGCCGAAATTGCTCGATAGTCGGGGGCTGCACATGCTGCCCTCACCGGATAGGAGCCAAAGATGAAGCGCCGCCAGTTCCTCGCCACCGCCGCCGCAGGCTTTGCCGCCCCGTTGGCCGCCCCCAGCATTGCCCAGGCCCAGGGCTCGCGCGTGCTGAAATTCATCCCGCAATCCGATCTCGCCATCCTCGACCCGATCTGGACGACCGCCTACGTCACCCGCAACCATGGCTACATGGTGTTCGACACGCTGTTCAGCACGAACGGGAAGTTTGAGGCCTCGCCACAGATGGCGGAGGGGCTGACGACGGAGAATGATGGCAAGCTGGTGCGCATCATTCTGCGCGATGGGCTGAAATGGCATGATGGTGAGCGTGTGTTGGCGCGGGATTGCGTGGCCAGCATCCAGCGCTGGGCCAAGCGGGACCCGTTTGGCATCACCATCATGGGCCTGACGGACGAGCTTTCGGCTCCGGACGACAAGACGATCCAGTTCAAACTCAAGAAAAAATTCGGCCTCATTCCGGATGCACTGGGCAAGTCCGGCACCAATCTGCCGGTGATGATGCCCGAGCGTCTGGCGAAAACCGATGCCTTCACGCAAGTAACCGAAATGATCGGTTCGGGCCCATTCAAGTTCGTGGCTTCCGAACGGGTTCCAGGATCTCAGATGGTCTATGCCAAGAACGAGGCCTACGTGCCGCGGCCCAATGGTGACCCCGATTGGAACGCTGGACCAAAGATCGTCAATTTCGACCGTGTCGAGTGGCATGTCATTCCGGATTCCGCCACGGCTGCTGGTGCCATGCAAAGTGGGGAGATCGATTGGTGGGAAAACCCGCCGGCCGACTTGTTGCCGCTACTGAAGGGCAGCAAAGGCCTGAAAATCGAAATCCCGGACCCGACCGGGAGCATGGCCTGCATGCGGCTGAACCATTTGCTGCCGCCATTCGACAATCCAGCGATCCGCCGCGCGCTGCTGGGCGCCATTGATCAGAACGATTTCGTCACCGCGGTGGTGGGAGACGATCCGAGCTTGAAATACATGCCCACCGGCCTGTTCTGCCCCGGAACGCCGATGGCCAACACTGCGGGCCTGGACGCGCTGACCTCCGCCCGTGATTACGACAAGGTCAAGCGTGACCTGATCGCCGCAGGATACAAGGGTGAGCGCGTGGTGCTGCTGGCCCCCACCGATTTCCCAATTTTGAAAGCGCTCGCCGATGTGAACGCTGATGTGTTCAAGCGCATCGGCATCAACGTTGATTATCAGGCGATGGATTGGGGCACAGTGGTGCAGCGCCGCGCCAAGAAAGACCCGATCGATAAGGGTGGCTGGAACGTCTTCAACACGTTCTGGGGCGGTCTGGACCAATTCAACCCGGTGGCGCATTCATTCCTGCGTGGACTAGGCCCTGATGGCGGCATCATCGGCTGGCCGAGCAGCGCCAAAATCGAGGAATTGCGCGGTCAGTGGCTCGATGCGCCAGACCTGGCGGCACAGAAGAAAATCGCCGAGCAACTGCAGGTGCAGGCGTTCACCGATGTGCCTTACATCCCACTCGGTCAGGTTCTCCAGCCGACCGTCTACAAAACAAACCTCAGCGGCGTGCTGGGTGGCTCAGTGTTATTTTGGAACATTAAGCGGGGATAGACGCGGCTTCAAACTTCCATGCGAGACGGCAACAGGGTGATGGTGCGGAAGCTGAAGGCGAGCCTTCGCATATCCTCGCCATCACCAATCTCACGCGGGCACACAGCCTGCGGCATATGCATAACCAAACGCAAAACTGCGCGTTCATGCACCTCACGCCACCAGCCGGGGTCGATCCATGCATTGACGCGAACAACCTCCCGCCGGTCGAACTGCCAGTATCCAGCGCGTGCCCCGTTGGCATAAAGCGTCATCTCCTGCATTGGGTTCTGCCGGGTGACGTAAGGTTCCAGCCCGATTTCCAGTTCGGCTGGGCCGGGCCTTTGCCGCGTGGCGACGAGCAGCGTGGCGTCGATGCCGTTGTGCCAGGCGTGGCCCGCTTCAACATCAGACCAGCCGGCAAGCATCCCGGTTTCGGCAATGTCCTCAGCGCCAAAAAGCCGGGCCACCGATGGCTGGAGAGACAGCATGGCAGGTCGGCCAATTGGCACCGGCTCGGCAACCGTCGTCTGGCGAAACACATCGGGCGACAGCACTGCGCTCATGAAACCCTCGCTCATTCTGCAGAAGCAAGGGTCCACCATTGGGTGTGAGGCGACCGTGACGGGACCATTGGCAGGCCCGTCAGTGGATCGACAATCTTTACATATTGTTAGGCAGCACCGGCGATAGCGGCACGAATGGCATCAAGCGCTCCGTCGGCCTGCGTGGCGTCGGGGCCACCGGCCTGCGCCATGTCCGGCCTGCCGCCACCACCCTTGCCACCCACGGCAGCACTGGCCACACGCACCAGATCAACGGCGCTGAACCGCGACGTCAGCGACGGGGACACACCGACAACAATGCTGGCCTTGCCCTCGGCAGTGGAAACCAGCGCCACAATACCCTCGCCCATTTGCTGGAAAATGGCATCGGCAAGCGATTTCAAATCGCGGGCCGGAATGTCACCGAGATTGCGGGCCGACAATGTCACGCCGCCGATATCTTCGGCTTCTGACGAGGTGCCGCCGGTGACGAGTTTTTTCTGCAGTTCCACCACAAGCTGCTCCAGCCTGCGACGATCCGCCACCAGCGCCGTCACGCGATCACCAATCTCGGCGGGGCTGGATTTCAGCGTGCTGGCAATCTCACTGATGCGGGCATCGTTCTCGGCGATCACAGCCAGCGCCGCCTCACCCGTCACCGCCTCAATGCGCCGCACACCTGCGGAGACAGCACTTTCCGCCACAATGCGCATCAGCCCGATATCGCCGGTCCGGCGCACATGGGTGCCGCCGCAGAGTTCAATGGAGTAAGCGGCGCGGTTGCCATCGCCCTCCCCCATCGCGACCACGCGCACCTCTTCGCCATATTTCTCACCGAACAGCGCCATCGCACCTTCGGCCACCGCGGCATCCGGCGTCATCAAGCGGGTGGTAACCTCGGAGTTCTCGCGGATGCGGGCGTTCACCTCCGCCTCCACCCAAACGAGATCATCACGCGTGATCGGCACAGGCTGGCTCACGTCAAAGCGCAGCCGCTCCGGCGCATTCAGGGAGCCCTTCTGCGCCACATGCGTCCCCAACCGGCGACGCAGCGCCTCGTGCAGCAAATGCGTGGCGGAATGGTGCGCGCGAATGGCGGTGCGCCGGGCGTGATCAACCACGGCGCGAACCGGGGTGCCCACACGCGCGGTGCCCGCCTCAACGCGGCCAAGATGGACAATCAAATCCGCCAGCTTCTTCTGCGTGTCGCTCACCGCAATGCGCACACCGCCAGCCGAAATCACGCCATGATCGCCGACCTGACCACCGCTTTCGGCGTAAAACGGCGTCTGGTTGAGAATAATCGCAACCTCAGTGCCTGCCGCCGCCTCAGCCACCGGCTGACCACCGGCAACAATGGCAAGAATTTCGCCCTCCGCCGCCTCGGTCGAGTAACCAAGGAACTCGCTGGCTGGCAGCTTCTCCTTCAACTCGAACCAAACGTTTTCAGTGGCCGCTTCGCCAGAGCCCGACCACGCGGCACGGGCGCGGCGGCGCTGATCGGCCATCGAGGCCTCAAATCCGTCCACATCCACCGCACGCCCCTGCTCGCGCAGCGCGTCCTGCGTAAGATCAAGCGGGAAGCCGAATGTGTCATACAGCTTGAACGCCACGTCGCCCGCCAGCGCCTGGCCCTCCGCCAACCGCCCAGTCTCCTCCGCCAGCAGCCCAAGTCCGCGATCCAGCATCGCCTTGAAGTTGCTCTCCTCCAACCGCAGCGTCTCGGTGATCAACGTCTCAGCGCGAACCAGTTCCGGATACGCGGCCCCCATCTGACGGATCAGCGCCGGCACCAGGCGCCACATCACCGGGTCTCGCGCACCCATCATGTGCGCATGACGCATGGCGCGGCGCATGATGCGGCGGAGCACATAGCCGCGGCCATCCTTGGAAGGCAGCACGCCATCGGCCATCAGGAACGACGTCGAACGCAGATGATCGGCAATCACGCGGTGGCTGGTCTTGAACGGCCCATCCGCATCCTGCCCAATCACCTCAGCACTCGCCTGAATCAGCGCACGGAAGGTGTCGGTGTCATAATTGTCGTGCTTGCCCTGCAAAATGGCGGCGAAACGCTCCAAGCCCATGCCGGTGTCGATCGAGGGCCGTGGCAGCGAGGTGCGCGTCCCCGGCGGGCCTTCCTCATATTGCATGAACACGAGGTTCCAGATCTCAATGAACCGGTCGCCATCCTCGTCGGCGCTGCCTGGCGGGCCACCGGGGATGGACGGGCCGTGATCATAAAAAATCTCAGAGCACGGGCCGCACGGGCCGGTATCGCCCATGCGCCAGAAATTGTCGGAGGTGGCGATGCGGATGATGCGGTCATCCGTCAGCCCGGCGATTTTCTTCCAAAGATCAGCCGCCGCCTCGTCGTCATGGAACACGGTGACGAGCAGCTTGCTCTTGTCGAGCCCAAAATCGCGGGTCAGCAGCGTCCAGGCATGGGTGATCGCCTGTTCCTTGAAGTAATCACCGAACGAGAAATTGCCCAGCATCTCAAAGAAGGTGTGGTGCCGCGCGGTGTAGCCAACATTGTCGAGGTCGTTGTGCTTGCCGCCGGCGCGCACGCATTTCTGCGCCGTCGTCGCCCGCACATAGGGGCGCTTTTCCTGGCCGGTGAACACGTTCTTGAACTGCACCATGCCGGAATTGGCAAACATCAGCGATGGGTCGTTGCGCGGCACCAACGGGCTGCTCTCGACGACCTGATGGCCTTGGGCGGCGAAGTAATCCAGGAAGGTGGCGCGAATATCGTTGCTGCTGGTCATGGCGAAGGCTGCGATCCCCAAACGACGGACGCCTTGCGTAGCCCAGCCCGCCGCTTGTGTCACCACGTGCGTGCGCGCGGCGGGTATGGCCGACCACTCCCATTGCTCAACACCAAGGAGTTGCTTCGCAGCGGCGGGCCGATCCGGTATGGTGGTATCCAATTGAGGAGCAACGATTTATGCGCGCCATTCTTGCCACAGGTTCGATGCTGCTGCTGCTCGCCGGATGTGCAACCCCGCCGCCGCCGCCCCCCGTGTTGACGCCGCCGGAGGCTGATGCGCGTGGAGATGATGCCCTTAAGGCCGGCCACGCGCAGGAAGCGCTGGACGACTACTTGATTGCCGCCAAACAGGGCGACATGCGCGGCCGCGTTGGCATTGGCCAGATGTATTTCACCGGCATCGGCGTGGTGAAAGATTTTGCGGAGGCCAGCGTCTGGCTCACACCGCCTGCCGAGGCGGGCGACAAGAAGGCGCAGTATATTCTCGGCCAGATGAATGACACCGGCGGCAGCGGCGTGGTGCAGAACCGCAAGGCGGCGTTCGCCTGGTACACCAAGGCTGCAGCACAGGGTGAGAGCGGTGCCGCTTATGCCCTAGGCCGCGCCTATAATTTCGGCATGGGCGTCACAACTGATTATCGCGAGGCGCTGCGCTGGTACACAACCGCAGCCAATGCCGGGAACTCAGACGCCATCACAGCCATTGGTGTTTTGTATGCCGAAGGGCGTGGCGTTTCGCAGAGCTTCAAACTGGCATTGGGCCAATTCCAGAAGGCCGCCGACATGGGCAATGGCGAGGCGATGCGCCGGATCGGCAATCTGTATTTCGACGGTGACGGCGTGCCGCACAACGACACCATCGCCTATGATTGGATGCGCAAGGCGGCAGCAGCCGGAAATCAGGACGCCGCACGCAGGCTCGCCACCCGCGCGCTGCCGGAGAACTAAGCGACCACCGGAACCTTCGCCCGCAGCATTCCGGTTGAAACCAAAGCGATCACAGCCAAAGCCAGCGGCGGGAAGGCCACCCAGCACACCACGTCCCAGCCATAGCTGGTCAGCAATCCGCCCGATGCGAACGAGCCGACCACCATGGTGCCGAACACCAGAAAGTCGTTGAACGCCTGCACCCGCGTCCGCTCCTCCGGCCTGTGGCATTCGAGCACCAGTGCCGACGCTCCCACGAAGCCGAAATTCCAGCCAAGGCCGAGCAGGATCAGTGCCGCCCAGAAATGCGCGACATCAATCCCGGCAATCCCGGTCAGCGCCGCAGCAGCGGTCAGCGCCAGCCCCACCAGCACAATACGCGGCGCACCGAAGCGGGTGATCAGCCGGCCCGTGAACAGGCTCGGCGCATACATCGCCACCACATGCCATTGCAGGCCAAGGTTGGACGATTCCTGCGACAATCCACACAGCCGCATCGCCAGCGGGGCAGATGTCATGATGAAGTTCATCAGCAAATACGTCACAACACCGCAGGCCACCGCGGCGATGAAGCGCGGCTGACGGGCGATTTCAGCCATCGGCCTGCCGCTGCCACGCTCACTGACCGACGGCTTCGGCAGCACGACGCCAGCGAGCACCAAAGCGGACAGCAGGGCGACACCAGCCTGCGCCAGATAGCTCACGGCAAACAGGTAAGGCGGCCAAAGCTGCATGGTGTAGGTGACAATCTGCGGGCCGATCACACCTGCGAAGATGCCTCCAACCATAACGGTCGACAGCGCCCTCGCCCGCTTCGCCGGTTCGACGCAATCCGCCGCCGCAAAGCGGAATGACAGCACCACCGCCGCGTAAGCACCGCCAAAGAACGTGCCAAGGCAAAACAGCCAGAACGAGCCGAGCACAATCGCTGCCGCCGCAATCAGGCCGCACAGCATGCCGCAGAACGTGCCAAGCATGAACGCGGCGCGTCTGCCATAGCGCTGCGCCACCATTCCGGCGGGCAACGTGCCGCAGGTCATGCCGATCACAAAGATGGTGATCGGCAAAGTGGCCAGCGCCTTGCTGGGAGCCAAAACATTGCCGATGACGGCCCCGGTTGCATAGACGACGGTGGCATTCGCCCCCGCGAGCGCCTGCGCGATGGCAAGGCGCAGCACATTGCGGCGGCCGGCGGTTTGATCCACGTCTGGTGCTCCCTTGTCACCCAGCACCGTTACTTGGGCCAAGTTGCTGACGCATAGTGAACGTTTGCGCGTTGCGTGTCGTGGGTCTGGCTGAGTCGATCAGGCATGTCCATAGCGCGGACCAAATGTCAGCAGCGACAAAAAACAAACTGGCAACCCTGCATCCATCAATTTCAATCGTCCGTAACGCCCCATGAAGCCGGTGCCCTGCCGGCTTGGCCGTGCGAGGGAGAGTGTGGATGCGAAAATTGATATGGGGCGCGACCCTGCTGGCGGCGATGGCCGGTGCCTCCGGCGCAGCTTGGGCGCAGGACGCGCCAATGTTCATCAATCCAGACATCGGCAGCGGAAAACTGCTGGCCACCAGCGGCGTGTCGAACATCGAAGGTGCCGGCGGCGGCGGTATTTCCACCTGGGCGCTGATCACCGGCTACGCCACGCGCGACCAGATTGGCGGCAATGTTCACGTCACCTACGCGCCGCTGTCGAATTTCGAAGTCTACAACACCGGTGCCGCCATCGGCCTCCATAACCGGGTCGAGGTTTCCTACAACCGGCTGGTTTTTGACACCGGCCCGACCGGCGGCAAGCTCGGCCTTGGCCATAATTTCGCGTTCAACCAGGATGTCGTCGGCGTGAAAATCCGCCTGTTCGGTGACGCCGTTTATGATCAGGACAGTTTCCTGCCGCAGGTCTCCGTCGGTGCCCAATACAAGACCACCGACCGCTCCAACATCCTCAAAGCCATTGGTGCCAAGAACCATGACGGCACCGATTTCTACGTGGCAGCCACCAAGCTCTTCCTCAACGAAAGCGTGCTGGCCAACGCCACGCTGCGGCTGACCAAGGCCAACCAGATCGGCATTCTCGGTTTCGGCGGACCGAAGGGGAACGATTACCAGCCCGAATTTGAAGGCTCGCTCGCCTATCTGTTCACCCGCAAACTCGCCGTGGGCGGCGAGTACCGGACGATGCCGAGCAATCTCGGCTTCAGCAAATCCGACGACTGGAAGACGCTATATGCCGCGTATTTCATCAACAAACACGCCTCGATCACGCTGGCCTATGTGAGCCTCGGCACCATCGCCACGCAAAAGAACCAGCAGGGTGCCTATCTCTCCGCCCAGATTGGATTTTGAAATCTCCTTGAAGGATGAAGCCATGTTGACCAACACACTGCGCATCGCCGGCGCTGCTGTTCTCGCAGTCGGACTGCTCTCCCTCAACACCGCCCGGGCGGACGAGCCTGATCTAGACGCCTTCAACGCCTTTGGCGGCAAGCCAGGGCTTGAGAAAGTGGCCGATCTTGGCGTCGAAAAGCTGCGGGCAGATCCACGCATCAAGGCGCGCTTCGCGGGCGCAAACATCCCGCATCTCAAGATGGAACTGGCCGAGCAATTCTGCGCCCTGCTCAACGGCCCCTGCCAATACACCGGCAAGGACATGTCATCCGCCCATGCCGGAATGGGCCTGCACGATGCGGACTTCAACGCGCTCGCCGAAGACTTCCAGATCGCCATGACAGAACTGGACGTCCCCTTCCGCTACCAAAACGTGCTGGTCGCCAAGCTGGCACCAATGGAAAAGCAGATGGTGGGGAAGTAGGCGATTCTGCCGACGACATGGCCTGGTCGTGGCACCAAGCCGCGATCAGGCGGTTTTGTCAGCGTCGATACGGCAACGGCAGCAGCGCCGCCGCTGGCACCTTCATGTCGCCGGGGACAATCACCACACAATCCGGCGCGTAGTCGACCAGCAATTCGCGGCACGCCCCGCAGGGTGTGACGACCGCGATCTCCTGATCCGCCTCCTCCGGCTTCGGATGCCGAACAGCCACAGCGGTAATGATGTGCGAGCCGCCATCAAGAATGGCGCGGCCAAGCGCAATTGGCTCGGCGCAAATAGACAACCGCCCGACCGTGGTTCCAAGATGCAGCCCGGTCCAGATGCGACCATCCGCATCCCGCAACGCCGCCGCCACGGTATGCCAAAACGGGCGGTGATGCTCGCCTATCACCGCCCGCGCCGCCTCAATCAGTTCCAGATCGGCGGCATCAAGTGGTGCCGCCGGATGGATCAAGCCCGTCTTATTCTGCAGCTTCGGCGTCCTCGCCTTCGGACGGTGCCGCCATCATCATATTCGCCACAACGCCTGCCTGATCGCGCACACGCGCCTCGATCGAGTCAGCCATCTCCGGGTGATCGCGCAGAAACTGCTTGGCGTTCTCCCGGCCCTGGCCGATGCGCTGGCTGTCGCAGCTGAACCACGCCCCGGATTTCTCCACCACGCCTGCCTTCACGCCAAGATCAACCAGCTCGCCCACCTTGCTAATGCCCTCGCCATACATGATGTCGAACTCCACCTGCCGGAATGGCGGGGCGAGCTTGTTCTTCACAACCTTCACGCGGGTCTGGTTGCCGACCACCTCGTCGCGGTCCTTGATCTGGCCGATGCGGCGGATTTCCAGGCGGATGGAGGCGTAGAACTTCAGCGCGTTGCCGCCTGTGGTGGTCTCCGGGTTGCCGAACATCACACCGATCTTGAGGCGGATCTGGTTGAGGAAGATCAGCATGGTGTTGGATTTCGCCACGCTGCCGGTGATCTTGCGCAGTGCCTGGCTCATCAGGCGGGCATGCAGACCCACATGCGTGTCACCCATCTCGCCTTCCAACTCAGCGCGCGGCACAAGAGCCGCCACCGAATCGACCACCAGCACGTCGATGGCACCGGAGCGGACCAGCGTATCCGCAATCTCCAGCGCCTGCTCGCCGGCATCGGGCTGGCTGATCAGCAGATTGTCCACATCCACGCCAAGCTTGCGGGCATAGATCGGGTCCAACGCATGCTCGGCATCGATGAACGCGCACGTGCCGCCACGCTTTTGCGCTTCCGCAATGGCGTGCAGGGCGAGCGTGGTTTTGCCGGAGCTCTCCGGGCCATAAATCTCCACAATGCGCCCGCGCGGCAGGCCGCCAATGCCAAGCGCCAGATCAAGTCCGAGCGAGCCGGAGGAGATGACAGCAATCTGCTCATCCCCGGCCTTGGCCCCCATCTTCATGATGGAGCCCTTGCCAAAGGCGCGCTCGATCTGCGCCATGGCGGCGTCCAGCGCCTTGTTCTTGTCCATGGATACCGGCTCCCGAGGATTGCTTTTCATGTGCCCGATTCTGTGAATGCTGCGAGCGGGAGTCTGTCACAGACAGGAACAGAACCGCAATCGCACGCCGTGACGTTATTAACCATTTGTTCGTTATATGTTCGGTAATTCGCCTTCGCACAAGAACAAATAGCGATCACATCGCCAAATCAGTCACTTTCCGCAGCGCGGCGACGAGTTCCGCCAGGGTGTACGGCTTGGCGAGAAACACCGTGGCATGCTTCTGCACGGCACCATGGAGTGGCTTTTCAGCATAGCCTGACGCTAAAATCACAGGCAAATCCTGGGTTGCATGCTCCATGCGCACACGTTGCGCCAGGGCTGTCCCGTCAATGCCGGGCATCACCATGTCAGAAATCAATGCGGTCAACGCCGGGGCATCACATGGCCGGTTTTCGAGCAATTCGAGCGCCGATTCGCCCGAATCGGCCATCAGCACCTCCCAACCGGCCCGCTGCAGCGCCCTGCCCGCAAGTTTACGCACTGCGTCCTCGTCATCAACGAGAAGCACCAGGCCACCGGATACGGCGCGCGCGGGGGCCGGCGTCGGAATTGCTGCCAAAGCTTTGGGAGTTTCCACCCCCTCCCCCTCATCCCAGCGCGGCAGGTAGATGCGCATGCAGGTGCCGCGGCCAAGCGTGCTTTCCACCCCGAGAAACCCATCCGACTGACGGACGATGCCGTGCACCGTGGAAAGGCCGAGCCCGCTGCCACCGGCTTCACGCTTGGTCGTGAAGAACGGATCGAAGATGCGCGGCAGCACATCTGGCGGGATGCCCCCCCCGGTGTCCTGCACGTCTATCGTCACGTAGCGGCCGGGCGGAACAGCCTCCGCCCCATGAATGATCGTGCGAAGTGTCGTGATGTGGCCGCTGCGCAAGGTGAGTTCGCCGCCGTTGGGCATGGCATCGCGCGCATTGACGGCAAGGTTGACCAGCACTTGGTCAAGTTGCGTCGGGTCAGCGCGGACCTTGCGTCCCGGCTGTTCAAGATCGAGCACGAGGCGCACCTGGCTGCCGATCAGCCGGTGCAGCAGCGAGGATATGCCCTCAATCACATCATTCATCGCGAGCGCCCTGGGCTGCAGCGTTTGTTGCCGTCCGAACGCAAGAAGTTGTCGCACGAGCGCTGCACCGCGTTGCGCGCTGCCTTGGATAACGCGTGTATCCTCCGCCGTTTCACCCGCGGGCTCGCGCTCGGCGATGCATTCGGCGGCGCCCAGAATGGCCGTCAGCAGATTGTTGAAATCATGCGCAATGCCGCCCGCGAGTTGCCCGGTGGCCTGGAGTTTCTGGCTGTGCGCGAGTTGTGCCTCCAACTGCCGCTGTGGCGTGAGATCAGTCAAGCGCAGCACGGCACCAGAAATGATCCCGCCGCCCTCATCAATCGGGTGTACAGCCACACGGATTTCCTGGCGGTTGTCTCCCACGAGCGTGGCGATGAAGCCCCTGCCCTCAGGGGCGCGGCCGTTCAGCACGCGCCCGATCTCGTTGGTCACGGCCCCTCGTGAAGTGTGGTGGAACAGCGGGGCGACCGGTGCGCCGTGTTTCAGCAAGACAACACCCGCGAGCATCTGCGACAGCGCGACGTTGAATTGAACCAGCTTGAAAGCGGCGTCGACGACCGATGCAGGCCCGGCCGCGTCATGCAGCATCATCGCCGTGAGCGGGTCGCCCAGGTCTGCCAGCCGTGCCAACAAAACCGGCGCTGGCTTGCTATGGCGCAATTGCTGCCACGATCGGGTGATCATGGCCCCACGCTTCGACCGACGGGGGTTTGGAGCCGCCAGACATAGGCGATCAGTTCCGCCACCGCGCGGAAATATTCTGCAGGCACCTCTGATTCTAGCGCCAGCGGATAAAGCGCCCTGGCAAGCGGCGGGTTGGCGATCAGCGGTACCCCGGCTTTTTCTCCTACCTCGCGAATGCGCGCCGCCACTTCGTCCATGCCTTTCGCAATGATGCGAGGGGCACCGCCAGAACCACGCTCATAGGCCAGCGCCACAGCATAGTGGGTGGGGTTAGTGACGATGACGGTGGCGCGCGGAACCGCCTGCATCATGCGTTTGCGCGAACGCTGCTGCCGGATTTGCTTCAGCTTCTGCTTGACGTGCGGATCACCATCGCCCTCCCGCTGCTCGTCTCGCTGCTCCTGCTTTGTCATGCGCATGGAGGCGTTGAAGCTGCTCTGACTGCGCAACACATCCGCTGCCGCGATAGCGCCCTGCACGGCGAGAATGGGGATAAGCGTTGCCGTGAGATGCGCACCGAGCTTGCCTGCCACCAACTCAATCGGCCAGCTGATCGACTGGTGCATGTCCGGCAGGGCGGCGGCGATACCGTGCCAGGCCAACGCCCCCATCGCGCCGATTTTGAGCAGCGACTTGCCGGTTTCCATCAAGTTGTGCGGACCGAGCAACCGGGCGATCCCGGCCATCGGGTTCAGTTTGCCAAAATCCGGTTGCAGAGCCGAGGTTTTGATCAAAAAGCGGGTCTGCACCAGCACGCTGAGCGAGCCCACGAGGGCTGCGGCAAGGCTGAACGGCCAAACCAGTGACAGCACCGCATGCCCCGCCAAGCGTAGCGCCTGGCTGGGTTCGAGCGTGGCGAACTCGCCGAGCAGTCGCGTCATCGGGCCGACGCTGCTCTGCATTGCTCCGGGCAAATACTGGCCGATGATGGCCGCAGCAGCACCGAGAACCGCCACGCCCGCCACCTCGCGTGACATTGGCGCATTTCCGGCCTCACGCGCCTGCTGCTGCCGTTTTGGGGACGCGGCTTCTGTTTTGTCTTCGTTGTCCGCACCCTCGGACATCGATTATTGGCCAGGCAGCGCGACGAAACTGTCATGCGCCGCCTCTGTCCATACCGAAACCATGCTGCCGGCTATGACCAAAAGCAGCAGCAAACCACCGATAATCTGGCCAGGCACTGACGCAAAATGGGTTTGCAGATGCGGCACCAATCGGCCGATCAACCCGATAACAGAATGAAACAACAAAGCCGCCATCAGGAACGGCACCGCCAACTGAAACCCCAAGCGGAAGGCGCTGGTGAAGGCTGACACGAAGCTGTCCACTGTAAGGCCCGTCGGCAGAAACTGACCGGCGGGCACCAGATGATAGCTGCCGATGAGGGCAGCCAGCGGATAGACGTGCAGCCCGGCCGCAAGCACTATAACCGGTGCCGCGAGCCCCAGCAGGCGCGACAGCGCCGCCGTGCTTGGCCCCAAAGTCGGGTCCGGCTGAATGACGTTGGACATGCCGATGGCACCGGCGATGATCTGCCCCGCCATAGCCGGTGCCAGCACAATCAGCCGCGTCAGCCAGCCGAGCCAGAGCCCAGCAATAACCTCTGCCAGCAGCATCACCAGCAGATGCGGCACATCGGGCGGCATGGCGGGCATATCGGGCTGCAATACCGGCAGAACGAGGGCCACGAAGGCGAACACGAAGCCCGCACGCACCGTGCCGGGAACCTCACTTTCGCCAATACCGGGCAGCAGCATGCAGGCCGAGCCGATACGCGCCACCAGCAGCACGGCCGCGAACGCCCATCCCGGCAGTTCCGCCAGCAGCGCCATTTGCGGCATCAACGCCGGGTTCATCCGGTGCCGACGGCGATCATGCGGTCAAACATCGAGCGCGTGTAGTCGTTCAGCGTGGCCAGCATGAACGGTCCGGCCAGGAACAGCATGCCGCAGATAACAACGATTTTCGGCACCAGAGCCAGGGTTTGCTCATTGATCTGCGTCACTGCCTGAACGAGCGACATCACCACGCCCACCACCAATGCCAGCGCCAGCACCGGGCCGCCGAGTTTGAGAGTGACCAGCATCGTCTCCCGCAGCAGGCCCGCCACATCGCCGTCATTCATTCGGTGCTGGCTTCCATTTTGGATCGTGCATTTCCGGAACGGTCAGATCGGCATGCGCATAATGTCCTGGTACGCCTGAACCACGCGGTCTCGTACGGCGAGGGTCGTTTGCAACGACAGCTCCGCTTTCGAAACGGCCGAAACCACGTCAAGCAAATTGCCGTGCCCTGAGATGGCGGCGGTGGATTGCGTCTCCGCAGCGTGGCCCTGACTGACGACACCTTTCAGAGCCTGCTGCACCATGCTGCCGAAATCCCCACCACCGGGCTCCACCGCCGCCGCCATGCCAGGCGCACCGCTGGACTGTGCAGTGCGGTATGCCTGCAACGCCTGGGCAGCGGGGCCGGTGAGGGCTGCGATTGCCATGCGTTTACTTCAAAATCTCAATGGCGCGGGTCAGCAGGCTGCGCGTCACCTGCATCACCTGCAAATTGGCGCTATAGGATCGCTGCGCCTCTCGCATGTCCATCACTTCAACAAAGCTGTTCACGTTCGGCGTGCTCACGTAGCCGTCGGCATTCGCGGCTGGATGCGATGGATCGTAACGCTGGGGGAACGCGCTTTTGTCGGTGTCGATCCGCTTGGCAACCACCTGCGGGCCACCGGTACTGCGGTCGATCTGATCGGCAAAGGTCACGGTTTTGCGCCGGTATGGATCAGCCCCCGGCTTGCCGCCGGTGGTGTCCTGATTGGCCAGGTTCTCTGCAATAACGCGCAGGCGGGTGGATTGCGCCTGCATGCCGCTGGCGGAGATGGCCAGTGCCTTATCAAGATCCATTACCGCACTCCCAATGCAACGCTATGCTCATCTTCCCAAAGCCTCTTTGAACATGCCGATATATTTGTGATAAATGGCTGTGACTGTCTCGTGATCGGTGTCAGTCTGCGCGATTTTTTCGAGTTCTTTGTCCAGCGACACCTCGTTCCCATCCGGAGCGCGCTCATCACGCAACTGCTGCGCGCCATTCTCACCAGACAGCGTGCCAGCCATGTGCATCGTATTGGTCTGCGTGGGAACGCTGGCGAGATCGAGCCTTTGGCCAGACATTGATTGCGCAAGCACCGCCGAAAACGGCTTGAGATCGCGTGATTTCCAGCCCGGCGTGTCCGCATTGGCGACGTTTTCGGCAAGCACGCCTTGCCGCGCGCCAAGCCATTGCAGGCGCTTGTCGGCCAGCGCGAACAACCCAATCGATGATGTCTCTACCACAGCCACTCCTGTCCAGCCTCGTCTGGCCGTGTCAGAGTGGCGGCAATGAGCTAACGAAACGTAAACGCCAGGAAGTGCCATGCAAATCATCACCCCCAATGTCCGAACGCACGCCGTCCCACCGCTGGAACTCGGCGAAGGCCCATTCTGGCATCGGGCGGAACAAGCACTCTATTTCGTCGATATCCGCGGCCAACGCCTCTACCGGCTGAACCCGGCGACGGATGCGTTCCAGTTCTGGGCAATGCCCTCCGCCATCGGCAGCTTCGGCATCTGCAAGGACGGCCGTGCCATCGTGGCGCTGCGCGACGGCATCTACTTCTTTGATTTCAGAGACGAAAAATTAACCTTCATCGTCAATCCTGAGGCCGGGATAACCACCAATCGCTTCAATGACGGCAAAGTCGGCCCCGATGGCCGGTTCTGGGTCGGCAGCATGGACGATAGAGAGGAGAAAGAGCCGATTGCCGGGCTCTATCGCATCGACCATGACGGCAGCTGCACAACCCAGGTCACCGGCCTGCTCGTCTCCAACGGCCTGGCCTGGAGCCAGGATGGCAACACGATGTACCACTCCGACAGCCGCCACCGCTTTCTGCATGCCTACGCCTATGATCTCGCCACCGGCAACATCAGCCACAAGCGCGAGGTTCGCACATTCACCGACGCACAGGGGCGACCGGATGGTGCCGCGATGGATGTGGAAGGCTGCTACTGGAGCGCCGGGCCATCCGCCGGCGTCGTCAACCGCATCGCTCCAGACGGCACGATTTTACGCCGCTATGAGCTGCCACTTGCCGCCCCCACCATGCCGTGCTTTGGCGGGCCGGACATGAAAACCCTGTTCGTCACCTCGCTGAAATCCAGTAGGCTTGGGCCGGAACAAATGGGCGCACTCATCTCGTTCGAGGTCGATGTCGCAGGCACCGACGTGGCGATGTTCGGCGCATGACCAAGCCCACGCAGCACCCATTCACGCTGCATGTGCCAGACGCCGAGATCGCGGACCTGAAGGCGCGCTTAGCACGAACACGGCTGCCGGATCAGGCCCCGGATGCGCCTTGGGCTTACGGCACGGATGTGAACTACCTCGCCCGTCTTCTGGCCTATTGGCGCGATGGGTTTGACTGGCGTGCGCAGGAGGCTCGGCTCAACGCCTTCCCACAGATAATGGTGGAAATCGACGGAATTGGCGTCCACGCGCTGCATGTCCCAGGCGTCGGGCCCGCGCCGGTGCCGTTGCTCCTTCTCCATGGCTGGCCGGGCTCGGTGTTCGAGTTCCTCGACATCATCCCCCGTCTGACCGACCCCGCACGTTTTGGCGGTGACCCAGCGGATGCTTTCACCGTGGTGGCCCCTTCCCTGCCCGGCTATGGCCTATCTTTCCGCCCCGGCCAGAAACGCTTCGGCGTGGGGGCCATGGCCGATGTGATGGCAAAGCTTATGACCGTCCTCGGCTACGACCGCTTTGCCGCACAAGGCGGCGATTGGGGGGCTACAATCTCCACCAAGCTGGCGCTGGATCATGCCGAGCGGCTGATCGGCGTGCATCTGAACTTCCTCAGCGCCGTGCGTCGTGACCCAGCTCTGCTGACCGATCCGTCTCCTGATGTGCAGAGCTTCAAGGCAGAGCTTGCGCATTTCTCAAGGGAGGAGACCGGATATCAAATCATCCAGGGCACCCGTCCACAAACACTGGCCGTGGGCCTGCATGATTCACCCGCAGGCCTCGCCGCCTGGTTCGTGGAGAAGTTCTACGCCTGGACCGATTGCCACGGCGATCCGGAACGCGCGCTTACCCGTGATCAAATGCTGGCGGATATCTCGCTCTACTGGTTCACAGGCTGCATCGGCGCGTCATTCTGGCCCTATTACGAGCGCCTGCACTCAGACTGGATTGTGCCGCAGGGGCGAACTGTGGACGTGCCGGTCGGCTACGCCCAATTCCCCCGCGAAATCCTGCGCCCACCACGCTCCGTGGCATCCGGCACGTTCTCTGACATCAGGCGCTGGACGGTGATGCCAAATGGCGGGCATTTCGCGGCAATGGAGCAGCCGGAAGCACTGGCGGCTGAGATCATCGCATTCTTCCGGATGCTGCGCGCCACAAGCTAGAGCAACTTAGCCTCGATCATATTGAACCGAACCGGTTCAATATGATCGGGCGTCGCTCTAGCGCGAGTTAGGTCCAGCCGCCATCGACCACATAATGCTGGTTGGTGCAGGCTGAGGCTTCTTCCGATGCCAGGAACACCGTGAAGCGGGCGATATCCATCGGCATCAGCTGGCGCTTCAGGCATTGGCGCTGCAGCAGCTCAGCCTCCCCCTCCGGCGTCAGCCACAACGTCTTCTGCCGCTCGGTCATAATCCAGCCGGGGGCGATGGCGTTCACGCGAATATTGTCCGCGCCAAAATCGCGTGCCAATGACCGTGTGAGGCCAAGCACAGCAGATTTCGCAGCCGTGTAAGCCGCCATGCCGCCTTGACCGATCATCCACGACACGGAGCCGAAATTGACAATGGCACCGGCCTTCTTCGCCTGCATATCCGGAATCACCGCCTGCGCTGCAAAGAACTGGTGGCGCAAATTGACGGCAATGCGATCGTCCCAATACTCCGGCGTCACATCCAGCGTGGCGTGCCGCTCGTCATGCGCTGCGTTGTTGATGAGTACATCCACCGGACCCAACGCCGCCCGAATCTCCGCCACCGCCCCGCGCAGAGCCCCGACGTCGCGCAGGTCACATGCCACGAAATGATGCAGCTTGCTGCCCAACGCTGCCGACACCTTGGCACCGGCCTCAGCGTTGATGTCGAGAATGCCCACCTTCGATCCCTGGCGCGCGAAACCATGCACAATGGCCTCGCCTATACCGCTGGCCCCACCGGTGACGATGACCACCTTGCCGGAAAGATCGGGATAAATCGCACCGGTTGTTTTGGTTTCCATCGACGCCAGATCCTTCGATAATAAGATGCCAGCAGAACATGGCACGCGGCGGTGACGCGTCAACACACCATTGAAGGAGCGACCACGGAGTGCCCAATCGCATTGCATCACCGAGCGCCATCATTGCCGGCGGCTCGATCGCCGGACTTGCAATGGGCATGATGCTGCGGCGTCGCGGCTGGAACGTTGTCATTGCGGAACGCAGCGCGCAGGAACTGTCCGGCCGCGGGGCTGGCATCGTCACGCACCGGCAATTATGGAACGCGCTGGCGCAATGCGGCGTCGACACTGATGGCAAAGATGGCGTGGCGTTGCTGGAGCGCGTGACCTGGCGCCCCGATGGCAGCGTGGCGCTGCGCATGTCGCACCCGCAGGTGATGGCGCTGTGGGACCGGCTGTTCAGTCTCCTGCGCAATTTATGGGGCGGCGAGGGCTACCGGCTCGGCTGTGAACTGAGTGGTGTCCGGCAATCGCCCGGCTCGGTGATAGCCGAGTTTGCCGATGGCAGCGAGATCGAAGCTGATGTGCTCATCGGCGCCGATGGCATTCGCTCCGCCGTGCGCGCCCAGGCAATGGGCAACGCGAAACCACTTTACGCCGGCTATGTCGGCTGGCGCGGGATGGTGGAGGAGGCCGATCTGCCACCCGCCGTGCATGCTGAATTGTTCGAGTATTTCTGCTTCTGCCTGCCACCCAGCGAGCAGATTATCGGCTATCCGGTCGCAGGCGACGGAAATGATCTGCGTCCCGGACATCGGCGGTATAATTTCGTGTGGTATCGCCCGGCCGATGCGGCAACAACGCTGGTTGATCTGCTGACCGATGAGGAAGGCGTTTCGCACAACCTCGCCATTCCACCAGGAAAAATCCGGGCTGCGCATATCGCGGCATTACGGGAAGCGGCGGGCAATATTCTCTCCCCACAATTCGCAGCCGTCGTGCGTGCCGCGAAGGCTCCGTTCCTGCAGCCGATCTTCGATCTGGATTCAGACATCATCGCGCAGGGCCGCGTGGCGCTGATCGGCGACGCGGCGTTTGTCGCCCGTCCGCATATCGGTGCCGGCGTAACAAAAGCGTGCGAGGACGCGGTGGCACTGGCGAATGCACTTGCTGGGAACAGCAACGTTCCCGAAGCCCTGCAGGCCTATCAACGCGTCCGGCTACCGGAAGGCAAACGCATCGTGCAACGCGCGCGTGATCTCGGCCGGTCGCTACAGGCACAAATGGTGAGCGACGAGGAGCGAGAAGCAGCCATCCTGCATCACACGGCAGAAGCAGTGATGATCGAAAATGCGTCTATGGATTTCTAACGTAGCCCGTCTCGCGCTAAACCGAGCAATAACGCTCTTTGATTTCCTCATCGGCCAGCAGCGCGCTCGCACTCGATGAATGCACGATCAAGCCCTGGTCCATGATGTAGGCGCGATCGGCAATGCCCAGCGCCAGTTCCACGTTCTGCTCCACCAACAAAATCGTCGTCCCCTGATCGCGCAGCTTGGCAAACAACGCGAACATCTCATCCACCAGCACCGGCATGATGCCCTCGCTCGGCTCATCGAGCATGATCAGCTTGGGTTGCGAAACCATCGCCCGCGCAATGGCCAGCATCTGCTGCTCACCGCCAGACATGGTGATAGCGTCTTGATCCAGCCGCTCCGCCAAGCGCGGGAAAATCTCGGCAATCTCACTGATCACGTCGCTCTCACGGCGCTTATGCGTGGCCGCGAGCAGGCCAAGGCGAAGATTGTCGCGCACGGTAAGGCCCTGCACAATCCGCCGCTCCTCCGGCACGTAGCCCAGGCCCAAGCCGTTGCGGCGGTGCGTGGGCAGCGGGAGAAGGTCGTTATCCTCGAACAACACCCGCCCGCTCGCACGACCAGCGAGGCCCATGACGGTGCGCAACGTGGTGGTTTTACCGGCCCCGTTGCGGCCGATGAGGCAGACAATCTCACCCTTGTTCACCTGCATCTCGATGCCCTGCAGGATATGCGAAGGGCCATACCAGGCCTGGAGATTTTCGATCTTGAGCATCAGTGTTCCCGCTGCCCCAGATAGACCCGTTTGACGGTTTCATTGCGGCGAATATCGTCCGGCGTGCCTTCCGCCAGCAATTCACCGTGATGCAGCACCAAAAGCCTGTCACTTATGCCCATGACGAGTTTCATTTTGTGCTCAACAAGGATCACCGTGCGCTCGCTGGCGAGCTTGACGATGAGGTCCATCATCGACCGCGTCTCCTCCGGGCTCATCCCAGCGGTTGGCTCGTCGAGCAAGAGCAGGCGCGGATTGCTGGCCAGCGCCATGGCGATTTCAAGCGCCCGCTGCTCGCCATGTGCCAGGCTTCCGGCCAGCCGCTCGCGGTGCTGGGAAATGCCGACCACGTTGAGCAAATCAGCAGCCTTCTCGGCGAGGCCAGCGAGATCGCCGCGCGGCATCCAGATGTTGAAACGCGACACCAGCGCCTGCAACGCCACACGCACATTCTCCAGCACCGTCACCTGCGGGAACACCGTCGTGATCTGGAACGACTTGGCGATCCCAAGTGCGGCGTAGCGATGCTGCGCCGTGCCGGTGATATCGCGCCCCTCGAACACGATGCGCCCCGCACTGGGCGGAAACGCGCCGGAGATCAGGTTGAAATACGTGCTCTTGCCCGCCCCATTCGGCCCGATGATCGCCGTGAGCTTGCCGCGCGGGAAGCTCGCGGTGATGCCGCTAAGTGCGCGGAACTTGCCGAAGGATTTCGCCACGCCCTCGGTGGTGAGAATGATGTCGCTCATTTCGCCCGCCCGAGCAGAATGGTGCCCCAGATGCCACGCGGGAAGAACAGCACGCAGGCCACGAACGCAGCCCCCACCACAAGCTGCCAATGAACCGTCCAGAGTGAGACAAGGTTCTCTAGCAGCAAAAACACACCGGCACCGATGAACGGGCCAAAAAAAGTACCCATGCCGCCCAACAGCGCCATCATCACCACGAGGCCGGAGGTCTGGTAATACAGCGTCTCGATCGGCACGATGGAGAGATGCAACGCCTGCAGCGCCCCGGCAAGGCCGCAGAAGCCGCCGGAGATAACAAACGCCACAAAGCGCGTCGCGCGAACATCGTAACCGCACGCCCGTGCCCGTGCCTCATTCTCCCGCACCGCCTCCAGCACCGCGCCGAACGGTGAGGCAAGGATGCGCGAAAGCACGAACAGCGCGGCGGCCACGAACGCGGCCACAACGTAATACCGGTTGAGCGGATCAACAAAGTTGATGTGCAGGCCAAACAGATTGATGTCTCGCACATCAATGCCGCGCAGCCCATTCTCACCGCCGGTGAAATCACTTGCCTGATACGCCACGAAATACACGCATTGCGCCAAAGCCAGCGTCACCATGGCGAAATAGATGCCACGCGTGCGAATGGCCAGCGCCCCGATGATGGCCGCAATCAGCATTCCGCCAAGCAGGCCAGCAAATATGCCAAGCCACCAGGGTGCGCCGTAATGCACAATCGCAATACCACACGCATAGGCTCCGCCGCCGAACAACGCCGCATGGCCGAATGACAAAAGCCCAAGCGTGCCAAACAACAAATTAAAGCCCAGCGCGAACAGCCCGTAGATCAGGATGTTCACCGCAATCGCCTTGAACGGCATCACCAGCGGGAAGATCAACAAGAATACCACAGACAACACCACGCGGTGCCGCTTGCAGCGAGCAACAAACTCTGCCGGCAACATCAGCTCATCAATCCGGCACGGCCGAAGAAGCCTTGGGGGCGGATCAGCAGCACCACGGCCATTAGGGCAAATATTGAAACCTGCGCCATCTCCGGCTGGAACAGCGATGTCATCGAAACGACGACGCCAACCAGCAGACCGGCAATGACGGCTCCCACTAACGACCCCATTCCGCCTACGACGGTGACAACGAAAGCCTCAGCCAGAATGGAATTGCCCATTTCAGGGCTGGCTCCTTGCAGAGGGGCCGCAAGCAATCCGGCCAGCGCCGCAAGCCCGGTCCCAATGCCGAACACCACCAGCCAAACCCGCCCCACATCAATGCCGAGAATACGCACAATCTGCGGGTCACGTGCCCCTGCCCGGATGATGAGGCCATAGGGTGTCCGTTCAAGGAACAGCCACAGCAGCACAAGCACCATTGCCGCCACACCAATCACAAACAGGCGGTAGGTGGGAAAGTAGCCAATGCCGATATCGGACGCACCTTGCAGCAACTCCGGCGTATCAAACGGCAAACCTTGTGTGCCAAACACAATGCGCACGCATTCCACCATCATGTAGGAAAGGCCGAAGGTGAGCAGCAGCGGATAGTCGATGCCGCGTCCATAAAGGGGGCGGATCAGGAACCGTTCCGCAAGCAGGCCAAGTGATCCCACCACCAGCGGCACAAACAGCAGGCACATCCAGAAATTCAGCCCAATGCCGAGCAGCACGATGCCGATATACGCCCCCAGCATATAAAACGCGCCATGGGCGAAATTCACCACCGTGAGCATGCCGAACAGCAGCGACATGCCCAGCGCCAGGAGCACATAGATCGCCCCCAGCGCCAGACCGGTAAACAGTTGCAGGATGATGAGATCAGGCGTGATACCGTCCATGTTTATGGCCCGGCTCAGGCGTGCCCTTCATCCTTGCAGCTGCGCAGATTGTCGGCGTTGGCGGCGTCGGTCGCCAGCACGTTGAACACGTCGTATTCGTTGATCATGTCCTTCGATTTGCTCTCAATGATGAACACCGATTGCACCGATTGATGATCGCAGCTGCGCATTTCCTGACCACCCTTATAGCTGTCATATTTCGCCCCTTCGAGGGCCGTCACGACCTTGGCGGTTTCAACTGAACCAGCGCGCAGGCAGGCATCAAGGATGGAGCGCACACCGGCATAGCCCAACGCGCCATAATCCGAAGGCAGCTTGTTGCCATTGGCCTTGCGATACTTGTCGTTGAAAATCTTGGCCGAAGGCGTGTTCGCCTCAATGCCCCAATAATACGACGTGCCGCCGATCACACCCTCGAACGCCGCCGGGCCCACCGCCACGCGTGACGTATAAAGCAGGATCGGGGCCACGATCTTGGTGGTCTTCTTCAGACCGAAATCGGTCGCCTGCTTGATCGAGATTTGCTGATCACGACCGAAATTGCACAGCACCAGCATGTCCGGCTTCAGCGACTGAATGCGCGGCAGCAAGGTGGAGAAATCGGTCATGCCGAGCGGATGCTTCAGGTCGGCCAACACCTCAATGCCCATCGAAGCGCCAGTGGCCTTGAACCCATCGACCATCTCATCGCCATAAGCATAATCGGCGCGCAGGAACACCACCTTTTTGCCAAACTTGCTGAAGGCATAACGGCCCACGGCACCGGCGGTGAGGTGCGGTGTCATCGCTTCGTGGAACGTGGTCTTGCTCCAATCCGGCAATGCGGTGATCTGGTCGGACTGGCTGATCGAGTTGAAGATCACGCCGCGCTGTTTGGCCACGTTGTTGACCGCAAGCTGAACGGCAGCCGAAAGCGAGCCTGCAATGAAGTTCACCTGATCCTTCTCGATCAGTTCCAACGTGCGGGTGGCGGCTTCGCCAGGGTTCAGCTTGTCGTCACGCACCAGCAGCTCAGCCTTGCGGCCAGCAAGGCCACCGGCGGCGTTGAAATCATCAATGGCGATCTGCGCACACGCCACCTGATCCTTCGCTTCCGTGCCATATGGGCCGGTCAGCGGGACGGGGAAGCCGATTTTGATGGTGGCATCCTGCGCGCGCAGCACGGCGGGCATGGCGAGGATGGAGGTGGCCGCGAGGACGCTGCGACGGGTGAGCTTGGACGTTGCCATGGCACGGTTTCCCCTATTTTTCTTGTTATCAAACGATAGCAAAACCGCAGCGTCGCGCAATGGGTCGTTTCAACCCCGCCCAAGCGCCCGCAGAATAAGGGCAGGCGTCATCGGAATTTCGCTGATCACCACCCAAAACGGCGAAAGCGCGTCGTTCACCGCATTGACCACGCACGCGGCAGCCCCAGCCGTCCCAGCCTCACCGGCCCCCTTCGCCCCAATCACGGATTCCAGCGTGGGCGAGACAACATGCGCCACATCGATATCCGGCATCTCGCCCGCCATCGGCACCAGATAATCGGCCATATTGGCATTGATCATCTGTCCCTGCGCGTCGTACTGGCAATGCTCGAACAGCGCCGCCCCCAGCCCCTGAACAACGCCGCCACGGATTTGCTCGTCCACCAGTTGCGGGTTGATCACGGTCCCACAATCCTCCACCACCCAGTGCCGCAGCAGACGGGTGAAGCCGGTATCGGTGTCCACCTCCAGATACGAGGCCTGAATGCCGTTGGTGAACGCGAACGGATACTCGCGCGGCACGAAATGCCGTGTCGCCATCAGCTCCGATTGAAAATCGCACGGCAGCGTATCCGGCCGGAAATAGGCGATGCGCGCGAGTTCAGACAAAGGCAGGCGCTCGCGCCCATCCTCGGCATCGACCACCACACCGGCGCGAATATCAAGCGTCTCTGGTCGCGCCTGCAAAATGGTGCCGGCAAGCGTCAGGATGTTCGACCGCAGCGCCCGGCCCGCCTGCCACGCCGCCTCGCCGCCAATGCCAGCCCCGCGTGAAGCCCAGGTGCCGCCGCCATAGGGCGTGTTGTCTGTGTCGCCGAGGATCACCCGCACCCGGTCCAGCGGAACCCCCATGGCAGTGGCCGTCACCTGCGCAATCACCGCCTCGCTGCCCTGGCCCTGCTCGGTGATCGAGCTTTGCACAATCACCGCCCCGGTAGCGTCCAGCCTGACAGCGGCACCGTCCTGCGCCGAAATTCGCGCCCCGCCCACACCGTAGAACGCAGGGCCGGGATTGGTGATCTCAATGAAGGAGGCAAAGCCGATGCCACGATAAATCCCCTTCGCGCGCAACGCCGCCTGCTCCGTGCGAAGGCCCGCATAATCCATCATGCCCAGCAGCTTGTTCAGGCTCGCGTGATGCGACATCGCCTCGAACCGCAGCCCAGAGGCCGAAGCGCAGGGATAGGCATCATCTGCCACCAGATTGCGCCTGCGAATCTCCAGCGGGTCCATCCCGATGCGCGCCGCCGCCAGATCAACCAGGCCTTCGGTAACAGACGTGGCGATGGGGTGCCCCACCCCGCGATATTGCGACATCATTGCCTTGTTCTGAAACACCACGCGCGCGCGGGCGCGGTAATTTGGGCAGGCATATTGGCCACCCACGAGGTTGACGATCTGGTTCGCCTCCACCGCCGAGGTGCGCGGATACATCGAATACGGGCCAATGCCGGTGAGGTCGTCGATCTCAAAGGCTGTGATTTCACCGCTGTTCTTCACCGCGATGCGGCCATGCACCACATGATCGCGGGCATGAATGTCGGCCACAAAACTCTCTAAGCGATCCGCCACGTATTTCACCGGTCGGCCTGCCATCCGTGCGAGAGCTGCCACCGCCATGTCATCGGCATAGACATGCACCTTGATGCCAAAGCTGCCGCCCACATCATGGCAAAGAATGCGCACCTGCGGCTCCTCCAGCCCCAAATGCATCGCAATGATATTCTGCATCATATGCGGCGCTTGCGTGCCCAGATGCACCGTCAGCCGCGCCTCCGCCTTGTTCCAGTCGGCGACAATCGAGCGTGCTTCGAGGGTCACGCCGGTGTGCCTGCCAAAGGTGAAGCTCTGCTCGATCACATGATCGGCCTCAGCAAACGCCGCATCCACATGCCCCGCATCCAGCCTACGCTCGAAGGCCAGATTGTCACCCAGGCCATCGTGGATCACCGGCTTGCTCGGGTCGAGTGCGGCCAACACATCCACCACGGCGGGGAGCTCGCTGTAATCAACGAGAATATGCTCGGCCGCATCCTCTGCCAGAGCGCGAGACGTGGCGAGCACGGCCACCACCGGCTCGCCCTGCCAGCGCACGCGCCCCACCGCCATCGGGTGCTGCGGTGCCGATTTCAGGCCCTTCAGATGCGCCAGCACACCCACCCAAGGCGTGCAGAATGCCTGCATCTGCTCACCGGTCACGATACGGACCACACCGGGCATGTTCTCGGCCGCCGAGGTGTCGATGCTGCGGATCTCCGCATGCGCGTAAGGCGAGCGCAGGAACGCCACATGCACCATGCGCGGCAGCGTGAGGTCGCTGACATAAAGTCCGCGCCCTTCCGTCAGACGCGCGAGGTTGGGGCGCGGCACGGTGCGGCCGATATAGGAGTTCGGCAGATCGGTGGGGGACAGGCTCATTGCGCGCGTGCTCGCTGCTTGGCGGTGGTTTCAACGGCATCCACAATCGCCTGATAGCCGGTGCAGCGACAGTAATTGCCGGAGATATGCTCGCGGATCTCCTCGCGCGTGGGGGTGGCGTTGTGCAGCAGCAAATCCTGCGCCGCCATCAACATCCCCGGCGTGCAAAAGCCGCATTGCAGCGCGTTGCGGGCGATGAAAGCGGCCTGCAGATCCGCGATCTCACCGCTGTCAGACAATCCCTCAATCGTCTCCACCACCCCGCCATCGGCCTGCACAGCGAGCACCAGGCAACCGCGCACAATCGCCCCATCAAGCCTGATGGTGCAGGCCCCGCACACGCCATGCTCACAACCGAGATGGCTGCCGGTGAGTTCCAGATGCTCGCGCAGGAAATCAACCAAATGGGTGCGCGGCAGCACGTCGGCGGTGACGGTCTCGCCGTTGACAGTGAGCGTGATGTTCATGCGGCGGCTTTCAGAGAGGGCATCATGCCGGAGATAACGCGGCGCAGCAGCACGCGCGCCAGATGCAGACGCGTGGCAGCATCGGCCTGGAGATCGTCATGCGGCTCCAGATCATCGGCCAGCGCCGCGGCCGCAGCCTCGATGCCGCCACCGGCCGTGAGGATGGCGGCCGCCTTAGTGGCCAGTGTCGCCTTGGTGCCGATGGAGAAATAGCCGAGCCGCAGCGCCGCCAGCTTCCCGTTCTGCACCCTCCCCTGCGCCGCAAGGCCCACAATCGCGTAGTCCCCACTGCGTCGGGCGAGTTCCCCGAAGCCGTGAACGTCGCCTGGCTGTGCGAGATTGATTTCAACAGCAGTGAGTATTTCGTCAGGTAGCAGGGCCGTCGCAAACAATCCGGTGAAGAAATCATCCGCGGCGATCACCCGCTCCCCACGCGGCGACTGCATAACGATGCGCGCGTGCAACGCCAGCGCGCAGGCGGGCAGTTCGGCCGCCGGATCGGCATTGGCGAGCGAGCCCCCAATCGTGCCCCGGCTGCGGATGGCCGCGTGTGCAACATGGCCAATCGCCTGCGTCAGCACCGGCGCGTGCTCGGCCACCAGGGCTGCGTTCTGCAACTCCACATGCCGTGTCAGCGCCCCGATGCGCAGCGATGTGGCCGTGGTGGAAATACCGCGCAATTCTGGCAAATGACTGATATCGATAAGGATTTCGGGTGCCGACAGCCGCAAATTCAGCGCCGGCAGCAAGCTCTGGCCACCCGCGAGCAGCTTCGCCGCCTCACCGTGCCGGGCCAACAGATCAAGCGCTTCGGGCAGGCTTTTAGCCCGCACATAGTCGAATGCTGAAGCCTTCATACAGCCCCTCCCGGCTTCTTATTTATCATCCTATATGGTTGGCATAAGCTGTCAGCCGTCAAGCCAGCGCACCACACCGAGGGAGAACGCCATGCCGATCACCAAGCTCGAACATTATTCCATCCGCACCACGGACATTGAGGCGACCCGCAAATTCTATGTCGATGCGCTGGGCTTCGAGGTTGGGCCGCGTCCGAATTTCCCATTCCCCGGCATCTGGCTCTACCAGGAAGGCATCGCGGTGGTTCATGTCATCGGGATCGACCCGAACGACAGTTCAGGCCTTGCCGACTACATGGGCGATGCCGACATGGGCACGCCCGGCAGCGGCATGATCGACCATGTGGCCTTCGCCGGGAGCGACATCGACGCGGTGCGGGCGCGCATTGCCTCCTGCGGCTGCGAAATGCGCGAGCGCAAGGTGCCCAACATGGACCTGCGGCAGATCTTCGTGAACGACCCGAGCGGCATCACCGTCGAGCTGAATTTCGCCGGGGCATAACCCCCGGCGTTCACTCGCGCGAAAGCGGCATCACCCGGGGTGCCGCGGCCTCCCACCAGGCGATGAGCTTGTGGCCTGGCTTAAACCCCTCCGCGTGCTCGCTCGGAACGTCCGCCCAAAGGCTGTGATTGTCTGGGCCTTCCAATGTCAGGCGCATACGGGTCAAGCCGCCCAGGAACACGCTCTCGCTCAGCGTTCCAGCCACCGTGCCGTCCGGCAATTCGCCGTCATGCGCCTGGATTTGCACGCTCTCCGGGCGGATGAACATCTCCACCTCGCTGCCATCGGCATGGGTGGCGCTCGCGTCGGCGCGTAACAACATGGAGCCGACGCGCACATGCCCACGCTCCACCCGGCCTGCGAACACCGCACCGGAGCCGATGAAGCGGGCCACGAAGCCATCCGCCGGCCTGCGATAAATTTCCGCAGGTGTCGCCACCTGCAACAGCTTGCCGCCCTGCATCACCGCCACCCGGTCCGAGATCGACAGCGCCTCCTCCTGGTCATGCGTCACAAGTATCGTCGTCACGCCGGCATCGCGCTGAATGCGGCGGATTTCCTCACGCAGCTGTAGGCGGACCTTGGCGTCGAGCGCTGATAGCGGCTCGTCCAAGAGCAACACCTGCGGCTGCACCGCCAACGCTCGCGCCAACGCCACGCGCTGCTGCTGGCCGCCGGAAAGTTGGTGCGGAAACTTCGCCTCATGTGACGACAGCCCCACGAGATCGAGCAGCTCACGGGCACGCTTGACCTGCTCCGCCTTCGGTGCCCCCGCCACGCGAGGCCCAAAGCGCACATTGTCCAGCGCCGTCATGTTGGGGAACAGGCTATAGGACTGAAACACCATGCCCATTTGCCGCTTGCTGGCGGCGAGCTTTGTCACATCGCGCCCGCCCACCAGCACTTGCCCGGCATCAGGAATGATGAATCCGGCCACAATGCGCAGCAATGTGCTTTTGCCGCATCCGGATGGGCCGAGCAGGCAAATCAGCTCACCGTCCCCCATTGCAAGCTCGATGCCTGAGAGCACATCCCGGCCGCCATAGAATTTGCGCAAGCCGTGCAGTTCAACGATGGCCATAGGTCAGCGCACTCCAGAAGGGCCAGTTTTGCCGCCACCAGCGATCAGCACGCCGAGCATGGCGATCCATGTGAGCAGGAAGCTCGCCGCCGAAAGGGCCGCGGCGGCCGTCACTTCATGCTGGCCGATTTCGTTGATGTAGACGGAATAAGTGTGAAACAGCAGCACGTTGGCAAACGTGAACTCCCCGAACACCACCGCCAGCGTCAGCAATGCGCTGCCCACCAGAGCGGATCGCAGGCTCGGCAGCACCACCATCAGGATGATCTGCCCCAGATTGGCCCCCAGCGATTGCCCGGCCTCCGTCAACGTCGCCAGATCAATCGATCGCAGGCCCACATCGATGGAGCGATAGGCATAGGGCAGCGCGATGAAGAAATACGGAATGACGAGATAGAACGGCGTGCCGATCAGCCATTCCGGCCCGGTGATCAGCGCCGATAAGCCCGCCACAAGTGCGATCGCCGGGACCACGAACGGCAGCGTGGCAATGAACTCGAACAACGGCCGCAGCTTCGGCGCGAACAGGTTCATGCAGATGACCGCCGGGACCATCAGCACGATCAGGGCTGCCACCGTTGCAATCGAGAGTTCCACAGAAAGTGCCATCGCCTCGAACAGCTTGGGTGAGTTCCACAGCAGTCCATAGACCTCAAAGCCATAGCGATCCCCGCCTTCCCAGAAGCTGAAGGCAGCGGTCAGCACCAGCGGTGTGCCGAAAAAGAGAGCAGCCACGACAAGAATGGCCCAGCCGCCAACACCCAAACGGTTCATTGCTTCACCGTCCAGCGTGATGCACGCCGGGCCAGCATTTGGCTTGCGGCAAGCACCAGCACCATCACCACGATCATGCCCACCGAAAGGGCCGCACCGACCTGCGGTTCAGAACTGACGTTGCCAGACAACACGGCGGAGATTTCCGTCGTCACCAGCGAGATATTGCCCGATGTCAGCGCATAAGCGGTCGCGTAGGCGGAAAACGCACTGCCGAACAGCAAGATCCAGCCGGAGAGCAACGACGGTGCCAGAACCGGCAGCCCCACCATGCGCCAGTATTGGCCACCGGTTGCGCCGAGGTTCTCCGCCGCCTCCCGCCACGCCGGCTGCATCGCCTCGAAGGCAGGAATGATGATGATGACCATAAGCGGGATCTGGAAATACGAATAAACCAGAGTCAGGCCAGGGATGGAGAACAGGCTGAAGCCCATCGCGTAAAGATCAACACCGATGTGTTTCAGCATTGAGGTCAGCAGGCCAAGCGTGCCCACGGTGGAGATGAACGCGAATGCCAGCGGCACACCGGCGAAGTTGGCGGCCACTGCGGCAAAACTGGTCACGACAGAACGCAGCCAGCGCGGCGCACCCGGCTTCAGCATGGCGAACGCAATCAACGCACCGGCGATCACGCCCACGGTGGCTGAGAGCACAGAGAGATAAAGGGAGTGCTCAAACGCCTTGACGTAGCGGTAGCTGCCCAAGGTTTGAACATATTCAAGCGTCAGGCCGTCATCACCGATCACGGCCTGAACCGCCAGCATCGCGGTGGGTGCGACCAGGAAGATCGCACTCACCAGAAGAAAGGCGCCGATGAATAGCCACGCTATCGGCGCCTTCATGTCAGATCAGCCCACCTTCACAAGGCGCGGCCAAGCGTCGGCGATCACCTTTTTTGCCTTGTCGGCCTGCTCCAGCGTCGCGAACTTGATGCCCTTATAGGCAGAAGCCGGCGGCAGCGTCTTCAGGATCGAGTCAGGCACCTTGCCGGCAGCGACAAGGCTGTCGAAGCGGATCGGATGCGCGAAGCCGCCGAGGAATGCTAGCTGGCCTTCGTCGGAGTAGACGTATTCCATCCACAAACGGGCGGTCTTGGGGTTCGGAGCGAACGCGCTGATCGCCTGGCAATAGTAGTTGCCAAAGGGCTTTGCTTCCTTCGGCACGACCACTTCGATCTCAACCTTCGAAGCATTGGCCTGCTTGTAGCCGAGGCTCAAATAGTCCCAGTCGATCGTGATCGGGGTCTGGCCGGCGACGAGGCTGGCGGCACCGGCCTTGGACGGTGAGAAGTTGCCGATGTCGTTCAGCTTGCCGAAGAACTCAACGCCTGGCAGCACGTTGTCGTAGCTGCCGCCGTTGGCAAGGGCTGCTGCGAACACCGCACCGATGGCGGCACCGGCGGAAAGCGGGCTGCCGTTCAGCGCGATCATGCCCTTATACTCAGGCTTCATCAGATCGGCCCAGGTCTGCGGCATGTTCTTGACAACCGACTTGTTGGCCGCAAAGCACGTCACGCCGTAATAGTCGCCGTAATAGTGACCCTCGGCGTCCTTCACGTCAGCCGGAATTTCGGCCCAGGTGGCGACCTTGTAAGGGGCGAACAGCTTCTCCTTCTTGCCCTGCACAGCGAAGGCCGGGCCCACATCCACCACGTCGGGGGCGCGCTTCTGGCTCTTCAGCGTGCGGATGGCCTGGAGTTCCTCAGCCGAGCTGCCATCGGGGTTGTCGTCGGTCAGCTTCACACCGTACAGCTCCTGGAAGCGGTCCATCGTCACGCCCCAGTTGGCCCAGTCACGCGGCAGGGTGATGACGTTGATCGCACCCTCTTTCTTGGCGGCGGCGATGAGCGCGGCCGGAACGTTCGGACCAGGGGCTGCGGCGAACGCGCGCCCGGTTCCGAACAGGCTGGTGCTGGCAACAGCCAGACCGGACTGCAGCATGAAGCGACGATTGAATGACATGGTGCTCTCCCAAGCGTTTTTGGAGTACCGGCTCTAACGCCGGGCTGTGACATTGGGATGACAGAACCATGAAGCTTTGACGCGGCGGGATTGGCACGCCCGCTGGCCACAGAGCGATATGTGAACCCGCCGCATAGGGGTGCTCTGAGTATTTTCCGACGCTTATGGCTGCGCAAGTGTTTCCGTCATTTAACCTAAGTTTACAGGGGAACATATCAAATGACCTATGCCAAGCAGACACTTATGGCTTTCAGCGCACTTGCTGCACTCACACTGGCCTCGGTACCGGCGAACGCTGCGCTCAACACGCTTGTTCTGGGCAGCGAGATTGATTTCAACGGTGGCGTCAATCCGATCGGCGGCGCTGATACCTACAATGCAACCGGCTTGGATTTCCGCACCAACGGCAACGCCAGCATCGGCACACCAGGTTCGCTGGGCCTGACCAACAGTGCTTCTGGCAACTTCACGGCGTTTTCTGCCGCTGCGTGCGCAAGTTCTGCGCTCGGCGGTTGCGGCACCATTGCGGATCTGACGAGCTTCGTTGTGGCCAGCAACACATTGGTGACACCGGCGCTGCCGATCGCGAACTTCATCACGTTCACGCAAGGCGCGCAGAGCGTATCGTTCACGCTCGACAGCTTCACGATCGCCAACGTGGCCCCAAGCGGCACTTCGCTCGGAACCACGACCATCTCAGGCCTGGGTGAACTGAACTACGTCGGCTTCACGCCGACAGCCGCTATTTTCACCGTCACCTCGCAGGGTACTGGCAACACCAGCTTCTCGGGCAGCCTGGTCTCCCAGGGCGTGCCGGTGCCGGAGCCTTCCTCGATGCTGATGCTGCTGGGCGGAGTTGCGAGCTTGGGCTTCGTTGTGCGCTCGCGCAAGCCTGCTTCGTTCAAGGCTTGAACTAAATGCGGCGTGAGCGGTGGCTCCTCTAGCAGGGGGCGGCACTCACGCCCGGACCTGAGTTGATTGACCCGCATCGGACCCCGGCATAGCGTTCGCTCAAAGAACAATGCCGGGGGACGCGCGGGATGACGACCATTCGCCTGACGATGGCGCAGGCTTTGGCGCGGGCGATGGCGGCGCAATTATGTGTCGAAAATGGTCAGACAGTGCCGGTTTTTGCCGGTGTGTGGGCAATTTTTGGACATGGCAATGTGGCAGGGTTTGGCGAAGCGCTGCACAGTGTGCGCGACCGCCTGCCCACTTTTCGTGGACATAACGAGCAGGCGATGGCGCACGCGGCGATTGCCTACGCCAAAGCGAAACGATGCCAGCGGATGATGGCAGTCACCACCTCCATCGGCCCCGGTGCCACCAATCTCGTCACGGCAGCAGCATTGGCGCATGTGAACCGCCTGCCAGTGCTCCTTCTGCCGGGCGACGTGTTCGCCACTCGTAGGCCCGATCCGGTGCTGCAACAGATCGAAAACGAATCGGACGCAACCGTGAGTGCGAATGACTGCCTGCGCCCGGTCAGCCGGTATTTCGACCGGATCACCCGGCCTGAACAGCTAATCCCGGCCTTCGCCCGCGCCGTGCAGGTGCTGATGGACCCAGGAGCGCGTGGCCCGGTCACGCTCGCGCTGTGCCAGGATGTGCAGACCGAGGCATATGAGTATCCCAGCCATATGTTCGAGCCGCGGATCTGGACACAACGCCGCCCGCCGCCGGATGCGGGGGAGCTTGGGGAGTCAGTTCGCCTGCTGCGTGAGGCCAAGCGTCCGCTGGTGATTGCGGGCGGTGGCGTTCTCTACAGCCGTGCCGAGGCGGCGCTGCTGGCATTCTGCCGCGCGCATGGGGTTCCGATGTGCGAGACACAGGCGGGCAAATCCTCGCTGCCTTGGTCCGAAGACCTCAACATGGGTGCTATCGGCGTCACCGGCACGCAGGCAGCTAATGCGCTGGCGGCCGAAGCAGACGTGATTTTGGCCGTCGGCACGCGTCTGGCCGATTTCACCACCGGATCCTGGGCGCTGTTCGGCGATCCCACGCGGCATCTGATCGGTCTGAACGTGACGGCGTTCGACGCGGGCAAGCACCGGGCGCAGCCGCTGGCGGCGGATGCGTTGGTGGGGCTTGAGAGCCTCGGCGCAGCACTTGCGCAGTGGCGCGCGCCGTCAGATTGGACGGCACGGGCGGTGGCCAGCCGCACGGCGTGGCTCTCGGTGGCGGCAGCCTACACAGCCGCGTCCGACACGGCATTGCCAACCGATGCACAGGTGCTGGGCGCGGTGCAGCGTCAGGCCCAGCCCAACGATATCGTCATGTCGGCAGCAGGCGGCCTTCCCGGAGAGATGCACAAGCTCTGGCTGGCGGAGGAGCCGGGCGGCTATCATATGGAATACGGCTTCTCCACCATGGGCTACGAAATCGCCGGAGGCCTCGGCGTGAAGCTGGCGGAACCGGGGCGCGAGGTGTTCGTGCTGCTCGGCGATGGCTCGTATCTGATGATGAACTCCGAGATCGCGACATCGGTGATGATGGGACTGAAGCTCACGATCGTGGTGCTCGACAATGGCGGGTTCGGCTGCATCAACCGGTTGCAGAAGGCGACAGGCGGCGCTGCGTTCAACAACCTGCTCGCTGATGCCGTGCATGAGGTGCTGCCGGAGATTGACATCGCCGGGCACGCGCGGGCGCTGGGCGCGTTGGCCGAGAAAGTCGCCGGGCTGGCGGCGCTTGAGGCAGCGCTCGTCCGGGCACGCGCGCAAACAAGAACATGCGTGCTCGTCATCGACACCGATCCACAAACCGGCACCGATGCGGGTGGCGCCTGGTGGGACGTGGCGGTGCCGGAAGTGTCGGACCGGGACGGCATGGAACTGATTCGCGCCCGCTATCTGGCGGCTCGGGCGGCACAGCGCATTGGCAACTAAAAGGAAAAATGGATGATCCGCATTGGGGCCAATCCGATTGGCTGGTCAAACGACGATCTGCGCAGCCTCGGGGGAGAAACGCCGCTAGAGGTGTGTCTGGCGGAGGCGCGCGAGGTTGGCTTCGAGGGCATGGAACTCGGCCACAAATTCCCGCGTGAGGCTGCGGCCCTGCGTGCGGCCCTCGCCCCATTCGGGATGGCATGCGTCTCCGGCTGGTATTCCGCCGCATTGCTGTTGCGCGACGCAGAAGCTGAGATGGTCGCAATGCGCCCGCATCTCGATCTGCTGAAGGCGATGGGATGCAAAGTGCTGGTGTTCGCCGAAACCTCAAACGCCATTCACGGTGACATCGCCGCACCACTCTCTCGCCGCCCGGTGATGCCCGCCTCAGCCTGGGCAGAGTTTGGTGCCCGCGTGACGGCGGTGGCCAATGCCACTCTCAGCGAGGGAGTGCGGCTGGTCTATCACCATCACATGGGCACGATTGTGCAGAGCGGCGTGGATATCGACGCGTTCATGGCGGCCACCGGCCCGTCCGTGCATCTCCTGCTCGACACCGGGCATGCGACCTTGGGCGGTGCTGACCCGGCGGCGCTGGCTGAGAGGTATCGCCACCGGATCAGCCATGTTCACACCAAGGACGTGCGGGCGGCGGTGCTGGCCGAAGCAGCGGCTGGCGATTGGAGCTTTCTGAAAAGCGTGGTGGAGGGCGTCTACACCGTGCCAGGTGACGGCATGGTCGATTACGCCACGGTGTTCCGAGCCCTGCCCTCCTATTCCGGCTGGGTGGTGATCGAGGCGGAGCAGGACCCGGCGAAGGCCAATCCGTTGAAATATGCGAAACTCGGCTTCGCCAATCTGACCCGGATGCTGGCGGAGGCGGGTTTGCGGTAACAAGTTTCGGAGAGCGGTTACATCTCACCTTGCAACCGTTCGAAACTCGTCCAGAGTATCGCCATTGAGGGCCAAGCCGCAAAGGCGCGCCCCGTATGGAGGATACGATGAAAACACGCCTGACCCTGCTTGCCGCCACGATTGTGTTCGGTGCCTTCAGCCTGCCGGTGCCTGCCCGCGCCGCAGACCCGGTAATCCCCGTCATCGTCAAGGACACCACCAGCTTTTACTGGCAAATAGTACTCGCCGGGGCACGCAAAGCCGGCCAGGACCTGCACGTAAAGGTGCCGGAGCTGGGTGCCACCAGTGAGGCCGACATCAACGGCCAGATCTCCATTCTGGAGAACTCAGTCGCCGACAAGCCCGCCGCCATCGTCATCTCCCCAACGCAGTTCGCAGCCCTCGGCAAGCCGATCGACGCGGCGGCAAAATCCGTGAAGATCATCGGCATCGACAGTGGTGCCGACAGCAAAGCCTTCACCAGCTTCCTCACCACCGACAACGTGCAGGGCGGCCGCGCTGCGGCGGACGCTCTGGCGAAGGGCATTGGCGAGAAGAATGGCGGCAAGGTTGAAGGCGACGTGGTGCTGCTGACCAATCTGCCCGGCGTGGGCTCGCTCGATCAACGCGCCAAAGGGTTCAAGGAAGAACTCGCAAAGTTCCCCGGCCTCAAACTGGTCGCGGAGCGCATTGGTGACGGTCAGGCCACCAGCGGCCTGAATGCCACGACCGATCTGCTCACCGCCAATCCGAACCTGAAAGGCGTGTTCGCCTCGAACCTCATTCAGGCGCAGGGTGCGAGCCAGGCGATTGCTGAGAATAAGGCACAGAAAACCGTCACGCTCGTCGGCTTCGACAATGACGACAAGCTGGTCAAGCTGCTCGGCGACGGCGTGATCTACGCGCTGATCGTGCAAGACCCATATCGCATGGGATATGACGGCGTGAAGACGGCGCTGGCTGCCAGCAAGGGTGAGGCGGTTCAGGCGTTTGTCGATACCGGTGTGAACACCATCACCAATGCGAACATGGGCGATGCGCGCAGTCAGGCGTTGCTCAATCCGAAAGTGAAGTGAGCATGGCGCTGGCGGGCCACTCCGATGCGGGTGGCCCCTCCGTGCTGTTGGAATTGCGGGGCCTCGATAAGCGTTATCCAGGCACGCATGCGCTGAAATCCGTAGACCTTGCCTTCATCGAAGGCGAGGTTCACGCGATCGTCGGTGAGAATGGTGCGGGCAAATCCACGCTGATCAAGTTGCTGACCGGTGCTGTCAGGCGAAGCGGCGGGGCGATTGTGTGGCGTGGCGCTGAGGCTGCGATTGAGACGCCGCAGGATGCGATTGAGCTTGGCATCAACGCCGTGCATCAGGAGGTGGTGCTCTGCCGCCATCTGACCGTGGCCGCCAATCTGTTCCTCGGCGATGAACGCGAGCGAGCCGGGCTGTTGCGGCATAGCCAGATGACTGCAGAGGCGCAGCACATTTTGGATGATATGGGCTTTGCAATTCGCGCCGATGCACTGCTTTCGTCGTTGACGATTGGCCAGCAGCAATTGGTGGCAACCGCGCGGGCGGCGCAGCGTGGCACAAGGTTTTTGATTTTCGACGAGCCAACCGCCTACCTCACGCGGCAGGAGGCTGCGGCGCTGTTCACCCTGATCCGGCGGCTTTCGGCTGATGGCGTCACGATCATCTACATCAGCCACCGGCTGGAGGAGGTGTTCGACCTGTCCGACCGCGTGTCTATTTTGCGCGATGGGCAGTTGGTGCTGACGGCCGTCACGGCGGAGACCGATGAGGCCAGTCTGATCCGTGGCATGATCAATCGCTCAATCGATCAGGTGTTCCATAAAGAGCAAATGGTGCGCGGTGCCGTGATGCTGGAGACCCGCAAACTGTGCGGACGCGGCTTTTCGGACGTCTCCATGGCCGTGCATGCAGGTGAGATTATCGGTCTGTATGGCCTCATCGGTGCTGGGCGGAGTGAGTTCGCCAGCGCGCTGTTCGGCCGTGATCCCGCGACCTCAGGCGAGATTTTGTGGGATAATTCCCCTGTGCGGATCAGGCGGGAACGCGATGCGCTGCGGTTGGGGATCGCTCTCGCGCCCGAAAGCAGGCGCGATCAGGGTTTGGCATTGAGCCTGCCGGTGGGGTTCAACATCAATCTGCCGATTTTCCATCGGCTGACACGCGGGCCACTGCTGGATGGCAGGCGGGAGACGACGTGTGCGGAGCGCCAGATTGCCGATCTGAGCATCAAGGCCCCTTCGCGCCATGTGGCGGCGGCAAGCCTCTCCGGCGGCAATCAGCAGAAGATCGTGATCGGCAAATGGCTCAACCACGGGGCGCGGCTGTTCATCTTTGACGAACCGACGGTGGGCGTGGACGTGGCGACCAAGGCCGAGATTTACCGGCTGATGGGCAAGCTGTTGCGGGAGGGGACGGCGATCATCCTGATCTCGTCCTATCTGCCGGAGGTTTATGAACTGGCCGATACTCTGCACGTGTTTGCGCGCGGCCGGTTGGTCGCCAGCCACGCGCACAAGGCCGCAAGCCACGAGACGATTTTGGCGCAGGCGATTGGTGGTTGATTTGATCTGCAAGGAATTCAAACGATGAGTGCTTCGCAGACCCCTCCCCGCAAACGTTTCGCGGTGCCGTTCGGTCTCACCCTCGTGCTGTTGCTGGCCTTGCTATGGGTGCTGCTCAGCTTCGCCACGCACAACTTCATGACCGAGCGGAATATCTCCAACCTCGCTCGTCAAGGCTCCATGATTGCCATTCTGGCATTGGGCGAAACGTTCGTGATTATCACGGCAGGCATCGATCTTTCGGTGGGCGCGATCGCCGGGTTTATCACAGTGGTGGTGGCTGGGTTGCTGACGCAGGGGCTGCCGATTTGGGCGTCAGTCCTGGCGAGCCTGGGCATTGGTTTGGGGATCGGCGCGTTTCATGCGTTTGGCATCGTCAGCATGGGGTTGCCGCCGTTCATCATCACCCTGGCGACGCTGACATCGCTGCGCGGCATTGGGCTGTTGCTCACCAACGGTGCCACCATCTCGATCACCAATGATGCGTTCACTGAGTTCTCGCTGGGTGACGTGTTCGGCGTGGTGCCGAATTTGTTCGCCGTGGTGCTGGCGGTGGCGCTGCCCGCTTGGCTATTTCTGGGCCATACACGGTGGGGGCGATATCTGTTCGCCATCGGCTCCAACAGCGAGGCGGCGCGGCTTTCGGGCGTAAGTGTCGTCCGCACGACATATTTGGCCTACATCCTCTCGGCGATGTGCGCAGCTCTGGTGGGATTGCTGCTGGCCTCACGCATCGGCATCGGCAACGCAACACAGGCCGAGGGGTGGGAGTTGCAGGCAATTGCAGCGGCAGTGATCGGCGGCACCAGCCTGTTCGGTGCCGTCGGGTCCTGGCACGGACCGTTACTTGGCGCGTTCATTCTGGCAACAATCAACAACGGTGCGAATCTGATGAACGTCAATTCGTTTTGGCAGCGGATAATCACCGGTGGGCTGATTATTGTGATCGTTTATTCTGATCAATTACGCCGCCGGAAGCGTTAACCAATGCTGGCCCCGCGCCTTGCGCATAGCTCCTATCCATGCTTGTAAGCACTCAACAATGACAGTTTGGTGATCCTTTGGCCTACGCACTGCAACAGCTGATCAATGGCATCACGCTCGGAATGATCTACGGCCTGATCGCGGTGGGCTACACCATGGTCTACGGCATCATCGGCATGATCAATTTCGCCCATGGCGACGTTTTTATGATCGGATCGTTTCTGTCACTGATTGCGATCACGGCACTGACGGCGATGGGCATTTCCTCGGTGCCGCTGATGCTGGCGCTGACCTTGGTGTTCGCAGCCGTCGTGGCCGGTATTTACGGCTGGTCGATCGAGCGGATTGCGTATCGCCCGCTGCGTGGGTCGTTCCGTCTGGCACCGTTGATTTCGGCCATCGGCATGTCAATCGCGTTGCAGAACTTCGTGCAGGTGAGCCAGGGGGCGCGTAACAAATCGATGCCGAGCCTGATCCCCGGTGCGCTGAAGATATTCGAGCAGGACGGCTTCGTGGTTCAGCTGACCTGGATGCAGATCGTTATTTTCGTGGTCACGCTGACCTTGCTCGTCATCTTCACGTGGCTGGTGACGAAAACCTCACTCGGCCGAGCCATGCGCGCCTGTGAGCAGGACATGAAAATGGCCTCCCTGCTCGGCATCGACACCAACTTCACCATCAGCGTCACCTTCGTGATCGGTGCCGCGTTGGCTGCCGTCGCGGGCATGATGTTCCTGCTCTATTACGGCTCAATCGACTTCTACATCGGCTTCGTCGCCGGTGTGAAAGCCTTCACCGCTGCCGTTTTGGGCGGCGTTGGCAGCTTGCCGGGTGCGGTGATAGGCGGTCTGCTGATTGGGCTGATCGAAGCGTTCTGGTCTGGTTATGCCTCCGCGCAATACAAAGACGTTGCGGCGTTTTCGGTGTTGATCATCGTGCTGATCGTCATGCCAACCGGCCTGCTCGGCCGTGCTGATGTGGAGAAGGTATGATTGCCGCTCTCAAAGACGCCGGATTTTCGGCGCTCATCGCCTTTGGTTTATTCTTCGCCATGGTGGGCCTGCAGACCAACGTGGCCTCCAACGGCTCGATGGAACTGGTCCAGCATTGGGATGCGGTGGCCATGCTCGTGGGTGCCACTTTTGTGGGCCGACTGGCGCTGGTGTTGTGGAAGGCCCGGCGCGCCTCGACTGCCATCGTTGCGCAAGTGAAGCCGTCACGGTTTGCTGGAGCGGGCAAGTTTCTCGCTCCTGTCCTGCTGATTCTGGCGTTTCTATTGCCCATCTTCGGCAGCCGCTACGCAATCGACACCGGCATTCTGGTGATGACCTACGTGATGCTGGGTTGGGGCCTGAACATCGTGGTCGGCCTCGCTGGCCTGCTCGATCTCGGCTACGTCGCATTCTATGCGGTTGGGGCGTACTCCTACGCGCTGCTGGCACAGAATTTCGGTCTGGGCTTCTGGACGTGTCTGCCACTTGCCGGATTGCTCGCGGCATTCTGGGGGATGTTGCTGGGCTTCCCGGTGCTGCGCCTGCGCGGTGACTATCTGGCGATTGTGACGCTGGCTTTCGGGGAAATCATCCGTGTGGTGCTGATCAACTGGACGGAGCTCACCGGCGGCCCGAACGGCATTTCCGGCATTCCGCGCCCCACTCTGTTTGGCCTCACCTTCACGGCCGGCGGCGGCGAAGGCAGCTTTTCCGATTTCTTCGGTCTGGAGCCAAGCCTCACCTACCGCGTGGCGTTTCTGTATTACGTGATCTTCGGCCTCGCCTTGCTGACCAACTGGGTCTCCGTCCGGCTGCGCCGCCTGCCGCTGGGCCGCGCGTGGGAAGCACTGCGGGAGGACGAGATTGCCTGCCGGGCGCTGGGTATCAACGTCACCGTGACGAAGCTCACCGCATTCGCCATCGGCGCTGCGTTCGCGGGCTTTGCCGGCGCGTTCTTCGCCACCCGCTCCGCGTTCATCAGCCCAGAAAGCTTCACCTTCATCGAGTCGGCGATCGTGCTGGCCATCGTCGTCCTGGGCGGCCTCGGCAGCCAGATTGGCACGGCATTGGCGGCCATCGTGATGATCGGCGGCGGTGAGTTGTTCCGTGACTTCGCCGAATATCGCATGTTGATTTTCGGCGTCGCACTCGTGGTGGTGATGGTCACCCGTCCGCGCGGATTGGTATCAGGACGCACACCGTCCGTATCGCTCGGCAAGGCGCAGCTTATCGGCAGCGACATGATCAGCCAGGGGCACGGCTGATGGGCGCCCCTTTGCTGACGGTTGCCGATCTCACCATGAAGTTCGGCGGCCTCACCGCCGTGGACAGTCTGTCCTTCGTCGCCAATGCCGGTGAGATCACGGCGGTCATCGGCCCGAACGGGGCCGGCAAAACCACCGTGTTCAATTGCATCACCGGGTTTTACAAAGCGAGCTCGGGCACCATCTCGCTGAGCAGCGCTGCGGGCGATTTTGCGCTGGCCACCATGCAGGGCCACAACATCACGCGGCAGGCGAAGGTGGCGCGAACGTTCCAGAACATCCGGCTGTTCTCTGGCATGACCGTGCTGGAGAATTTGCTGGTTGCACAGCACAACATGGTGATGCCTGACGTGGTTCACGGTGTGCTCGCCGTGTTCGGCCTCGGCGGCTACCGCTCACTGGAACGTCAGGCGCTCGACAAGGCGAAGTATTGGCTGGATCAGGTCAAGTTGCTCAGCCGTGCGGACGTTCCCGCCGGCTCCCTGCCCTATGGCGATCAGCGCCGCCTGGAGATTGCGCGTGCCATGTGCACCGGCCCTTCGTTGCTATGCCTTGATGAGCCGGCCGCAGGTTTGAATCCGCGTGAGTCAGACGAGTTGGCGGTCCTTCTTACCTCGATCCGTGACAGTGGCTGCGCCATCATGCTGATCGAGCACGACATGGGCGTGGTGATGAAAATTTCCGATCACGTCGTGGTGCTGGAATATGGCCGCAAGATCAGTGACGGAACGCCGGAGCATATCCGTGCCGATCCCAAGGTCATCGCAGCCTACCTGGGTGAAGACGAAGACGAGGTGGCAGCATGACTGCGATGCTGCAACTCGAAGGTGTGACCGCCTATTACGGGGCCATTCAGGCGCTGAAGGGCGTTGATGTGACCGTCAATTCCGGTGAGATCGTAACGCTCATCGGTGCCAACGGTGCCGGAAAGTCCACGCTGATGATGACGATCTGCGGCAACCCGCGCGCCCGCGATGGTCGCATCACCTATGAGGGTGACGACATCACCCAAATGCCAACGCATCTGATCATGCGCCGAGACATTGCACAGTCCCCCGAGGGTCGGCGCGTATTTCCGCGCATGACGGTCTACGAGAACCTGCTGATGGGCGGCCATGGCAGGCCCGCCGCCGAAGTCTCGCAGACAATGGAACAGATTTTCCATCTGTTCCCGCGGCTCAAGGAGCGGCTTGAACAGCGCGGCGGCACATTGTCCGGCGGGGAGCAGCAAATGCTCGCCATCGGCCGGGCGCTGATGAGCCGTCCGAAGCTGCTGCTGCTCGATGAGCCGAGCCTGGGGCTCGCCCCGCTGATCGTGAAGATGATCTTCTCGGCCATCCGCGAACTCAATCGCACCACGGGGCTCACTGTCCTGCTGGTGGAACAAAATGCGTTCCAGGCGCTGAGGCTGGCGCATCGTGGATACGTGCTGGTGAACGGCGCAATCACGATGTCCGGCACCGGCGAGGAATTGCTGACCCGGCCTGAAATTCGTGCCGCTTATCTTGAAGGTGGGCACTGATTGGAAGGCCGGTTTGTCTCGCATCTGCGAAGGTGTGGCGGGCTTTCCACCACACTTGCGTTGTGCCTAAGCTGCGACCTAGTTCCGGGGAAAACGGAACGTTTAATTCAGACAGGGATCAACAATATGTTCAAACGGACCCTCATTGCCGGTGTGGCTGCACTGGCCCTTGCAGGCGTGGTGGCGGCAGCCCCCGCTTCGGCTCAGATCAAAATTGGCACCGCTGGCCCAATGACCGGCTCCAATGCCAGCTTCGGCGTGCAGCTGAAGCAGGGTGCCGAGCAGGCAGTTGCCGACATCAACGCCAAGGGCGGCGTTCTCGGCAAGCAGCTGGTGCTTTCGATCGGCGACGACGCTTGCGACCCGAAGCAGGCCGTTTCGGTTGCCAACAAATTCGCCGCTGAAAAGCTGGTGTTCGTGGCAGGCCATTTCTGCTCGTCAAGCTCGATCCCGGCCAGCAAGGTCTACACCGAAGAGGGCATCCTGCAGATGACCCCGGCCTCGACCAACCCGAAATTCACCGATGAGGGCAGCTGGAACACGTTCCGCGACGTCGGTCGTGACGACCAGCAGGGTGCCGTCGCCGGCGCTTACCTCGCCAAGGAATTCAAGGGCCGCAAGATCGCGATCCTGCATGACAACTCCGCCTACGGCAAAGGCCTGGCCGACGAGACCAAGAAGAACCTGAACAAGGCCGGTGTGACTGAAGCCCTCTACTCGGCCTATGTCCCCGGTGAGAAGGACTACTCGGCCATCGTTTCGCGCTTGAAGCAGGCCGGTATCGACGTGATCTACATCGGTGGCTACCACACCGAAACCGCGCTGATCATCAAGCAGGCCAAAGAGCAGGGGATGAATGCCACGTTCATGGGTGGCGACGCTCTGGTGACCACCGAGTTCTGGCAGGCAACCGGCCCGGCCGGCGAAGGCACGATCATGACCTTCCCATCTGACCCGCGCGCCCGTGCGACTGCGAAGGCGGTTGTCGCCGAGTTCAAGGCGAAGAACTTCGACCCAGAGGGCTACACCCTCTACGCCTACGCTGCGATCCAGATCTGGGCTGAGGCTGCCACCAAGGCTGGCACCACCGATCCGCATAAGGTGGCTGACGCTCTGAAGGCTGGCACCTGGGACAGCGTCCTCGGCAAGATCAGCTACGACAAGAAGGGCGACGTGACCGTGTCTGACTACGTGTTCTACATCTGGCACAACGGCAACTACGCTCAGATGTAATATCGGCTTACATTGAAAGCTGATGTCGCGGCCCGGGAGCTTGCTTCCGGGCCGCGATGCGTTTTGACTGGCGCAATGTTGTGGAGGTGCTGATGTCCGACGCCGTGATCGCCCATCTGGCCATCGAGCGGGATGCCATTCTGCAACGACTGCTCGCGCTCATCCGCATTCCCAGCGTCTCCACCGACCCTGCCTATGCGCCGCATATGAATGCCGCACGCGAGATGCTGATGCAGCGGCTGCGGGATCTCGGCTTGGACGATGTCCAATTGCTCGACAGCGGCGAGAGCTTTGGCCAACCCGCCATTTACGCCAGCTGGATGGGCTCTCCCGGCAAGCCAACAATCATCGTCTATGGCCATTACGACGTGCAGCCGCCCGATCCGCTGGAACTTTGGCACACCCCGCCCTTCGAGCCGACCATCCGCGATGGCCGCATTTATGGCCGAGGTGCGTCAGACGTGAAGGGCTCGACCACCATCGCCATCGAGGTGATCGGCGCGTTTCTGGCGGTGGAGGGCAAGTGCCCCGTCAACATCAAATTCTTCCTGGAAGGTGAGGAGGAGATCGGCAGTCCCAGCCTGCGCTCCATCGTGGCGCGGCACCGGGACAAGCTGGATGCCGATGCCATGCTGTCGGCTGACGGCGGCAAGGCCAGCACCGTTGTGCCGACGGTGGGGATTGGCGGGCGTGGCATCACCGGCCTGCAGATCACACTGCGCACCGGCACCAAGGATGGCCACTCTGGTCGCTACGGCGGTGCCGCGCGCAATGCTCTGCGCGAGATGGCGGCGCTGATCGCAGGCCTTCATGACGATCAGGGCCGCATTCTCGTCGCCGGCTTCGGCGATGACGCCATGCCGATCAGCAATGCAGCGCGCGTGGCCGCGGCCGCGGTGCCGTTCGATGAGCCTGAATTCTTCGCCAATATCGGTGGCACCCGCTGGGGTGATCCTTCCTATACCGTCAAGGAACTCACGACGCTGCGCCCGACCATCGAGCTAAACGGCATGTGGGGCGGCTACACCGGCGAGGGCAGCAAGACCGTGCTTCCGGCGGAGGCCCACGCCAAAATCACCATGCGGCTGTCACCCGGCATGTCTCCTGCCAAGGCCACCGAGGCGCTGGTGGCACATTTGCGTTCGCATGTGCCAAAAGGCGTTGAGCTGGAAATCAAGGGCGAAATGGGCGGTACTCCGGCCAATAGCCTGCCGGAAGATCACCCTATGCTGGCAGCCGCACTCGGCGTTCTCCAGCGCGTGCACGGCCAGCAGGCCTACCCCGCCCGCGCTGGCGGCAGCATCCCGATCACGGCGATCTTCAAGGAACTGCTCGGCCTCGACACCATGACGTTCGGCCTCGCCATGCCCGACGAGGACGTGCACGCGCCCAACGAGTTCTTCCGTCTGGCTTCGTTCGATGAAGGCTTGCGGACGTGGCCGATGCTATTGAGCGAGTTGGGCGCACTGAAGAAGGCAGATTTTCCAACCACTTCATAACAGCGCGCGCTTCGATATCGAGTATCACGGCAGTGGCTGGGCAAGCTTATGGCCCGCAGCCAAGCCGAAATATGTGGCGAACACCCTCTGCAAATATCGCTGCGCCGGTCGCTCGATGACCGCAAATGAGACCGCCGATACGGCGAGCACGACAACCATCAGCAGAATGTGCGCAACAAGCCATGGCTGCCAGATGTCCAGCCGCTCCATCAACGCTGTGATGCCCGGTGCCAACTGAAGCATCGGGATATGCCACAAGTATAACGAGAACGAGATCATCCCAAGCCAGCGCGGCACAGGCGATGCAAACCCGGCGGCCACAATCGAACGCTCATAGGAGAAGCCGACAACAAGGCCGCAACTCAGCAACAGAAAACACATGTCCCACCTTTGGGAGAGCGTAATGGCTGACATCAGTAAAACTGCTGGGAGCAACACGCGGTCTGATCCCAGCCATGCCGAACCGGGCACATCGCGGCGCACCCGCCAGCAGAACATGCCGAACATGAACTCACTGGTGCAGCGCACGATCGAGCCGGGATAGGAATACCAGGTCAACGCGCCAAACATCGGCGGATCATCCGGTGCGTCGCCGTTGTGCAAGGCCGCGAAAAGCAACAAGCAAGCCACAGTCACTGACACCGCCACCACGCTGCGCCGCATCGGGCCACGAATGAACAGCGCGGCGAAGACCGGGAACAGCAGATTGGCCGCCCATTCCGTGCTGATCGACCAGCTGACCGCATTCAGTCCGTCATACGGCCCACCCCAGGACTGCGCCATAAACGCGTTGGTCAGCAGCATCGGGGCGGAGATCACGGGCGATCCCCAGACGTCGATCCCAGTCACCACCAACAGCAGGCAGACGAGCGAACTGATAAAATAGATGGGGTATATCCGCGCCAGTCGTCGCCATAAAAACCGTGCAACCTCGCGCACTCCGAACGTCTGGCGGAAATCAGCATCATGGCTGCGTGCCAGCACGAAGCCGCTGAGCACCATGAAGATATCAACTGCGAGATACATGTGCTCGACCACGTCGCGCACAGTCTGACTGGCCGGGCCATCGCCAATGTAATGGCCGATCATCACCCAAATCGCGGCAAGCCCTCGCAGGCCCGTCAGCGAACGAATTTCAGATCGCATACGCTATCAAAGGGCCAAGTTGAACTTCAGCATGGTCAGGCGGGGATTATCGGGCGACATGCCAAGTGAGAGCGCCTTCTCCACAACATGCGCTGCGCACTCCTTGTTGATGCAGAACGCCACCGCGCGCAACGGGTCATAGGAGGTGTTCACCGGCAGCTTGCCGGTTTCGAGTTCCCTGAGCACCGATTCTTCAACGGCCTGATAACTGAGCATCTCTCGCATCTGGGCCGCATCGAGTGTGCCTCTATCAGGCCCTAGAAATTCTGCCACGCTGTGCCAGTAATGCGACTTAAACTGTGCCTGCAATGCGCGATCCCGCAGCGCAGGGGACAAGCCGTTGAACAAAGCCAACGAAATGTTGGACGGATCAACATGCTCCAGCAGGCGGTTCGCAAGGATGGATCGCACCTCTACACTTGCGGTCATCGTCGCCAGCTGTAGCAGCTGCGATCCGGCGGGGTTCGTGATCTCAATACGATCCGCCAGTGCCTCCGGGCTCAGGCCCAGTGCCGCAGCCATGGCATCATAATTGGTGCAGCTCCAATTCGCCCAGAACGGAAATGTATGCGGCTCTGGCGGATGGAGGTATGCAACGCTGCTGTCCGTGACCGTGATATGTTTTGCAAGTTCCGCGGCATGGGCTTCCTCGGTCTCCAACCCATGCATCTCGTCGAGTTGCTTGCGCGCGGCGGCTCTAACCTCGGCTGACCGGTCGTCCAGAAAAAACTTCACGAGGGGCACCTGCTTCGGATAGGTGCCGTTAAAGGACGGCTGCGAATTGATCTGCGACAACAACGCCAGCCGGGTGGAGGCGCGCCGAGACGGTCCCACCTGCTTCAGCAATTCAAACGCCGCATGCTGATCGCTGCGCACAAGTTTACGGAACGCCCGCACCCGCGTCGCGGGCAGCCAGCGGTTCCAGTTTTCCTCCGTCAGCGTGTTCCCCTCGTGGAAAGGGGTCAGCTCCTGTTCCGACAACCAATCCACCCAAGGCTGATAAAGCGGCAAATGCTGGCCCGGCATCTTGAAATGCGGAACCCAATCAGCGGGATGCGCTGAAAATCCGCGCGCCTCCGACAATTCGAGGAAATCCTCCACCGCCCCGTTGCCGGGCGGCGTTTCATAGTCCAGCACCGCCCGAAATGCAGCACGCGCGGCGTCGTTCATGGGCGGAAGCTTCAGCGGCGGAAGCTCGTGTTGCAGCGCCGCATCCGCTCGATAGATCTCGCAGTTGCCGTATTCCTGGTGCCAGAACTTGGTCTCTATGATCGTCCCTTGGGGCATCCGTTTAAATCCTATCTGCTTCAGCCGAATTTGAAGCCGACGGATCAAAGAGGATATCAGCAATGCACCACACCCCGCTGGACGGCTTGCGAAACGTCGCCGAACCATCAGAGTCAGTCAATACGGCTGCGTTCAGATTGCCAAGGTTCTGCGATGCGTCTGGCGCGCCCTACAGGATTCGAACCTGTGACCCACAGCTTAGAAGGCTGTTGCTCTATCCAACTGAGCTAAGGGCGCTCCGTTCCCAACTATAAGTCAATGCGTCCAGTTTTCCGACCGGCCGAATTTGAAATTGTCAGAATAGGATTTCGGCTTGATGCGGCGGGTGTGGGGCAGCTCGACGTCATACGCGATGCCCTCGCGTTCGGCATACGCGATAGCCTCCTCGCGCGAGTCGAAATGCAGGCGCACCTGGGCCTGGGTGTCAGCGCTGCCGATCCAGCCCATCAGCGGGTCCGCCACGCGCTTTTCGGCCGGCGCATAATCGAGCACCCAGTCCTGACCGGCCTGACCTGATTGCATGGCGGTTTTGGGTTTGCGGTAGATGCGTGCGCGTGACGGCATGAACCGGAGTCCTCGGCTGTAAAGAGAGTGGTCGGGGCGAGAGGATTCGAACCTCCGGCCCTCTGGTCCCAAACCAGATGCGCTACCAGGCTGCGCCACACCCCGACACCGGGCGGAACCTAGAAGTGCTCGGCGGGAAGCGCAAGCTATGATGCGTTGTTGAAAATGCGGTTCTGCACCTTGTCGCCAACACGGATGTCGAGCTTCTCAGCCGTGCCGGCCGCAATCTCCAAGGTGGCACGGACAACACCGGCGCTTGAGACAACCGCCAGGCTCTGCGGAACGGTGTGCTCAGCGATGTGGTGAATGCTGCCGTCGGCGTTGATGAACAGCATATCAAGCGGGGCCAGCGTGTTCTTCATCCACATATCGCTGGTCCGCGCCGCCCCCCAGTCGAACAGCATTCCGGTGCCCTCGGCGACGGTGGGGCGGAACATCAGCCCCTGCTCCTGCTGCGCGGGCGTGATTGCCATCTCGACGGTGAATTCGTGCTTTACGTTGTCATGCGTGGTGATGACGAGCTTCTCAGTTGGCAGCGTCGGCTGCGGGCCGGTCGGGTTGATCAGCTGCGCCCAGGCTTGAGGCAGAATGGCGGTGGCGGCAATGCCGGCGAGCAGGAAGCGGCGGGTGATCATGGCAAAACCTCGCGGGAATGAAGCAGTACCAGCTCGTCAATCTCCACCCGGACTGGCCCCTCACGCGGCGCATCGCGCAACGTGGTGAACCAATGCTCCGGCGGATTGCGGCCAGCAGCGCGGTTATAGACCAGGGCGCGCAGCGTTGTCTCGGCAGCAGGCGTGGTGCGGGCGGGAATGGGAATGTCGTTCAACGTGGCCCAAATCCCCGCCCAGCAACGCGCCACCGTATAGGGATTATATCCACCACCGCCGACAACCACGAGACGGGGCGCGAGTGGGCGGATGGCGGTCACCACCTCCCAATAGGCGTTGTTCGAAAGGCTGAGTTTGGCGAGCGGGTCCTCCTCCAGCGCATCAGCCCCGGATTGCAGCAGGATGGCTTGCGGGGCGAACCCCTCGATCAACGGCAGAACCGCGCGCTGCATGAGGTGCCGCATCTCGCTGTCATTGAACCCGACGGGCACCGGAAAATTCCGCGCCATCCCCCCTGCCCGGTCCTCCGCCTGCCCGGTTCCCGGCCAACGCCCCGATTCGTGGATGCTTATCGTCAGCACCCGTGGCTCGCACGCAAACGCATCCTGCACGCCATCGCCGTGATGAGCGTCAATGTCGAGATAGACGATCCGCTCCACCCCCTGATCAAGCCATTGCATGATGCCAAGCACCGGGTCGTTGAGGTAGCAAAACCCGCTGGCCCGGTCCGGCCTGCCATGATGTGTGCCGCCACCGGGGCAATGCACGACGCCGCCCTCCGCCGTCAGCCGAGCAGCCAGCATCACCCCGCCCGCAGAAGTGGCAGGCCTGCTGAACACCTCGCGGTAAACCGGGTTGCCCTCCGCCCCAATTTTGAAGCGAGCACGCACCTCATCACTCACCGTCTGCTCACGCTCGGCGGCCTGAAGTGCCGCGAGGTAATCCACCGTGTGAAAACGCAGCAGCTCATTGATCCCGGCCATGGGGGCTGTGCGAAGCTGTGCCTCGTCCAGCCAGCCCATGGCGCGGATCAGATCGGTGCAGCTCGAAACCCGCGGAATCGCCAGCGGGTGTTTCGGGCCGTAGGTGGAGCCGCGATAAATCTCGCTGCCGATATAGACCGGCCGCGAAACCCCATCAGCCACGCGACATATAGCCGCCATCAACCGGAATCGCGGCACCGTTGACGAAGTCCGACGCTTTCGACGCCAGGAACACGGCGGTGCCAGCGAGATCCGCGGGAACGCCCCAGCGGGCAATCGGGGTGCGGGCCATCACAATCTCGTTCAGCCCGGGAACCTGTGCGCGCGCCCCATCCGTCATCTCCGTGGTGATCCAGCCCGGCAGGATGGAATTCACCTGAATGTTGTCCACCGCCCAGGCAGTCGCCAGCGCCTTGGAGAGGTTCATGATGGCGGCCTTGCTGGCGGCATAGGGGGCTGCGTAAGGCGAGCCAAAATTCGACATCACCGAACCGATATTGATGATCTTGCCATACCCAAGCGCCTTCATGCCGGGATAGACCGCCTGGCAGGCAAAGAACGCCGCGTTCACATTGGTGTCCATCACCATGTTCCACTCGGCTTCCGTCAGATCCTGCGGCGGCTTGCGCACGGTGGTGCCGGCGTTGTTGATGAGAATGCCGACAGGGCCGAGCTTCGCCGTCACATCCGCCACCAATTTGGCGCAGGTGGCCTTCGTGGACAGATCAGCCTCGACAAAGATCGCATCCGGCCCGAGCGCTTCCAATGCGGCCTTTGCCTTGTTGGCATTGCGCCCGGCAATGGCGATTCGGGCCCCTGCATCACGCAGCCCGATGGCCATGCCAAGGCCAATGCCCCCGTTGCCGCCGGTGATAAGGGCCACGCGGCCGGTGAGATCGAAGGGGGACATAGCATAGGCTCCAAAGTTGACGGATGACAGGCGTGCGGGGAGTTTAGGCACAGACAGCGGGGCGCACCAATGCGCCGACCGGGACGGGAGAATGCGTGCGTGCAATCCGCTTACAAGAGACGGGATACCCTCATCTCATTGCGCCGCAAGCTGCATCGCGCGGAGGCCAAGTGGCAGGAGGCTGAGGCGGAGCTGAAAACGGCGCGTGAGGCGGCAGATTTGGCCGGGCTGGCACAGACAAAGTTCCTTGCCATGATGAGCCACGAAATCCGCACGCCACTGAACGGCATCATCGGCATGGCAGCACTCATGCTCGACTCGACGGAGGAGCAAAAGCAGGCGGGGGAAGACCGTCATTCCCTCGGCGTCATCATGCAAAGCGGCGAGCATCTGCTGCAGCTGCTGAACGACATTCTCGACGTAACGCGCCTCGAATCCGGCCAGTTCCGGCTGGAGGAGACGGCGTTTGACGTGCGCACCACCATCTCCTCGGCGGTGTCGCTGATGCAGCCGCAGGTGCAGCGCAAGGGCCTGAAACTATCGCTCTCCTTCACCGATGACGTGCCTCTGCGCGCCGGGGGCGATGCCGGGCGGCTGCGTCAGATCTTGCTCAACCTGATTGGCAACGCGGCGAAGTTCACCGAGACAGGGTCTGTGAGCGTGGCCGTCAGCAGGCTGGGATATACCGATGGCACTGTCCGCCTTGAATGCCGCGTAAGCGACACCGGCATCGGCATCGCACCCGAATCGCTCTCTCGTATCTTCGAGGAGTTCACCCAGGCAGACACATCGATCGCGCGCAGGTTTGGGGGAAGCGGATTGGGCCTCGCCATCTCGCGCCGGCTTGTGGCCGAAATGGGCGGCACGCTCACCGCCGAGAGCGTGCAGGGCCAGGGCAGCGTGTTCCGCTTCGACATCCAACTCCGCGCGCGTCGCGCCAGCGATCTGGCGGTGACCAACCTGTCCGGTTCCGAGCCCGCCAGCATTGTCAGCACCGTTGCCGTCAAACTGACACCGAAGCGCGTACTGGTTGCAGAAGACAACGCCACAAACCGGCTTGTGGTCACACGCATGCTGGAGCGCCTGGGCCACAGCGTCGAGACGGTGACGAACGGACGTGAGGCCGTGGAAGCTGTGCAAACAGGCACTTACGACGTCGTGTTGATGGACGTGATGATGCCGGAGATGGACGGTCTGCAGGCCACCATGGCAATCCGCGCCCTGCTGTCCGCCAAGGCGCATTTGCCGATCATCGGCCTCACCGCCAATGCCGAGCCGTCAGACGCACTGGCGTGCCGGCAAGCGGGCATGAACGGCTTTGCGACAAAACCGATCTCCTCAGAGCGGCTGTCGCAGGCGATGCACGCGGCGTTGGCCCCGATGCAAGCTCCGGAGCCCGCCATCGATCCACAGCAACCTTTGCCTTACGCAGGTGAGAACCGCTTGTTCGATCCAGCCGTGCTCGATCAGCTGGTGATGCGCAGCGGCAAGGCCGAGGCATCCTCCGCCATTGCAGATTTCATCGAGCACAGCACAGCCGCCATATCGAGGCAGCATCTCGGTGCCACAGTGCCGGACGCGCGTGCCATTGCCGCCACCGCCGCATCGTTTGGGTTGATGCGAGCGGCCCGAATGGGGCTCGACCTCACCGATTGCGCCAGCGCAGATGCACTTGCCGTGTTCACACAGGTCCTGTCGCAAAGTGTCGAGGAACTGCGCTCCTGGCGCCGCCTGACACTACTATAGGTCGCTGTTATAGGCCCGCCAAAACCCGCTGCAGCGCGTTTTCGGCCAAGGCGGCGTGGCTCAAAATCGCCTCGCTGTGCGCGAGCAGACCGGCAGCATCGGCTGATGCATCTCGCATTGCGATCCGGCAAACCTCGTCAAGCCGGTGCGCCCCCACTGCACCCGCGGCACCGGCAAAGGCGTGGGCCGTTTTGCGCATGCTCTCGCCATTCTTTGCGGCGGCCGCAGTTGCGATATCGGCCGTAAACTGCGGAAGCTCGGCTGCGAACACCGCCAGCACCCGGCGGACATCCTCCTTCGGAAGATCATCCTGCAACTGAAGTGCGAACTCGGGCTCCGGGCCGCTATGAGTGGCAGCGGGTTGATTGGGAGAATTGTTGCTCAACTGACGACAGCCTCCGCCATGTGGGTCAATTCAGGCACGCGGGCCAGAAGGTCAGCGCGCAACGCGTGGCGGCGAGACCATAGATCGCGGTACCAGGCCGACCGTTCCGAGACCTGATAAGCCAGCATACGGTGCCGGGCCACATATTCCCGAGCAGCCTCGGCAATGGCCTGCGCGCGGGCGCGATCTTCCACCAAACCGCGCAGCTTTGCTTTCAATTCATCGGCATTGTGGAACAAAACGCCGGTGCGGCCATCCTCGATCACCGAGCCATACACAACCGGGCTGGCCAGCGAGACCACCCTGGCTGCGGCGGCTTCGAGGAATTTCAGGTCGGATTTGCAGCGGTTGAACAGCGTATCGCGCAGCGGCATGAACGACACTTCGCTTCGCGCCAGCAAATCGAGATAGGTCTCGTAATCGCAAAGCGGCGTGAAGCGCTTGTGCTCGGTGGTCAATGCCGAGAACAACGCCTCGTCATTGACGATGCAGAACTGCAGGCGTGGCCCGAGTTCCGCCGCGAGTTCGTTGAGCGCGTCCACCCAGTCTGGCCAGTCCAGGTCACGATTGATGCCGCCGAAGAACAGCGTGAACGTGTCCGGATCGTCGAAGTTCCGCGCCACCTCAATGTGGTCGATGGCATTGGGGAACATCGCCACTTCCGGGTTGCGCTGCCCCAGCACCTCGGCAAGCGGGGCCGTACTGGTCTGAACGGCGTGAACAGCCCGGAAATTCTGCACATCCGGCCGCTGCAGCACAGGCAGAAAATCCGGGTGATCGTCAAATTCACACACGATCAGGAAGCCCATCTCGATCAGCTGACGAATCGGCCGAAGCCCTTCCTCACCCACCAACAGGGGGCGGTGGAAAATGAAAATCTTCGGGCTGTCCGCCTCAAATGCCGGCATATCGTTATTTGAGAGCACATGACAGAACAGGTCGGGCTCGGCCGCCAAGGCCCGCATTGGCTGGGTGACGCGAACATGGCTGACACCGCCTACCGGCGGCAACATCGTCGAGACGACGTTCAACCGCTGCTTAATCGTCGCTGCCGCGCGCCAGACATATTGCAGCGGTGTCGCACGGCCCTGGTATTCGGCAGGATCAACCCCAATGGCTTCAAGCAGAGGGCTCGCCTTCTCAACGAACGCCGCACTCGCCTCAACGTCAAAGTTCCGGGCGATCACGTCGTATGGCAGCAACCCCGCCAACTGCAACGCATGCTTTGTCCCCGATGCCGAGAACCAGCGCAGATGGGTTTGGTCGAACAAACCGATCGGCTCATAGGCCCAGCTCCCGTTCAGCAGACGATACACAAAGCTCCAATGCTCAACATTGGGCATGCAGATCAGCGCAAGACCGCCTGGATTGAGCATGGTCACCTGCGCCTTGAGAACCGCCCAGGGGTCGCGCAGATGTTCGAGCACATCGCCATAGACGATCAGATCGAAGCGCTGCTCACCGAACGGCAGCAGGTTGGCCTCGACATCGACGCCGGCGACATAGTCGATACGCCCGGCGGCCATGGCGCTGGCATCCGGGTCCGCCTCAATCCCGAAATACAGAGCATTCGGATTCATGCGCTTATATTCCAGCCCGGTTGCTGCCGTGCCGCACCCAACGTCGAGCACGCTCTTGGCCGACAATGGCATACGGTAAAGCAGGTCGCGATTGGCGGCGTCGGGATACAGCATCGCGCGAAAAACCCCTTAGGAGAGAATGTGCTATCCGGCTTCACACTGCCGTTGCAACCCTAGAGCAGACGACCGGCGACAGCGTCGAGCTTCGCCATCATGGCGGGGTCACGATGGCTGGGTGCAGTGATCAGCGCGTGGTCGAGCGCGCGGTCACATCCGGCCAAACAAAGGCCGCGTGGCTGGCCAATCGTCGGAACGACCGCCTTAACCAACGCGCGGGCCTTGTCTGCGTTGCCCATCAGGAACTTCACAACTTGCTCCACGGTCACGGCATCATGGCCGGGGTGCCAGCAATCATAGTCCGTCACCATGGCAACGGTTGCGTAGCAAAGCTCAGCCTCACGGGCGAGCTTTGCCTCGGGCATGTTCGTCATGCCGATGACGCTGCAACCCCACGAACGGTAAAGCTCACTCTCTGCCTTGGTGGAGAATTGCGGGCCTTCCATCACCAGATAGGTGCCGCCGCGGGTGACCGGCAGCGCAAGGCCGTGGGCGGCATTTTCCAAGGCGTCGCCCAAACGCGAACAGACCGGGTCAGCAACGGATACGTGAGCCACGCAACCAGAACCGAAGAATGATTTCTCGCGGGCAAACGTGCGGTCGATGAACTGGTCAACGATCACAAAATGACCCGGCGGCAATTCCTCCTTCAAGGAACCAACAGCGGAAAGTGAAAGCACATCGGTCACACCCATCCGCTTCAGCGCATCGATGTTGGCACGATAGTTCAGAGCGCTGGGCGGCAATGGGTGGCCGCGTCCATGCCTGGGCAGGAACACGCAGCGCACGCCGTCCAGCCAGCCCTCCATCAACTCGTCAGACGGATCACCCCAGGGCGTGTTGACCTTACGCCAGGTCTTTTTCTCAAGCCCATCGATGTCGTAAAGGCCGGAGCCGCCGATGACGCCGATAACCGGCTGAATATGGGTGTCGGGCATGAGCGGGACCTCCTGGGAATAAGCAAACAAAAACGCCGCGCTCTCGTGCGAGGGCGCGGCGCTTCAGTCAAGTCACGTCTTGGCGTCAGTGATGCACGTCCGACCAAATCTGGCGCTTCACCGCGTAGGTCACGCAGGTCATGAAGGCGAGGAAGAGAACAACGCGAACACCCATACGCTTGCGCTCCTCCATTTCCGGATTGGCGACGAAGGCCAGGAAGGTCGTCACGTCACGCGCTTCCTGCTCCAGCGTGGCCTTGGTGCCATCGGCATACTCAACGCGGCCTTCCGTCAACGGGGCGGCCATGGCGATCTGATGGCCGGTGAACCATTTATTGTAGTTCATGCCGTCACCCATCTTCACGTCGGCAGGCGGTGCCTCATAGCCCAACAACAGCGAATAGATGTAATCCGCCCCACCCTCACGCGCCTTGATGATCACCGACTGATCTGGCGGCAATGCGCCGTTCTGAGCAGCACGGGCAGCCTTATCATTCGGATAAGGTGCCTTGAAGTGGTCCGACGGCAGGCCCTTGCGCTCAGCCGGCTGGCCATCGTCACCAATCGTCGGTACGTCCACCGAAGCCGCGATTGCCTTGACGGCATCAGGGCTCAGGCCAATGCCTTCAAGGTTACGATAGTAAACCTGCTTCATCGAGTGGCAGTTGGAGCAAACTTCCTTGTAGATCTGGAAGCCGCGCTGAGCCGAGGCACGGTCATACGTGCCGAACGGACCCTCGAAGCTCCAATTCTGATGCGGATACTCCATCTCTTGAGCCAAGGCCGGAGCCAGGGCCACGAAGCCAAGCATGGCAGCGACAGCTGCGATACGAAGGGTTTGCATCAAATCTTCTCCATCGGCTTGGCAAGGGCTGCACCGGGCAGCGGACCGCCGCCCATCGTCAGCACCGGGTTGCTGATGCTCTCTGGCAGCGGCAGCGGCTTCTCCATTTTGCCCAGGATCGGCAGGATCACGAGGAAGTGCAGGAAATAATAGGCCGTGCAAACCTGGCCAATGACCACGTTCATGCCAGATGGCGGCTTGCCACCGACATAGCCGAGCACAACCACGTCCACCACGAACACATACATCAGCTGGCGATAGATCGGACGGAACTTCGCCGATCGCACCGGCGAGGTGTCAAGCCAGGGCAGCACGAACAACACCGCGATGGCACCGAACATCATCAGCACGCCACCGAGCTTGGACGGCACCGATCGCAGAATGGCATAGAACGGCAGGAAGTACCATTCCGGCACAATATGCGTCGGCGTCACCAGCGGGTTGGCCTGGATATAGTTATCGCTGTGACCAAGATAGTCTGGGACAAAGAACACCAGAACCGCAAAAACGAGCAAATACACGCACATGCCGACCGAGTCTTTGATCGTGTAGTACGGGTGGAACGGCAGGGTGTCCTGCTCCGACTTCGGCTCAATGCCCAGCGGGTTGTTCGAGCCCGTGATGTGCAGTGCCACCACGTGCAGGAACACCACGCCGGTGATCACGAACGGCATCAGATAATGCAGCGAGAAGAAGCGGTTCAGCGTGGGGTTGTCCACCGAGAAGCCACCCCAGAGCAGGGTCACAATGTATTCGCCAACCACTGGAATGGCGGAGAACAGGTTGGTGATGACCGTCGCACCCCAATAGGACATCTGCCCCCATGGCAGCACGTAGCCCATGAACGCGGTCGCCATCATCAGCAGCAGAATGACCACGCCGATCATCCACAGAAGCTCACGCGGCTTCTTGTAGGAGCCGTAATACATGCCGCGGAACATATGGATGTAGACGACGATGAAGAACATCGACGCGCCGTTCATGTGAACGTAGCGGAGCAACCAGCCATAGTTCACGTCGCGCACAATACGCTCGACGCTGTCGAACGCGCCGGCGGTGCTGGCGTTGTAGTTCATCGCCAGGAAAATTCCGGTGGCGATCATGATCATCAGGTTGATCATCGCCAGCGCGCCGAAGTTCCAGAAATAGTTGAAGTTCTTCGGCGTCGGGAAGACGCCGTATTCCTTCGTCATCATCGTGAACAGCGGCAGACGCGTATCAATCCAGTTGATCACCGGATTCTGGAACTCACTCTTGTGCAGGCCGACCATGGCTTTGCTCCGAAATTTGCTGGTTACAGCAACCGTTGAAAAATTTAGCCGATCTTGATGCGGCTATCTGTCATGAAGGCGTAAGGAGGAACCGGCAGGTTTGCCGGGGCCGGGCCATGACGCATGCGACCGGAAACGTCGTATTGGCTGCCGTGGCAGGGGCAGAACCAGCCACCAAAGTCTCCACGCGGGTCTGTGGGCTTGTTGCCCAAAGGCACGCAGCCGAGATGGGTACAGATGCCCACCAGAACGATCCACTGCGAATGTCCAGCCTTCACGCGATCCGCATCTTTGGCGGGATCGCCGAGGTCGGACAGCTTCACAGACTCGGCCGTTTTGATTTCTGCCGCCGTGCGGTGCCGAACAAAGATCGGCTTGCCGCGCCAGACGATCGTCACACCCTGGCCCTCAGCGACCGGTGCCAGATCGAATTCCACCGAGGACAGCGCCAACACGTCGCCCGACGGGTTCATGCTGTCGATCAGCGGCCATGCCAGAGCGCCCACACCGATGACAGCCGAGAAGCCTGCCACGAGCTTCAGGAAGTCACGTTTGCCCGGATCCTGCGCGTGCCCATCGGGGAGGGTTGGAGCGGTGGCGGACATGGTGCAGCATCCTTCTCATCTATCCGCACAAGGGCGGAGGTTCTTGTCTCGCCGCGGCATATGCCTAAGCGTGCGCGCAGCACACCGCCGCCTTAGAGGGCCGCGGGACTGCGCAAATCAGCTTGGCACTGGTCAGCGACGTCGGTCGGTAGCATCTTCTATCGCCGCGCCTTCGCCCCTGCAACATGCCGCACATTCACGCTCAAACGGTTCCTTCTTCAACTAGGGTTATACTGAGATGTCGCAATCCTCCGCCGTGACAGAAAATGCACCTCCGCATGAGGCTATGAAGGTTCAAGCGAAGGCCTGGTTCGAGAGCCTGCGCGACCGGATCTGCGCGACATTCGAGTCGATTGAGGACGAAGCGGAGAACAGTGCCCTATATAATAGCAAACCAGCCGGTCGCTTTGTGCGCACGCCGTGGGACCGGCCAGAGGGCGGTGGCGGCGTCATCGGCCTGATGCGCGGCCGCGTGTTCGAGAAGGTGGGGGTCAACGTCTCCACCGTCATGGGCGAATTCAGCCCGGAATTCCGCAAGCAAATCCCCGGCGCGTCAGAAGACCCGCGCTTCTTCGCCACCGGCATTTCGCTTGTGGCCCACATGGCAAGCCCACGCGTGCCCGCCGTGCATTTCAACACCCGCATGATCGTGACCACCCAAGGCTGGTTCGGCGGCGGCGGCGATCTCACGCCCATGAAGCTCGACGCGCCCGAATCGGTGGCCGATGCCGCCGATTTCCACGCCAGCTTCCGCGCCGCCTGCGACAAGCACGACCCGGCCTATTATCCGAAGTTCAAGGAATGGTGTGACCGCTATTTCTTCCTGCCGCATCGGGGCGAGCCGCGCGGCGCAGGCGGCATTTTCTATGATCACCACTTCACCGGTGACGCCCAGGCCGATTTCGCCTTCACCCGCGATGTGGGCGAGGCTTTCCTGGCAGCCTACCCACCCATAGTCCGCAAGCGCCTGCCCGAGCCGTGGACGGCGGAGGAGCGCGCGCACCAACTCGTCCGCCGCGGCCGCTACGTTGAGTTCAACCTGCTGCACGACCGCGGCACCATCTTCGGCCTCAAAACCGGCGGCAACGTGGAGGCCATCCTGATGAGCCTGCCGCCGGAAGTGCATTTTCCGTGACATCAGCAACCAGGCGCACGGCATAGCACTGGTGATTTGCCGGGCGCGGACCATCTCCGGAGCGCCGCACTGCACGCGGCTATGATGAATAAGGAATACCAAGCGATGAGCAGCATCCATATCGACGCCAGCGACGGCGCAGGCAAATTCGCCGCCTATTACGCTCCCGCCAAGGGCGATCATGCCGGCGAAAACGCGGGCGTGGTTGTGCTGATTCAGGAGATTTTCGGCGTCAGCGCCAGCCTGCGCCAGATTGCCGATGAGGTGGCCTCGCTCGGCTATCACGTCCTCGCCCCTGATCTGTTCTGGCGTCAGGAGCCGCTGGTCGATCTGTCGGACAAGACCAAGGAAGAATGGGACAAGGCGTTCGCCCTGCTGAACGGCTTCAATCAGGATCTCGGCATTGCCGACCTCAAGGCTGTGGTCCAACTCGCCCGCAACTTCCCCGGCGGCAATGGCCGCGTGGCGACGATGGGCTACTGCCTCGGCGGACGTCTTGCCATGATGATGGCCACCCGCTCGGATGCGGACTGCAACATCTCCTATTACGGTGTGGGCCTGGACGGGCTGATCCCTGAGCTGCCGCACGTGAAGGCCCCGCTGCTGGTCCACATCGCCGACCGCGATAATTTCTTCCCAGCCGAAGGTCGCGCCGCCCTGATCAAGGCCACCAAGGGCAATCCCCTCATCCACACCCACACCTACAAAGATGCGGACCACGCCTTCGCCCGCGCCGGCGGCACGCATTGGGACACCCGTTCGGCCTGGATCGCCAATGGCCGCTCGGCTGAGGCTCTGGCTGCCACGCTCGGCTAAGCCGGTATCGCCTCAATCGCGTCCATCAACGCGTCGATAAACCGGCCCGTGCTTTTGTAATGGGCCATCTCTGGTGGCAGTGCGCGCAACGCTGCCACCAGACGCTCCTTCTCCGCCGCATCCGCCACCACGCGCTGCAACGGCGTCACGTGCACACGAATGCCGAACACCACCGCCTGACTGACGGGAAGCCTGCGAAACGTCTGCCGCTCCACCCGCAACCACAGCTTTCCGAGCGCGTTCTGGGGCGAAATATTCGGATCAATCCCGTCACGCCCCTTGCCCTGCAGCTGAAACAGCGTCGGATCGTCAATCACCGACCAGTTCAGACGCTGCGCCAGCTTCCCCTCACGAATGCTTGAAAAGAAACGCTCAACCGGGTTTGCCAGCCGCTCACCGTAGAACGGCACCTTCTCATGCACCGTCATCAACGGCTGCCCGAGCTTCTCCGAAAGCGTCCAGCGCGTGGGGAAGCACAGCACGGCTCCCGTGAGGTGATGCCCGTCCGCATGCGCCTGATTGAGGCAGAAATCCTCCTGCACCAGATGTCCGGCGACGCTCAACGGCTCACCCGTGAGATCGACGTCGCGGCCCAGAAGATGATTGTGCAGCGTGTTGCCGCTGCGACTGAACCATTCGGAGTGATAGGTGACGAGGTGGCCGACCAGCACATCAAGTAACTCCGCCGCCGCCGCTTCGGCCTCCGGCAGACATGCCAGCACGGCATTCGGCGTCTCCCGCAGCAGGCGATAGCGTTCGGCCATATGTTCCGCATAATCCTCTGTGATCTCCAGCCACTCCGCGGCGGCAACCGCCTGCAGGCCCATCGCCATGCGGAATGGGCCGGGCTCATATGGGCGGAATTGCGGCACAGGCGGCAGAGCGGTCATCGAATCTTCCTCGCAGCGGCGGGCGTTGCCGGGCCAACGGTTGGCTCATAAGATCGCAGCAGGAGTGAAACATATGCCGCACCGCGAAATCGACCAACTCGCCGCCCGCATTCCAGATGGCGCATCGCTGGCCCTGCCACCGGACAATTCGCTGTCCCCCGGCGCCCTCGCCCGCGCTTTGGTGCGACGCGGCGCGCGCGGGCTGCGGCTGATCGGCGTGCCCGTCTCCGGCTACGCCACCGACCTGCTCATCGGGGCCGGATGCGTGGCGAGTGTGATGACCTCCGCCGTCACACTCGGCGAGGCCGGCACCGCGCCCCGCTTCACCGCAGCGGTGAAGGCAGGCACCATCGAGGTGATCGACGCCACCTGCCCCGCCATTCACACCGCTTTGCAAGCCGCCGAGAAAGGTGCGCCGTTCATGCCCCTGCGCGGCGTGCTGGGCAGCGATCTGGTGGCACACCGCCCCGATTGGAAAGTGATCCAAAACCCCTTCGCCGACGGCTCCGACCCAATCCTGCTCGTCCCAGCCCTGCAGCCAGACTTCGCCGCCTTCCACGCCGTCTGCGCCGATTCGCAAGGCAACATCTATGTCGGACGCCGTCGTGAACTCGCCACCATCGCCCACGCCGCGAAGTGCTCGCTGGTGACGGTGGAGCGCATGGTTCCCGGCAACCTGCTGGAGGATGAGCTCATGGCCCCCGGCTGCATCAATGGTGTTTATATTGACTCCGTGGCAGTCGCCGAACGCGGCACATGGCCGGTGGGTCTGCTCGACGAATACCCGCTCGATGCCGCCCATTTCCGCGAATACGCCACGCTGGCACGCACGGACGCGGGGTTTGCCACCTACCTAGAACGCTTCGTCCACATAGATGCGAGAGTGGCCGCGTGATCGCCCCGCAAGAGCGTTTGATCGCCGCCATCGCCCGCCTGATCCTCGACCCCACAGCACCGCCCGCCCGCCATATCGCAGTCGGTGCCGCCTCCCCCATCCCGGCAGCCGCCTGCTGGCTGGTGAAGAAGCTTGGCCACCCCGTCCGCCTGTCCCTCCTGCACCGCCCCTCCGGCAACCCGTTCACCGAGGGCACGCGCGAACTGTTCGACCTCGCAGGGCAAGGCCGCATCGACCTGTTCTTCCTCGGCGGCGCGCAAATCGACGGCGCGGCCAATCTGAACATGATCGGCACCGGTGCATGGCCCGGCACCACCGCCCGCTTCCCCGGCAGCTTCGGCTCGGCCTTCATGTATATGATGACGCCGCGCACCATCCTGTTCCGCGAGGAGCACACGCCGCGCGTGCTGGTGGACAAGGTGGACTGCATCTCCGCCCCCGGAACCTCCGAACAAGGCGTGTTCCGCCGCGGCACCGCACAGGCCCTCGTCACCGGACGCTGCGTGTTCCATTTCGACGGCACCCGCTTCACCCTGGCCAGCCTGCATCCCGGCGAAACGGCCGAGTCCGTCCGCGCAGCCACCGGCTTTGAGTACGCCGCACCCGCCGAAATCCCCGCCACACCGGACCCCACCGAAGCCGAGCTTGCGCTGCTGCGCGGTCCGGTGTGTGACGAAATGCTCGAAACCTACCCAGAATTCTGCCAGCGCGTCTGGCAGCGCTCATCTTTCGAAGGACAAGCTGCATGATCTCCGCCCCCCCGATGTCCCCGGGTGCCCTCGCCGGCCTCAAGGTCATCGACCTTACCCGCGTGCTCGGCGGTCCCTACTGCACGATGATTTTGGGCGACCATGGGGCCGAGGTGATCAAGGTCGAACCCCCCACCGGCGATGAAACCCGTGAATGGGGCCCGCCCTTCCGCGACGGCAGCGCCAGCTACTACCTGGGCGTCAACCGCAACAAGAAGGGTCTGGCGCTCGACCTGTCCAAACCCGCAGGCCGCGCCGTGCTGCTGCGTTTGCTGGAGGATGCGGACGTGCTGGTGGAGAACTTCAAAACCGGCACGATGGAAAAATGGGGCCTGGGCTACGCAGCCGATCTGGCCCCGAAATTCCCAGGCCTCATCCATTGCCGCGTCTCCGGCTTCGGGGCTGATGGCCCACTCGGCGGTCTGCCGGGCTATGACGCCGTGGTGCAGGCCATGGTCGGCCTGATGAGCATCAACGGTAGCCGGGAAAGTGGTGCCACACGCATGGGCACGCCCGTCGTCGATCTCGCCACCGGCCTGTATTCTACCATCGGCATCATGATGGCCCTACACGAGCGCGCCCGCTCCGGCCTCGGCCAGTATCTGGACATGACGCTGCATGACTGCGGCATGGCGCTGCTACATCCGCAGGGAGCCAACTACTTCCTCAACGGCAAACGTCCCGCAGCCGCCGGCAACGCGCATCCCAACATCTGCCCCTACGACAAATTCGCCACCGCCACTTGCGAGATCTTCATCGCCATCGGCAATGACAGCCAGTTCCGCCGCATGGCCGCTCTGCTCAGGCGCGACGCTTTGGCCACCGATCCGCGCTTCCTCACCAATGGCATGCGCTTGCAAAACCGCCCGGCACTAACCGAAGCGCTGGCCGATGCGTTCATGGAGCATGACGGCCATGCCCTTTCGGCGCAGATGCTGAAAGCCGGTCTGCCCGCTGGTCCGGTGCTCGGCGTCGATGAGGCGCTGACCGCCGAACACACCGCTGCCCGCTACATGGTCGCCGACATTGACGGCCACCGGACGATCAACACGCCCATCAAAATGTCCCGGACCCCCGGCGGCGCTCGTACCCAGCCGCCACACTTCGCCGAACACAGCCACGGGGTTCTGGCAGCGCACGGCTACAGCGAGGACGAAATCGCAGCCCTTGAGGCCGACGGCATCGTCATCAGCGCAAAGCTGGGAACGTCACCCACCGGCTGAAACCGTTGGGCGACGACCGATCAATGCACCCAGGTCGGGTGCATCTCGTTTTCCAGCACCGCCTCAATCGCCAGCTCACGATCGGCGGCAGTGCCGACATGCGTGCCATCGGCGGTGTGAATGGCGTAGACGCGCATCCCCTTGATGGTGACCGGCTTGAAATAAGCCACTGTCGGCATGCCCAGCTGGGCCAACTGATCGGGGGAGATATCGCGGATGTTCATGATGCTCTCCTGGTAATTATGATGCGTCACCGTCAACGACGGTGCCTCGTGCGACGCCGTCGACAACGGCACCGGGCTTGCTGATGCGAATGTTGCGCACTTTCGTGGCCGGCTGTGGCCGGGCGAGGTCAATGTGCAACAAGCCACTATCAAGCCAGGCCCCCTTCACTTCGATGCCCTCGGCCAGAACGAACGCGCGCTGGAACTGGCGCGCCGCAATGCCGCGATGGATGAACACCCGGCCTTGGGTGTCGTCGGACTGCCTGCCCCGAATGACAAGCTGATTGTCCTCCTCGGTGATCTGCAGATCGTCCATGGTAAATCCGGCCACCGCCAGCGAGATGCGCAGACCAGCCGGTCCGGTCTGCTCAATATTGTAAGGCGGGTAGCCGTCCTGCGACGTTTTGGCAGCGCGTTCGAGCATCTGTTCAAGATGATCGAACCCCAAAAACATCGGCGAAGTGAACAAGCGGGTCGACATGTGGCCCCCTCAGATGAGCGAAGCGTGCGGTTCTGGGTCCCGGATGGCGACCCGTGTCACTTAATTTGGCAGTGTTGCCGCACGTTGCAAGGCCCACACCGCGTTGATGTCGCGCCAGAGTGACGCTACATCGTGCGGATGAACGACGCACCGAACCCTTCGCTGATCCCCATCCTGATCGCACCGCACCCGGTGCTGAAACGCCCAGCCCGCAAAGTGCTGTCAGCGGACGCCGATCTGGTGCGTGAACTCATCCCGCAGATGTTCGCCGCCATGTATGACGCACCAGGGATTGGCCTTGCAGCCCCGCAGGTCGGCCACAGCCTGCGCATGGCGGTGATCGATCTTACGCGAGACGACGTGCGCGACCCGCTGGTGCTGATCAACCCCGAAATCATCGCCCGTTCCACTGACATGGCGACGCGCGAGGAAGGCTGCCTCTCACTCCCGCGCCAATTCGCTGACGTCACACGCCCGGCCAAGGTCAAGGTGCGTTACGAGGATGCTCAAGGCATCAAGCGCGAGATCGAGGCGGACGAGCTGCTCGCCACCTGCCTGCAGCACGAGATCGACCATCTCGACGGCATTTTGTTCGTCGATCACATCTCGGCCCTGAAGCGCAACATTCTCATGCGCAAGCTGGCCAAGGAGATGCGGGCGAAAGGCACCTGATCCGTGCGCATCGCCTTCATGGGCACGCCGGATTTCGCAGCGGTGGCATTGCGCGCGCTCATTGAGGCCAAGCACGACATCGCCTGCGTCTACAGCCAGCCCCCAAGGCCGGCCGGGCGCGGGCAATCCGTCCGCCTCTCGCCCGTGCATGCGCTGGCCGAACAATTCGGCCTCCCCGTCCGCACCCCGGCTCGCCTGCGCCGCAATGCGCCAGACTGGGAACGGCATTGGGCCGAATTTGCAGCACTCAACCTCGATGTCGCCGTCGTCGCCGCCTACGGGCTGATCCTGCCCGCCGAGATGCTGGCGATGCCGAAGCGGGGCTGCCTCAACATCCACGCCAGCCTACTCCCGCGCTGGCGCGGTGCCGCCCCGATCCAGGCCGCCATTCTCGCCGGAGACGGCGAAAGCGGCGTCACCATCATGCAGATGGATGCAGGGCTCGACACCGGAGACATGCTGCTGATAGGCCGCGTGCCGATCACCGGCGAAACCACCGCCAGCACACTGCATGATGCGCTCGCAGCCATGGGCGGCGAACTTGTGCTGCGCGCCCTCGCCGAAAACCCTGCCCCCGTGCCGCAGCCAACCGATGGCGTCACCTACGCCGCAAAGCTCTCGCGGGAAGATGGGGCACTCAACTGGACACTCCCCACAGGCGAACTCGACCGCCGGGTACGCGCCCTCAACCCATGGCCCGGCACATTCACCCAATGGGACGGCACCGTGCTAAAAATCCACGCCGCCTCCCCCGCCGAAGGTCGCGGTAAGCCCGGCACCGTGCTGGATCAGAAGCTAACGGTCGCCACGGGTGATGGCGCACTCAGGATCACCCGCCTGCAGGCCCCCGGCCGGCCGGCCATGCAAGCCGACGCCTTCCTCAACGGCCGACCGATCCCGCCCGGCACCCATTTCAGCTGATGCGTCGCGTGGCCCTTCTGCTGGAATACGATGGCGGCGGCTTCATCGGCTGGCAGCGCCAAGCATACGGCCTATCCGTGCAAGGCGTGCTGGAACAGGCCGCGAGCCGCCTGTGCAATGGCGAGATCATCGCCTGCACCGCCGCTGGCCGCACCGATTCCGGCGTGCATGCCACGGGCCAGGTGGTGCATCTCGACCTGCCAGAACACCTGACGTTGGACACCATCCGCAACGCGCTGAACTTCCACGTAAAGCCACATCCGGTCGCCGTGCTGCAAGTGGCAGACGTGGCAGACAATTGGAGCGCCCGCTTCTCAGCCGTCGGCCGCGCCTACCGCTACGAGATCAACACCCGCAAGGCCCGCCTCGTGCTGGATCGTGGCCGGGCCTGGCACGTCGATCATCCTCTGGATGTGGACGCGATGCGAGAAGCAGCCCAGGCGCTTCTTGGCCACCACGACTTCACCTCATTCCGCGCCAGCTCCTGCCAAGCGGCCTCCCCCGTGCGAACGCTCGATCGGCTCGACATCGAGGCCCACGGCTGCGCCATCACCTTCATCGTCGAGGCCCGCAGCTTCCTGCATCATCAGGTCCGCAACATGGTCGGCACGCTGAAACTGGTCGGCGAGGGCAGATGGCCCATCGCCCGCGTGGCCGAGGCACTTGCGGCACGAGATCGCTCAGCAGCAGGACCAACCGGCCCGCCCGAGGGTCTGTATCTAACCGACGTGCTCTACCGCCCCGATCCGTTCAGCTGAACGAAGCCAACGCTGCATCCACGGCAACACCTAGCAGAAAATCCGCGGCCACCACGCCAATCGCCTGCGCCGATGACAGGCGAAGGGCGGTACGGGCTGCGAAGTATTCCAGCCAAATCGACCAGCCCAACGCCACCAGCCAGCAGGTCTGAGACATCCAAAGCGGCAAACCGAGCAACGCTGGCATGCTCGCTGCCATCAGCAGCATATATTGCACCACGTTGCAGTAATTCCATGCCGCCATGAAACGCGGCCAAACAGGCTGGCGTTGCAGAAGGCGCGCCATCTCAAAGGTGATCAGTGCGAAGCCAAGCCAACTGATGGCAAAGCTAAGCAGATCACGCAAAAGGCCATCCACAAACGCCCCAGGCTCAGACCCAATCGCGCGCAACAGCAAAAATCCGGGCAACGCCAGTGCCAGCGCCCAGAAGCTGTGCTGCGCCACAGCCATCGGACGCCCCTCCGGCGGGTTCAGCAGATCAAGCCCGTCAGCCCGCCCAATCGCCAGCCGCATCGCTGCCAGCAGCCCCAACGCCAAACGGATCACGCGGGCATCGCCAGCAGTCGCGGGCCGATGACCAGCACGCCCGTCAACAGATCAGCCACCAAAACCAACAGCGTCGCCCGCCCGCGCGAAACATCCAGCCCGCGACGCGCCAGGAACCAATGCAGCGCAAAACCGTAGATCATCAGTGCAAACACCACGCCGCCAGCCAAATGCCGGTCAATCGAAATACCAGCCTGATCCAGCACGGACCCGATCAAGGCCATCGCCAGCAGCAACATTGGCAGTGCCCACTGACACCAATTCGACGCCACGGCAAAGCGCGCCCAGCGCATCTCCCGCCCCCAAATCCGCGCAAACGCCTCACCCACCACCAGCGGCGTGAGCAGGGCGACGACGGTTGCCAGCAGATCAGACACGCCATCCACCACATCGCCCTGCACGATCTGCAACAGCCCACCCACCAGCGGCAATGCCAGCAACGGCGCAAAACTGTTCAGCAAAGCCTGTGACGTGGGGGCAAACGCCTCAAACCCTTCGGCATCAAATCGCGCCAGTCGCCAAATACCCTGCCATATAGTCAAGGAACGAAGGCCGAGAGCACGCCAGAATAAATCCGCGTGAGGTCATTCAGCTCTGCCACCGGCACAGATTCGTCGATCTTGTGCATGGTCGCCCCAACCAACCCAAACTCCGCTACCGGACAGAACCGTGCGATGAATCGTGCGTCAGACGTGCCGCCCCCAGTGTCCAGCTTTGGCGTGCGCCCAGTCACGTCGGCAATAGCCGAACTCAACTTCTCGACCGCAGGCCCAGGCTGGGTTAGAAAGCTCTCACCGGAAATCGACACATTCAGCTCAAACCGCTCCGCATACCGCTTGATGGCCGCGCGCAGCCACTCTGTCAGCCCTGCCCCGGTGTGCAGATCATTGAACCGCATATTCAGCATCGCACGCGCCTGCGCCGGAATAACATTGGTGGCGAGGTTGCCCACATCCACACTCGTCACCTGCAACGTCGTCGGCTCGAACCATTCGGTGCCAGCATCACACGGTGCCGCAGTCAGCGCCTGCAACACCTGCACCAGCCGATGCACAGGATTGTCCGCCAAATGCGGATACGCCGCGTGCCCCTGAATGCCGTGAACGATAATCTCCGCATTCAAACTGCCGCGCCGCCCAATCTTGATCACATCACCCAACGCCCGCGGATTGGTAGGCTCGCCCACCAGACAGAAATCAGGGATCTGCCCGTGCTCCGCCATCCAATCGAGCACTTTGACCGTGCCGTCGGTCGCCGGGCCTTCCTCATCGCCAGTGATCAACAGGCTGATAGACCCATTCAAAGGCGTAGCCAAACGGGTCGCACAGGCCGCCACAAAGGCAGCAATCGCCCCCTTCATGTCGCAAGCGCCACGCCCGAACAGCACGCCGTCCCGCACGTCGCCACCGAACGCCCCGGCAGACCAATTGCCATCACCCGCCGGCACCACATCGGTATGCCCGGCAAAGCAGAAATGCGGGCCTTGCGTGCCGATGCGGGCAAACAAATTGGGCGTCGTGCCGAACGGCAGATGCGTCACCGCGAAGCCAAGCTGCTCCAGCGCCCCAGCCAAAAACGCCTGCGCGCCCTCATCCGCCGGCGTCACCGAGGCGCAACGGATCAACCCTTGCGCCAAAGCGAGGGGCGCCAGCTCAAGCGCCTGCATCAATCGCGCAGCAAATCATTGATCGAGGTTTTCGACCGTGTCTGAGCATCCACCCGCTTCACAATCACTGCACAGGACAAAGACGGCCCCGGTGTGCCATCCGGGAACGGCTTGCCCGGCAGCGTGCCCGGCACCACCACGGAATAAGCGGGCACCCGGCCCACGAATGTCTCCCCCGTCGCCCGATCGACAATCTTCGTGCTCGCCGAGATGAACACGCCCATCGACAGCACCGAACCACGCTCCACCACCACGCCCTCAACCACTTCCGAACGCGCGCCGATGAAGCAATCATCCTCGATAATCGTCGGTGCCGCCTGCAACGGCTCCAGCACGCCACCGATCCCTACGCCACCAGACAAATGGCAATTCGCACCGATCTGCGCGCAGCTGCCAACCGTCGCCCAGGTATCGACCATCGTGTTGCGACCAACATAGGCACCAAGATTCACAAAGCTCGGCATCAGCACCACGCCGGGCGAAATAAACGCGGAGCGGCGCACAACCGCACCCGGCACCATGCGAAACCCAGCCTCACGGAACCGGTTCTCGCCCCAACCCTCGGTCAGCATCGGCACCTTGTCCCACACATCCGAGCCACCAGCCCCCGGCATCCGGCCCGAATCCTGAAGCCGGAACGACAGCAGCACGGCCTTCTTCAGCCATTCATTGACCACCCAGCCAGACGCCGAGGGCTCCGCCACACGAAACTCACCCGTCTCCAGCTTGGCCAGCGCCTGCTCCACAGCGTCCCGCGCAGCGCCGGTTGTGGCCGAGGACAGCGTGTCGCGTGCCTCCCAAAGCTGCTCAATGGTGGATTGCAGGCTGGCTTCGGTCATGCGGGCGGCTCCGTGCCGGGAGAGTGAGGGAAAGCGCCGCGGACCATGTGCAGGCAGACGCGTCGTGTCAATTCCGTAGCGATGGCGAGGTACGGAGATCGTAACCCTCTTTTTACCGTTTGAGCGTCAGATGGGGTGCATTGCAGTTCCGGGTCACCATGAACCAGATCGTCGTCCAGCCAGAGCCGCCCCACGCCGATACCGGGCCGCACGCTCCTCATTTCGACCCTCGCGCCGGGGCCGGCGATGAGAATATGCGCGACGAAAACCTGCACGGTGCCCTGCTCGAAAGCCGGCAGCGCTGGCGCGATATTGCATTGATGGCCGGTGACATCGTGTTTGAGACGGATGCGAGCGGCAGGCTGGTATTTCTGGCCCCCGATCCAGTGCTGGGCTGGCCAGTCTCAGCCTTGCTGGGCCATCCGGCGGAAATATTGCTGGCCGGCAGCGCGTTCTCACAGAATTTCAATCCGTTCCGGCCCAACTCAGCCGTTCAGCGCCGCCGGGTATGGCTGAAGCGGCCGGATAACAGCAGCGTGCCGGTGGCGTTCGCCTCCGCCCCTCTTCTCGATGCCAATGGTTGCGGCATGGGGGCACGTGGCATTGGCCAGGATGTCTCGGCACAGGATGGCTGTGACGCTGCCATTGCAACATCGCTTCGGCGCGGAGAGGTGCTCGATCACATTCTATGGCGGATGCGCCAGGAGGTGCTGGCTCCCCGCATGATGAACGCGGCCCTCGACTCCGTGGTAACCGCTTTGGGGCTGGAGGGCATTGCCGTGATCGAGCTGCACGACCACGACCAACTCCCCAGCGTTTTGCATGAGGCCGGCAGCGGCTTGGCCGAAGTGCTCGAACGCGCGCTCTCGCTGCTGCAACACAAACCAGCCGAACCGAGCCTTTCCAGTATGGCGGGGGGGCCGGAATTGCTGGTCTGTCCCTGCCAAACCCGGTTTGGCGCACGAGCCGGGTTGTTGGCATGGCGCGGGCCGGGCGCACGGGCCTTCGATTCGGATGACGTCACGCTAAGCTCGTCGGCCACCGGGATCATTCGCGTCATCCTCGAACACGAGTCGATCCAGCGGGAGATGGTTCATCAGGCCCGCACAGACCCGCTTACCAGCCTGCTCAACCGTCGCGCCTTTTTCGACGAAATGAACCGGCGCATCGACCGGCTGGAACGCGACGAGGCTCCCGGAACGTTGCTGTTCATCGACCTTGATCACTTCAAGGCATTGAACGACAGCATCGGCCATGATGCCGGGGACGAGGCGCTCTGTCTCACAGCCGCATTGCTGCGTGCCGCTGTCCGCCCGCAGGATCTCGTGGCCCGCCTCGGCGGCGATGAATTTGCCCTGTGGATGGACAACACAGATGAGTTTTCAGCGGCCGAACGCGCGGAGGAACTGCGTGTCGAAGGACCCAAAATACTCGCCCATCTGGCAACGGACGGCGCGCCGCCACTCACGATGTCGATCGGCATCGCCACACGATGGCCGGGGCGCGGTGAAGATGTCGAGGCACTAACCCAGCGCGCAGACCGCGTGATGTACGAAGTCAAACGTGCCGGCCGCGGGCATTGGCGTGTCTCGCGTCAGGATGAAACCTGATGAGCGGCCCGGCTACAGACGTCATGCTGGATATGGCGCAGCTCAATGAAAACGCCCGCGTGCGCATGGCCGCTGATGAAAAAACCCCTCCTGACGCTCTGCGCGCCCTGGCCCAGGATGATGCGTTGGTGGTGCGCGCATCGCTTGCGCTCAACCCGGCGGCATCAACGGTGCTGGCACAACTGATAGCGCATGATCCAGATGACCGCGTCCGCGCTCTGCTCGGCCAGCGTCTGGCAATGCTGCTGCCCAGCCTGCCCACGCCGCAACTCAATGCAGCGGGCCACCACGTCCATGACATTTTGTCGCTGCTGGCGGCGGACGCCACCATCCGGGTGCGCGCCGCCATCGCCAGCGTCATCAAGGAGATGGATTGCGCGCCGCATGCTCTCGTCCTGCAGCTTGCACAGGATAAGGCAGCATCGGTGTCAGAGCCGATGATCCATTTCTCGCCCCTTCTGTCCGATGCTGATTTGCTGTCGCTGGTGACCAGCCCCGCCGGCACGCACACTATCACCGCAATCGCCCGCAGGCCCCGGCTCTCCGCCTTCATCGCCGATGCCATCGCTGAATCACACGACAACCGAGCCATTGCGAGCCTGCTGGAGAAAAATGGGGATGCAATCGGTGAGGCCACGCTCGATGCACTGATCGCCAAGGCGGCCGCACAGAAATCCTGGCATGCGCTGATGGTCCGCAGGCCGCAGCTCTCGCCAAGGGCTGCCACCGCGTTGAGCGAGATGATCTCCGCCAGCCTGCTCGCCGAATTGTCTCAACGGATGGACCTACCAGCAGAACTGACCAGTGAGTTAGAAACCAGGCTGCGCCGGGCGCTGGAGGCGGATCGCTCCGCGACGTCACCCAGCGCCGAGCCCGCCCCCCTACCGAATGACACCGCTCAACTCGTTGAAGAAATGGCCAACGAAGGCAAGATCAATGAGCCAACTCTCATTGCCACCGCCCGGCGCGGGGAGGTGCGGCTATGCACCGCCGTCCTCGCCCACGCCGCAAAAGTGCTGCCTAGCGTGGTCGAACGGGCGGCCTCGCTGCGCAGTGCCAAAGGCTTGGTCAGCCTGATCTGGCAGGCCGAGTTCACCATGCAATGCGCAGGTGTGCTCCAAACCCTATTGCTGCGCCTGCCGCCAGATGAGGTGCTGCACCCAAAAGACGATGGCAGCTTTCCCCTCACGCAAGACGAAATGCGCTGGCAGATCGAGTTCCTCACCCGCATCGGCCGCACTGCTGAGCGGCGGGAGCAATCTTAGCCCCGCGTCAGAACAGCCCTTGCACCTCGCCATTGGCATCCAGCGCAATCGTCTCAGCAGCTGGATGTCGCGGCAGGCCGGGCATCGTCATAATGTCCCCGCAAATCGCCACCACAAACCCGGCACCCGCCGAAAGCCTTACCTCGCGCACCGGCACAACATGCCCACTCGGGGCCCCAAGTGCGGTTGGGTCCACGCTGAAACTATACTGCGTCTTGGCGATGCAAACCGGCAGATGGCCGAAGCCTGCGGCCTCCCAGGCTTTCAGCTTCTTCGCAGCCGCGGGTGCCACCGCCACATCCGCCGCATGATAAATCCGCTGTGCGATGGTGCGGATTTTGTCGGCAAGCGGCATCTCATCCGGATAAAGCGGCGTGAACTTTGCCGATTTCGCAGCAATATGCCGCTGCACCATCGCGGCCAACGTCGCAGCCCCCGCTGCCCCATCGGACCAATGCGTGCAAAGCGCCATCTCCACACCAATCGCATCCAGCCCGCGCTGAACCTCGGCAATCTCCGCCTGAGTGTCCGACGTGAACCGGTTCAGCCCCACCACCACCGGCAGGCCAAAGCTCTGCATATTCGCCACATGCCGCAGCAGATTGACCATCCCGCGCGAAACGGCCACCACGTCCTCAGCCCCAAGGGCAGACTTCGCCACCCCGCCATGCATCTTCAGCGCCCGCACCGTCGCCACCACCACAGCACAAGAAGGCTGCAACCCACCGGCGCGGCTTTTGATGTCGAGGAACTTCTCAGCCCCCAAATCCGCACCAAACCCAGCCTCCGTCACCACCACGTCGGCCAGCTTCAGCCCAAACCGCGTGGCAATGAGCGAGTTGCAGCCATGGGCAATATTGGCAAACGGCCCGCCATGCACCAGCGCCGGCGTGCCCGCCAGGCTTTGCACCAAATTCGGCATCAATGCGGTCTGCAACAGCACCGCCATTGCGCCATCCGCCTTCAAATCCCCCGCCGTGATGAAGCTGCCATCCCGCCTGCTGCCGATGATAATCCGCGCCAGCCGCGCCTGCAGATCCGCCACATCCCGTGCCAGGCAGAACACCGCCATCACTTCGGAGGCGACCGTGATGTCAAACCCATCCTCCCGCGCCTCACCGTTCGCTGCCCCCAGCCCCGTCACCAGCGACCGCAGCGCGCGGTCATTCATGTCCATCACCCGCCGCCAGGTCACGCGCTTGGGGTCAATCCCCAGCTCGTTGCCCCAGTAGATGTGATTGTCGATCATCGCCGACAGCAGGTTGTGCGCCGAAGTGATGGCGTGGAAATCGCCGGTGAAATGAAGGTTGATGTCCTCCATCGGCCCAATCTGCGCCCAGCCGCCACCGGCAGCCCCCCCCTTCACACCAAAACACGGCCCCAGGCTCGGCTCGCGCAAGCAAATCATCGTCGATGCACCGGAGGCCGCCAGCGCATCCCCCAACCCCACCGTCGTCGTGGTCTTGCCCTCCCCGGCTGGCGTCGGGCTGATGCCGGTCACCAACACCAGCGCCCCGTCAGGCCGATCCTGCTGCGAGCGGATGAAATCGAAGCTGATCTTCGCCTTGGTCCGGCCAAACGGCTCCAACGCCGCCTCCGGAATGCCCGCTTTCGCCGCAATCTCAGCAATCGGCCGCAACGTAACGCTGCGCGCAATGGCAAGGTCAGAGTTCAAGATCGCGTTTCCTTCGCCGGGCGGTGGTCTTGTTATGACCCCGATATGTCACACTTGCGTGAAGTTGGGGAGATAGCAGCAGCACGCCACACACGTTGGTTCTGGCCCGGTTGTGATATATTCCCAGATAACGAGGGGGAGGCCGAGACATGTACACCCAGGCACTGAACCAACAGCCAGAATCAGCCCCGCGCGAGGCGGACAACGCCGAAGCCGCCGCCCGCTTCCAGGCCCGCATCGACGCTGAGGAGCGGATCGAGGCGAATGACTGGATGCCCGAGGCCTATCGCCGCACCCTCACCCGCCAAATCTCTCAGCACGCGCATTCCGAAATCGTCGGCATGCTGCCCGAGGGCAACTGGATCACCCGCGCGCCGTCCTTGCGCCGGAAAGCCGCCCTGCTCGCCAAAGTGCAGGATGAATGCGGCCACGGCCTCTACCTCTACGCCGCCGCCGAAACGCTGGGCACGTCGCGTGAGGAGCTGGTGGACCAGCTGCTGTCCGGTCGTGCCAAATACTCCTCCATCTTCAACTACCCAACGCTGACCTGGGCGGACATGGGTGCCATCGGCTGGCTGGTCGATGGGGCCGCGATTATGAACCAAATCCCGCTCTGCCGTTGCTCCTATGGCCCCTATGCCCGCGCCATGATCCGCGTCTGCAAGGAGGAGAGCTTCCACCAGCGCCAGGGCTATGAAATCATGCTCACCCTCTGCCGCGGCAATGCCGAGCAGAAGGCGATGGCGCAGGATGCGCTCAACCGCTTCTGGTGGCCGTGCCTGATGATGTTCGGGCCGCCGGACACGCAATCCCAGCACTCTGACATGTCCATGCGCTGGAAGATCAAGCGCTTCTCGAATGACGAGCTGCGGCAGAAATTCATCAACGCCACCGTGCCACAGGCCGAGATCCTCGGCCTCACCCTCCCCGATCCAGAGCTGAAACAAATCGACGGCGTGTGGCATCACGGCCCGATCGACTGGGACGAATTCCACCGCGTCATCGCCGGCGGCGGCCCGTGCAACCGCGAACGCCTCGCTGCCCGCCGCCGGGCGCATGACGAGGGGGCCTGGGTCCGCGAAGCCGCCGCCGCGTTCGCCGCCAAGCGCGCCCCCAAAAATCAGACCGAAAAGCAGGCGGCCTGACGAGACGATGCCCACACCGAACACGCCCATCTGGGAAGTCTTCATCCGCTCCCGCAATGGCTTGGCCCACAAACACGTCGGCTCCCTGCACGCCGCCGACGCCACCCTCGCTTTGCAAGCCGCGCGAGACCTCTACACGCGCAGGGGTGAAGGCCTGTCGATCTGGGTCGTTCCCACCGCCTCCATCACAGCGTCCGACCCGCAGGACCGCGAGATGCTGTTCGAGCCCACGGCGTCCAAGCCCTACCGCCACCCCACCTTCTACGAAATCCCGGATGAAGTGGGCCATATGTGATGCCCGCCGCCTCGCCTTTACTTCGCTACGTCCTCCGCAGAGCCGATGACGCGCTCATCCTCGGCCACCGCCTCTCCGAATGGTGCGGCCACGCGCCCATGATGGAGGAGGACATGGCCCTGGCCAACATGGGCCTAGACCTCCTCGGCCAGGCCCGCGCGCTCTACACCTACGCGGGCGAAGTAGAAGGCGTGGGGCGCAACGAAGATGATTTCGCCTATCGCCGCATCGAGCGCGACTACGAAAACCTCCTCCTCACCGAGCAACCCAACGGTGATTTCGCGCACACCATGCTGCGCCAATTCCTCTATGCCGCCTTCGCCTATCCGTATTGGCAAGCGATGATGACCTCACCCGACGCCACCCTCGCCGCCATCGCCGCCAAGTCGGAAAAGGAGATGGCCTACCACCTCCGCCACAGCGCCGAATGGATGCTCCGCCTCGGCGACGGCACCGCCGAAAGCCACCGCCGCCTCGCCGCAGCCCTCGAAATTCTCTGGCCCACCACCGGCGAACTATTCACCACCGACGAAGGCGAGCAGGCCCTCATCGCCCAAGCCATCGCCACCGACCCGGAGAGCGTCCGCCCGCAATGGACGGCCACCGTCACCCAAACCCTCACGCAAGCCACAATCGAAATCCCCGCCAAAGCCTGGATGCACACAGGCGGCAGGCAAGGCCGGCACAGCGAGGCATTCGGCCATCTGCTAACGGAACTGCAATACGTCCAGCGCCTCATCCCGAATGCCACCTGGTGATGCCCTCCCGGCGTGACCAAGCCTGGCAAGCCGCAGCCAGCGTCTGCGATCCAGAAATCCCCGTCCTCACCATCGCCGATCTCGGCGTGCTGCGCGATGTGCGCGACGACGGCGACACCATCGAAATCGTCATCACCCCCACCTATTCCGGCTGCCCGGCGATGAACATGATCGCACTCGAAATCCAAACCGCACTCGACGCAGCAGGCCTCACGCCGCACCGCATCACCACCATCCTCTCCCCCGCCTGGACAACCGATTGGCTGACCGACGAAGGCCGCCGCAAACTCACCGAATACGGCATCGCCCCTCCAGCCATCGGCGGCGCAAAAGGCGCCGGTCGCCGCGCGCTGTTCGCCGTCGAAGAAGTCCCCTGCCCGCGCTGCGCCTCCACCCACACCAGCCGCCTCGCCGAATTCGGCTCCACCAGCTGCAAGGCGCTTTGGCGCTGCAATGCCTGCCGCGAGCCATTCGATTATTTCAAATGCCACTGAAAAGCCCATGACCGAACCGCCCCGCTTCCACCCCCTAGGCATCGCCGCCATCAAACGCGAAACCCCCGGAGCCGTGTCGCTGCGCTTCGACGTGCCGCCCGATCTCACCACCGCCTACCGCTTCACCCCCGGCCAATACCTCACGCTCCGCGCCACGATCGAGGGCGAGGACATTCGCCGCTCCTACTCCATCTGCTCCGCCCCGTCCGACGGCACCCTGCGCGTCGCCGTCCGCCAGATCGAGGGCGGCACATTCTCCACCTGGATCAACACCAGCCTCGCACCCGGCGACACCATCGAGGTGATGACCCCCACCGGCCGCTTCGGCCCCGGCCCCGTCCCGGACGATGGCAGGCTTCACGTCGGCATCGCCGCAGGCTCCGGCATCACGCCCATCCTGTCGATCATCCACGGCGTGCTCGCCTCCGAACTCAGCAGCAGCTTCGCCCTCTTCTACGGCAGCCGCAGCGTGGACGAGATTTTGTTCCGCCAGGAACTCGAAGACCTGAAAGACCGCCATCTCGGCAGGCTCTCGCTCTTCCACGTCCTCAGCCGCGAGCAGCAGGACATTGAAATCCTCAACGGTCATCTCGACGCCGACAAAATCCGCCGCCTGCTCACCACCATCATCCCGGCCGCGGACATCGACCACGCCTATATCTGCGGTCCCGCCGCCATGATCGAAACCGCCGAGGCCACGCTGCGCGAAATCGGCCTCCCAGACGCCAGCATCCACACCGAACGCTTCATCTCAATCCACCAAGGCGCACCCCGCTCGAAACCCGCCATCAACCCCGAAGCCACCCCCGCCCACATCGCCACCATCATCGTGGACGGCAAAACCCGCGAGGCCCCGATGGCCGAAGGCGAATCAGTCCTCGACGCAGCACTCCGCGCCGGGATCGACCTGCCCTTCGCCTGCAAAGGTGGCATGTGCTCCACCTGTCGCGCCCGTATCACCGAGGGCAGCGTCACCATGGACGCCAATTACTCCCTCGAACCCTGGGAACTCGCCCAGGGCTTCGTCCTCACCTGCCAAGCCAAACCCACCACCGCCCGCGTCGTGGTGGATTTCGACGCGCTCTGAACGGCCATTATATTACGATAACGCAACGAATAAGGCGCAATTCGGCGTAGCACCCAAGCCATCCAAAGAAAATTCTGAAAAAACAGACGGCGCCAAACGCCACGATAGGCTCCACGCAGCAGATGGCGCAGCCAAAGCCTCAATCCGCTGCAGCCACGGGCCTTCCATCGGAATGAGCATCACGGTGCCAAACCGCGTCACATGCGACCACAGCAGCACCCGGCCCCTCTCGCGGGTCCAAAGC